>CAYPYK010000132.1:0-9114 GCA_964414665.1 uncultured Intrasporangiaceae bacterium | reverse complement strand
TCCTGAGTGTCGTGTCCGTCGGTTCCGGGGAGAACGGCGATCCGGCCGTAGGCGAGGTGCGGGTTGTCGGCCGTCGGCAGCTCGACGAGGGCGCTCCCCACGACCGAGCCCGCCGCGTCCAGCGCCGCACGCCAGATCGTGCGGCTGTACGGCGAGGACTCCTTGAGGCGCATCTCCGCCAAGGTCCACCCCTGCTCCTGCGGGCCGAACGATGCGCGGTCGACCGCCGTGAAGACGGCGTTCCAGGCCGCGAACCGCTCCGCCTGCGCCGCATCCGCCGCGGTGACGGCAGCGATGGAGACGCCGGCGACGGAGACCATGGCGCCAGCCAACCTGCCCGGCCGGGGCGGACGCAACCGAGTAGCTCATCGGGCCCCGAAGATGACCGACCGATAACGGGCGGAACACCGCGCCCGACGCGGGAGTTGAACGGCACATGTTGTTCGGATCGCGCGCCAAGACCACCATGCCTGCCCCCGAGCAGGCCCTGCCCGGGCGGGACCAGCGGACCTTCCGGGTGCCGCAGACCCACGAGGTGCTCGGCACGCCGCTCGAGGGGCCCTGGCCCGAGGGGACCGAGGTCCTCTACGTCGCGATGGGCTGCTTCTGGGGGTCCGAGCGGATCTTCTGGCGGCTCCCGGGGGTGGTGACGACCGCCGTCGGCTACCAGGGTGGCTACACGCCCAACCCCACCTACGAGGAGTCGACCACCGGGCTCACCGGCCACGCCGAGACGGTCCTGGTCGCCTACGACCCGACGACGACCTCACCGGAGCTGCTGCTCAAGGCCTTCTGGGAGAACCATGACCCCACCCAGGGCAACCGGCAGGGCAACGACATCGGCACGGCATACCGCTCGGCGATCTTCTGGACCACGCCGGAGCAGGAGCGGGCGGCGCGGGCCACCGCCGCGGCGTTCCAGCATGAGCTGACCTCGCACGGGCTCGGGACGATCACGACCGAGCTCGCCTCCGCCGAGTCCGTGGGCCCGTTCTGGTATGCCGAGGACTACCACCAGCAGTACCTCCACAAGAACCCCAACGGCTACTGCAACCACGGGCCCTACGGATGTTCGTTAAGTGACCATGCTCTCCAGGAGGCCAAGGAGGCACGCCTGGCGACCACCGGCATCACGCTCCCAGAGTCGGACGAGGCCACCACTCAGCCCTGACCCCACAGGGCGGTGCCGCCGAGGCGCTCCAGGTCACCCTGCTCACCGGTGACCAGCGCCTCGCCCGGACTCCCGGCCCGAACCGCCCCATCGCGGTCATCAAGGCCAAGCCCTCATCGCCCTGAACTGCCGCTGTCCGGCGCAAATGTCATGCGCGGTGTCGGACCGCGTGGCGGACGTAGACCACGCCGTTGTCGAACCGTCGGTGGTCCAGCAGCTCGAGGTCGAGTCGTACGCCTCGAGGCAGTGCCGGCTTGCCGCCGCCGACCAGGACCGGGCACAGCAGCAGCACGCACTCGTCGACCAGGCCGTGCCGGAAGGCCTCGGCCGCGATCCCCGCGCCTCCGATGCTCAGGTCCGCGCCGGAGGTCTCCTTGAGCCGTCGCACCGCCTCGGGCTCGAACTGCCGCTCGATCCTCGTGCGCGCGGTCGAGACGTCGGTGAGCGAGGAGGAGTAGACGACCTTGTCGGCCTCACGCCAGATCTCGGCGTACTCACGGACCACCGCGGGCTCGTTCGTCAACCAGTCGTCGCTCTCCCAGACACGCATCGTGTCGTACATCCGTCGCCCATAGAGCGACGTGCCGATGTGCCGCTCGTGCTCGTTCCAGAACGCGTGCACGTCCTCGTCCGGCACGGACCAGTCGAACGAACCGGTCCCGTCCTCGAGGAAGCCGTCGAGCGAGATGTTGGCCGCGTAGATCAACCTACCCATGGAACCCTCCGCCCAGAGGAGGGCAACAGCGTGCGACGTCACACAGGCACAGTCAACAACATCGACTGCGAGGTCGATGAGCCCGCCGCGAGGAGAAGGTGCCACGGCGCCGCCGCCGACGGTGGGTGGGCCGAACCATCGCGCGCTCGTGCCGCCGTCCCGCATGGCGGCATACCGTTGCAGGTCATGCCGCGCTTCGTGGCAGGTCGTGTCGAGACCTCGTGGTTGCTGCCTCGGGCGTTGCTGGGTTCCGCGGATGGAGATCACACGGATCGGGGCCGCGGACTGGGAGAGGTTTCGCGACGTGCGCCTGGCGTCGTTGTCCGAGTCGCCGGCCGACGAGCCTCCCGAGCACCGGATGGAACAGCACAGCTGACCTCGCCGCACACGACCGCCGCAGACGTCCGCTGCTGGGTCTCCAAGCAGAGTCGGGCCGCTCGGAGAGCGGTCGCCGGCCTGCCCGCTAGCTGTCGTCAGGGTGGGCGTGTTTGCCGTTGGGTGGGGGACGTCCCGCCATAGTCGCCTGTGTAGTGGCACCCTCCCCGGCCGCTACACCCTGCCCAAGCACTGCACCGAGGCCGCGGGCTCGATCCGAGAGGAGGGGGCAGGAACCCACGCCCTGCCCCCTCGAACAACCGGCCCACCGGACCCCAGCCAAACGGTCGCGACGGGATGGCTCTCTCCGGCGAGGGCGAGCTCGGCCGCCCCGCCGCGTGTGACCCGGACTCGGTCCCTCCGCCGCCGTCGGCGCGGACGATCGTGCCGAGATTCGGGTTCTTGGGAGGCCGGCGCCGATCGAGCGAGATGTACAATTCAGCGTTTCCCGCGGTATATTGGGTGCATGAGCGAGATCACCGTCAGCGACGCCAGAGCCCGGTTGGCCGACGTTGTGGATGCCGCCCGGGTCGGCCACGACCCGGTGTACCTGACCCGCCGCGGGCAGCGGGTGGCCGCGGTGATCGACGCCGACGACCTCGACCGCCTCATCGCCTCCGCGGAGGACCTGGCCGACATCGAAGCCGCCAAGGCCGCCCGGGCCGAGATCGCCGACGGTGAGGCGGCCATCCCGTGGGAGCAGGTCAAGGCCGACCTCGGACTGGCATGACCTACCGGGTCGAGATCGCGCCGGCCGCGCTGCGTCAGCTGCGCAAGCTCGACCCTCCCGCCAGGCGGCGCATCCAGGCGGCCATCGAGCTGCTGGCCGAACAGCCGCGACCGAGCGGGGCCAAGAAGCTGGTCGGCGGCGAGGGCGAGTGGAGGGTCCGCACCGGCGACTACCGGATCGTCTATGAGATCCGCGACACGGTGCTCCTCGTCCTGGTGGTCGCCGTCGGCCACCGCCGCGACATCTACCAGGGCCGCTGACCAACGCGTGGTCATCAGCGTGACACGTTGTGCGTCAAGGGCTGGGCGGGTGCCTGTGCCGTCGTCGGTCCATGCACAGCGGTAACGGAGCCGGGCTCAGCAGCGTGTGATCGGGTTGTGTCGACGACGGGGCCGGTCGGCCCTTGATGACCGACGAGACACCTCTGCGTTCTCAATGCCGCATAGGGCTCACCCCGCCCCGGCTCTGGTGACGCACGCCGCGTCGGCTGACGTGCGTGTGGTGGATTCCGTGACGCCACGGCGACCTCCGGGTGGGTGCGGGTGCCGTGGGCGGCAATGACCGGGTCCCAGGCCTGGCGGTGGACCACGGCTGTGTACAACTGGCGCAGGATCACGCCGGCAACGACACTCTGTGCCTGCGTGGGCTTGAGCTTGCAGGCGGTTCCGATATCGGCATCCTGGGTTGACGTGTCTCTACCGCACAGCAGCAGGATCAGCCGGTCACCCTGTTGCAGGTAGGAGACCCGGGAGCCCAGGCCGTCGTCGGTCCGGAGTTTTCGGAGGCTCCGCCGCCGACGGGTCTCTCGTCGCCTGGGTTGCCGGCGGCGAGTCGGTCGATCCTGACGATCACCCGTGCGGCGGCCCGTCGGGCGGGTGTCTGAGCGTGGCCTTCCGCGGGTGCGTCGTGGAACGGTAGGTCGTTGGCGACTGCTCCCGGCCAGGACCTGCGTACCGTCGTTCCCATGACCGAACAACAGCCGTACGAGGTGGTCGAGCGGTACTCCGCGTTCGAGCTGCGGCGCTACCCTCCCCACGTCGTCGCGGAGGTACGTGTCCGCGGGTCCTTCGAGAGCTCGGGCAGCACGGCCTTCCGCGCCCTGTTCGGCTACATCTCCGGGCAGAACGAGTCGGCGCGCTCCGTCGCCATGACCGCACCCGTCGTCCAGGAGGTGGCCGGGGCCGAGCGGGTCGCGATGACCGCCCCGGTCGCCCAGACCGAGACTGCCGAGGGCGAGTACCTCATCGCCTTCGTGCTACCGGCGACGCTGACGGCCGAGACCGCACCCGTCCCCACCAACCCCCAGGTGCGGGTCCGGGCGCTGCCTGAGCGCCTGGCAGCGGCCGTGCGCTTCTCGGGCCGATGGACCGAGTCCGCCTACCGCCGCCATCTCGCCGACCTCGAGTCCGAGATCGCCCGGGCGGGACTCGTTCCCGTGGGCCGGCCGCGGTTCGCCAGGTTCGACCCGCCGTACCTGCCGTGGTTCCTGAGGCACAACGAGGCCGTGCAGGACGTGCGGCGACCGGACGGCGCCTGAGCCCTTCACGGCGACTGCGGCGTCCCATCCGAGGGCTTCAGTCGGCCCACGGACCGACGCCTCCGACGCGCGCGATGTCGTACCGCACGATCCAGCCGGCAGCGCGTGGCGCCGGGAAGGTGTCACCGGGGTGCTGGTAGACCTTGGTCAGTCGGTCGAGGAGGTCCCACGCCTGGTCGCTGGGCTCGAGCGTGGCCCTGGCGTGAAGCACCGCATAGGGGTTGAGCGTGGCGTCGCGGTCGCGGGGTGCGAGGAAGGACAGGACCACGCGCGGGTCTCGCTCGATGTTGCGCAGCTTCGCGTAGTAGCCGAGGTGGCCGCTGACGACATGGTCGCCGTCGACGCCGATCCAGATGACGCTCACCTGGGGGCTGCCGTCGGCGTTCGTGGTGCTCAGGTGGGCCAGAGGTCCGGAGGTGATGAGGTCATGCAGAGCGGGGTCGAGTGCCATGGCCGGTCAACCACCACCGGTTCCGTGGTGTTCCTGAGGCCGTCGGGTGGCCGCCGGGGACTCACCCTGCGAGGAAGTCGCGTAGCACCGCGACGAAGCGCTCGGGATCGTCCAGGTGCGGGAAGTGTCCGGCACCCTCGAACAGCTCCACCCGGCTGCCCGGGAACGCCTGGTGCGCAGTGGTCGCGTGCCAGGTCGGGATCATCCGGTCCCGGGTGCCCCAGACGACCAGGGTGGGGATCTCGGTGTCCATCGGCAGGTGGCCGTGCGCACTGACCGTCTGCCCGCCCGGGTCGATGACGGAGCGGGTCGTGGCCAGAAAGGCGCGACGACTCTCGGCGTCGGCGAGGGACGCGAACCCGCGCCAGGCCTCGGCCACGTCCCGGCTCGGCCGCCAGCCGGTCTTGGCCAGGGTCCGTCCCACCGCCTCGGCCCGAACCCGCACCCACCCGGACGCGAGGAGCGGCAGGACCCACTCGGCGCCCGGCAGGGTAGCCGCCCGGAGCAGCGGGCTCACCGCACGTCCCAAGCCTCCGCTGGAGACCAGGACGAGGCGATCGACCCGCTCGGGGAACAGGTAGCAGAACTGCATGGCGATGCCACCACCGAGGGAATGCCCGACCAGGGTCACCCGGTCGATGCCGAGCCGATCGAGCAGGTCCCGCAGGGTGGCGGCGTGCGCACTGAGCGAGTAGTCGCCCATCGGCTTCGCCGACTCGCCGTGACCGTGCAGGTCGGGCGCCACGACGCGGTAGTCGGTGTTGAGCATGTCGACCAGCCGGGCCCAGCTGCGGCTGGAGTTGGTCAGCCCGTGGATGAACAGCACGACCGGACCGTCGCCACTGTCCAGGTAGGCGTACTCGTGCCCGTTCAGCAACACCGTGTGTTCGCGGTCCTCAGCCACGGCGCCTCCCAATCTCTACCGGACAGTAACCTACGCTATCGTAGCCTACGTTTGCGTAGGTAGTCGGGCCGCCCCGCCTCGGCCGCCGTGCCGGGGCCAGCCGGGTTCGGCGTATGCCGCGAGCGCGATGCTCCCGCCGAGCGCCCCGGCGAACCCCAGCACGGCGAGTGCCGCCCACCACGCGCCCGGGCGCACGGCGTCGCCGAGCCAGGCCAGGCCGATCGACGCCGGCACGACGGTCTCGACCGCGAACGTCACCGCTGCCACCGTGGTGACCCGACCGCGTTCCAGGGCGACACCGTATGCCGACATCGCGAGCACGCTGTGTACGACCAGCGCGATGACGAGCGGGTCGGCCACGCCGTGCCACCACGGATGGGGAACCTCGAGCACGCGAGCCGCGACCCCCACCCCACCGAACCCCAGACCGGACGCGGCGCTCAGCAGGGTCACTCCGAGCCGCGAACGACGGGGCAGGCGCCAGCCGAGGACGAGCAGCGCGCCGACGGGAACCGCCGCGCCCAGGACGAGCACCCCGGCCGCGCTCGGACGCACCGCCGGGCCCTCGCTCGCGCTGGCGGCCAGGGCCACCAGACCGGCGCCGGCACCGACCAGCGCCAACGTCTCGCGCCCGCTGAGCCGCACCCGAAGCACCAGCGCCGACAGGACCGCCGTCACCGCGACGCTCGAGGCGATGGCCGACTCGACGACGAACAGGGGCAGGCTCCGCAAGGCCACGACCGACGCGAGGAAGCCACCGGCGTCCAGGGCCAGCCCCACGGCATACAGGCGTCCGGCCCACAGCCGCCGACCTCGCGGCCGCGCCGGCGCGTCGGCGAACCGCCGCACCCCGAGAGCCTGGAGGACCGTCGCGGCGCCGTAGGCCACCGCCGCGAGGAGAGCACCGAGAACACCGAGGGACACGGCGCATCGTCGCACGCCCGCCCCCGAGCGAGCCGCACCCTACGTGCGCACGACCGCCAGGACCTCGGTGTGCAGGAACGAGAACCACCCCTGCGGCTCGGCCGCCCAGGCCAGCCAGCCCTCGGCGATCTCCTCGAGCTCGGCCTCGGCATGGCCCCGAGCCACCGCCTGCGGCCGCAACGACTCCCGGACCCGGGTCGCCCATGACTGCGCGAGCCAGGTCCGTTCCTCGGGCCGGGCGTAGGTCCACGCCGAGGCGCTGTCCGTGATGTCGGCGAGCCCCGCCTCCTCCGCCCAGCCGACCAGGTGGCGTCCGGCGTGCGGCTCGCCGCCATTGGCCCGGGCGAGCGCGGTGTACAGGTCCAGCCAGCGGGTGAGCGCCTCGCTGTGCGGCTCCCACGTCGTCGCGCCGTAGTCGACGTCGCGCACCGCGACGATCCCGCCGGGACGGCACACCCGGGCCATCTCCCGCAGCGCGGCGACCGGGCGGTCGAGGTGCTGGAGCACCTGGTGGGCGTGGACGACATCGAAGGAGTCGTCGGCGAACGGCAGGCCATAGGCGTCGGCCGTCTCGAACCGGGTCCGCCGGTCCCCCCGCTCCACCCCGGCCGCCCGCGCCCGTCCCACGACATTCGCGGCGGCGTCGACACCGACGACGGTCCCGTCAGGCCCAAGCACCTCGGCGAGGTCGAGGGTGACCGACCCCGGGCCGCAGCCGACGTCGAGCAGGCTCATCCCGGGGCGCAGGCGCGGCAGGAGGTAGGGAGCCGAGTTCGCCGCCGTCCGGAGCGCGTGAGCCTGGACGACGCTCGACGGGTGCCCGTGGGTGTACCTCGCCATGGCCCGACGCTAGGTCCTGCGCGCTCCGGCCTGCACCGGCGCCCACGTCTCAAGACTCGCCGCGGCGGCCCCCGGTCACCCCCCGGCCAGCTGAACCGAGGTGTGCCGGGCCACCTCGAACAGCGGGTCCCCCGGCCCGTGGTCGCTCAGCAGCGCGGCGGCGATCGCCGCGGCCCAGGCCCCGGACCGCACCCACGTCGCCGGGTCGACGACACCGGCCGCCCCGACGGCGGCGACGAACACGCCCCGGCCCACCGCGTCGAAGGTCAGCCATGCGGTCGCGAGGTCGCTGGCCGGGTCACCCGCTGTCACGTCACCGAAGTCGATGAGCCCGGCCAGCCGGTCCCCGGCGACAAGCACGTTGAGCGGGTGCGGGTCGCCGTGCAGCCACAGCGCCGGCCCGGCCCACGGGGCAGCAGCCAGGCCGCGCTCCCACGCGTCGACCAGGGGCTCGACGAGACCGTGGCCATGCCGCCGCGCGAGCGCTGCCCAGCCCAGCCCGACGGTCCTGGCCCGCTGCGCGAGCGGGACGCCGCGGTACGGGTTCCCCGGCGCCTGCGCCGACGCCGGTCGGTGCAGCGCGACGAGGGCCTGGGCGAGGGCTGCGGCATACCTGGTCCGGTCGGCGACCGGCACGTCGGCCATGACCCGGCCCTCGATCCACGGCACGACCGTCCACCGCCACGGGTACCCGGCCGCGGGCTCACCCAGGAGGACCGGTGCCGGCGTCGCGACCGGCAGCCGGGGGGCCAGGATCGGGAGCCACCGCGCCTCGTGGTCGATGAGGGGCGCCGCGACCGACCGCAGCGGCAGCCGGACGGCCAGGCCGTCGCCCAGCCGGTACACCGCGTTGTCCCAGCCGCGCGCCACATCGGCGAGCGGCAGCTGCGCCCACCGCGGAGCCTGCGCCGCGAGGAGCGCCCGCACGAGTGCGGCGTCGACGTGCACCTCGGCGGGCGGCATGCCGACCGAGTATGCCGGTCGGAGTGCCGACCGAGTACGCCGGTCGCTGTCGCTGTCGCTGCCCCGGCCTGCGGCCGCTCAGTCGGAGAGGAAGCCGAGCAGGTCGGCGCGGGTCAGCACCCCGGCCGGCTTGCCGTCCTCGACGACGAGGATCGCGTCGGAGCCGACGAGCGCCGTCCGGGCGGCGGACACCGGCTCGCCCGCTCCGACCAGCGGCAGGCCCGGGCTCATGTGCTTCTCGACCGAGTCGGCGAGCTTGGCCCGGCCGGTGAAGAGCAGGTCGAGCAGGTCCCGCTCCCCCACCGACCCGGCGACCTCGCCGAGGACGACGGGCGGCTCGGCCTTGACGACCGGCATCTGCGATACGCCGTACTCGCGGAGGATCTCGATCGCGTCACGGACCGTCTCGGTCGGGTGGGTGTGCACGAGGTTGGGCAGCTCGCCGCCCTTGGCGTGGAGAACCTCGCCGACAACGAGCTGGCCGACAAGCGCCAGCGGGTGATC
>CAYPYK010000131.1:0-9127 GCA_964414665.1 uncultured Intrasporangiaceae bacterium | reverse complement strand
AGCTCGAAGACCTCTTCGCACGTGACGACCCGCTCACGCGGCGGGACCGCCGAGGCCAGGCAGTTGAGCATCGTGGTCTTGCCGGCCTGGGTGCCGCCGGACACCAGGACGTTGAGACCCGCGACGACCGCCGCCTCGAGGAAGGCCGCCGCCTGGCGCGACACCGTCCCCAGCCGGACGAGGTCGTCCAGCGAGTCGGCCTTCACGACGAACTTGCGGATGTTGACCAGCCAGTGCTCCCGGCTGATGTCGGGGATCACCACGTGCAGGCGCGAACCGTCTGCCAGCACCGCGTCGACGAACGGCGAGGACAGGTCCACCCGACGCCCCGAGCTCTTGAGCATCCGCTCGACGAGGTCGCGCACCTCCTCCTGCGTCAGGATCGTCGTCGTCAGGTCGGCCACCCCGTCCCGGGCGACGAACACCCGCGACGGGTCGTTGACCCAGATCTCCTCGACCCGTGGGTCGTCGAAGTATCGCTGCAACGGCCCGAACCCGGCGACGGTGTCCCACACCGCCTTCGCCGCCTCGTCGCGGTCCCCTAGTAGTGGCATACCACCATGGATCGAGCGCTCGTCGTAGTCCGCCACCGCGTCGCGCACCAGCGTCCGCACCGCCGCAGAGTCCCGCGCCGGGTCCAGCCCGGAGCGCCGGATCAGCTCCTGGACCTCACCCTGCACGGCATGCACGGCATCCATCAGGCGCCTCCCTCCGCCACTCGCGCCCACCATCGCGACCATCCAACCGCATCCGCGCCGAACCACCGTGGCGTCATCCACAGGCCCCGGCGCGAGCGGTTCCGACGGTAGACCACCGGTCAACCCCTTGTCGCTCCGACGGGCGGGTATGCCGCGTGCCCCACCTCCCCTGGACCGGCCCCGGTGCGCCTATGGCTGAGAAGTCACCATCTGGCTGAGGAGGTACTCAGCCAGATGGTGACTTCTCAGCCAGATGACCCGGACGACGACTTCACGGGCCCTTCACACTCGCTGCGGTTGAGCCTTCATCGACCACGACGAGCCTGGGGTCCAGCGACACGTGGCCGGCGGCCACCGCGGACGACGAAGGAGCTGTATCGGTGATGGGTTGGTACCACGAGAGCGGATGGAACGCCGGCGGCTGGATCGGCATGGGTCTGGGCATGCTGGTGTTCTGGGGCCTGCTGATCTTCGGCATCATCGCACTCGTGCGGTGGGCCGGGCAGCCGCGCATCGCCGGAGCGGCCCCGGGCTGGGACAACCCGTCCGGCCCGGCGACACCGACCACGGCGGCGAGTGCGCTGCGCATCCTTGACGAGCGGTTCGCCAGCGGGGAGATCCTGGAGGAGGAGTACCTCCGTCGGCGCGACGTCCTGCTGGGGCGGTGACCCCGGGGCCGTGCCACCCTCCGGGTCGCCCGGTCGCGGGCGCGGCCACCGTGGTGCTCGTCTGCGGCTCCACCCTCGCCCTCATGCTCGCGGCCGGACGCCACGAGCTCGTCTGGAACCTGCCGGGCCACGACGCCGCCGGCATCGTGGCCGAGCCGACGTCACACGCCGACCGGGCCAAGAAGCCCTATTCGGCAGGGACCGGCCCCCCTTCAGCCCGGAAAAGTGTGCCCTGCGCCACGGGTTGACCATTTATTGACCAACATTTTGAATGGGCAGGACATTTCCGGATAGACATTGTCCGCGAAAGGCACCCCACATCGCTGTCGGCGCCCGCCGGGGTGGCCGGGGTCGGCAACGATCGGCCCCCGGCGGCCCACGTGGCTGACGATGAGACCGCTCTCAAGTCCACTGAGCCAACGGTTTCTGCAGGTCAGCGACCTGACAATGCGCTGGGAGAGCGTCCGTCGCCTCGCGGGGGCGCCCCTGGCCCGCGGTCGACAAGGACATGACCAGACCGGGGAACTACCTTACCCAACGCAGACCTAATCAGGTCGAGCTGGCGCGTATATGCCCCCTGCGAGGGTCCGTCCGCGACTCGACCGACCGCAGTATTGCCAAACGAGAATGCGTTCCCGGGACGCAGGCTACCGTCACGCTTGGAATCGCCCAGGACGGGCGTTCCAAAGGTGTGTCGAGGTCTGTAACCCCCTGAAGATCTCGGCACCGAGTCTTGGAGGTAGTCGTGTTCCGCGCACCTGGGCGACACGCACGGCTCGGCCGGGTCATCCGACCGCGATGGATCTACCCCACGGCCATCGTGCTCGGTGGCGTTCTCGTCGGGTCTGCCAGCGTCCTCACCACCGCTCGCTGGTCCGTGTCCCCTGCCTCCGAGTCCTCCAGTGGACTGGACTTCGCCGCCTGTGCGTCACCGGCCACCGTCGATGTCGTCGCAACCCCCCGCATCTACGACATCGTCTCGATGGCCGCGTCCCACGACGGCACAGGCTCGTGTAGAAGCCTGACGGTGAGAAGCCAAGAACCGGCCGTCACCGCCATCGCTCTCACCGCCGGCCATGGCCCCGACCTGTGGATCCCCGACTCGACGATCTGGGCCACGCAAGTAAACGGCCAGGGCAGGGCGGAGGTCCGGCAAGGTGCCTCCATCGCCACCTCCCCCCTCGTCGTCGCGGTGCCCGGTCGGCTGCACGTCAGCACGACCACCTGGGCGCAGCTGGTCAGCGGCGCGCTGCCGATGCAGCTCGCCGACCCGGTGAGCACCACCTCCGGCCGGCTCGCGGTCATCGCCGCCCGCACGGCCCTCGGTGGTGACACGGCCATCAACGGCGCATTCGGACGTGGCCTCGTCGAGCTCAGCCGCACCGCGGCCACCTCGGACACCCAGCTCTTGGAGCGGCTGCGCACCGCTCCAAAGGAGGCGGCGGCGTTCCCCGTCGAGGAGGCCACCCTCACGGCCTTCGCGGCGAGAAACCCCTCCGTCGCCGTCTCCACCCTGGTCCCGACCGACGGGACGTCCCGCTTCGACTACCCCCTCCTGACGCGGAGCAACGCCTCCACGTCCGTGTCGAACGCGGCGACGGCCCTGACGTCGGTGCTGCTCAGCGCCGAGATGCGTCAGCGGGTCCGCGACGCCGGACTGCGCACCAGCGCGGCCGACGCCGCCCCCGACGCCGCCCCCGACGCCGCCCCCGACGCCTCCAGCATGCACTCTGTCGCCCCGGCCTACGTCCGCCTTCCCTCGGCGGGCGAGGACGCAGCCATCCTTCAGCAGTGGTGCTCGGCCCGGAGCGACGCGCGCACGCTCGTCGTGATGGATACCTCGGGGTCCATGGCGTATGCCGCCGGCGACTCCCCCGGGATCGGCCTAGCCCGGGAGGCAGCGACCCTCGCCCTGCAGAACGTCCCCGACAGCTCTGAGATGGGGCTGTGGATGTTCGCCTCCCGGCTAGGCGGCCCGGACGTCGACTACCGGCGGCTCGTGCCGATCCGGGCGCTGTCCGCCACCGTCGGCACCGCGACGCAGCGCGAGGCGCTGGCGCGCGGGCTTGCCACGGCGGCCGACTCGGTCAAGGGCGACACCGGCCTCTACGACACCGTCGCGGCGGCCTACGCCGAGCTGCAGCGGACGTACGACCCCACCAAGGTCAACACCCTCGTCGTCATCACCGACGGCAGGAACGACGACGCCGGCGGCGGGCTGTCCCTTGCCCGGCTCGTCTCTCGGCTCCACGCGGCAGACGCGAGCCGCCCCATCACCGTGGTCATGGTCGGCATCACCCGCGACGCCGACGTGTCCGCCCTCAGCCGGATCGCGGCCGCCGCCGGCGGCCGCCTCTTCCTCGGGAACCGGCCCGCCGAGATCTGGGACGCGCTAGCCAATGCCCTGCTGTCACGCCGCGCCTGAGCACCGCCGCTGCGAGCCCGCCGATGGTGGGCGGGCAGCGCAGAACACACCCCACACCACCGCCGGATGCCCGACCGTGCCGCGGTGAGGCGCGCCTGGGCCAGGTCACGACGGCACGGGTCGGGCCGGGGGCACCGCACCGCCTGGGCCTGAGCCCGAACCCGCGGCACCGCGGTGGCCTGTGGACAACCCGACGGCCCCGTGCGGCGGACTGCCTAGCGTGCGGCTCATGGACTTCACGGTCTCGGTCCACCTGCCGCGGCGCCGCCCTACCGTCCTCGACGTGGTCGTCGAGGACGGTGACGACGTGCCAGCGCAGGCCCACCCGCACACGGTGGCCGACCTGCGCACCGGCTTGGCAGCCCTGCTCGGCGAGCCGGTGCCGGGCCTGCTGCTCGGGGGTATGCCGCTCGCCGACGGCACGGTGCTCGGCCGGCCCCCGCTGCTCCACGGCTGCTCCCTCGTCGTCGCCGCGCCCGCGCCTGCAGCGACCCGCAGCACGGCGGCCCCCGGCCCAGGTTCCCCACCCGGGGCACACCCGACGCGACCATGGCGGGAGGCCGCCACCACCCCTCTCGCCCTCGCCGTGACCGGCGGACCGGACTGCGGCCACCTCAGGCCCGTGCCGTCCGGGGGCCTGACGGTGGGCCGGTCCGGTGGGTGCGACCTCGTCCTCGACGACCCCGACCTCAGCCGCAGGCACGCGCGGCTGTCACTGTCCGCCGGGGGCCTGGACGTCGCCGACCTCGGCTCGACGAACGGCGTCGGCAGGCAGGCGAGCCCGGCCGTTCGGTTGGGGGCGAGCACGCTCCGGCTGCGCCCGGCCGACCAGGCCCGGGTGCCGACCTCGCCGACCGGCTCGGGCCGGCTGCTCGTGCACCGCTCGCCGCGGGTGATGCCGCCGCTTCCCGAGATCGTCCTCGAGGAGCCGGCGCCGCCTGCCGCCCCGGCCAGGGGGCGAGTGCCCTGGGTGGCTGCGGTGGCGCCGCTGCCGGTGGCCGCCGTGCTCGCCGTGGTGTTCGGTCCGCAGTACCTCCTCTTCGCGGCCACAGGTCCGTTGATGATGCTCGGAAACGTTGTGGCAGAACGTATTTCTGCACGACGCACCCACACGGGCGACCACGCGGCATACGCGGCTCGACTGGCGGACCGCAGTCAGGCACGCGAGGCCGCGCTGGCCGCCGAGCAACGTCAGCGGGACCGCGCCCACCCCGACCCGGCGGCAGTCCTCGCCGTCGCCGTGGGTCCGGGACGCCGCCTCTGGGAGCGGTCGCGCGACTCCCCCGACGCCCTGGTCATCCGGGTCGGCTCGGGGCCGGTCCCGGCCCGACTCCGGTGGGTCAGCGCGGCTCCGGGCGAGGCGCCCACGGCCACGCACCCATGCCTCGAGGGCGCACCCGTGACCGTCGGGTTGGTCGAGACACCCGTCCTGGGAGTCGCCGGCCCGCCGGAGGCCGTCCTCGGCGTCGCGCGGTCGGTGGTCGGGCAGCTCGCCGTGCTGCACTCGCCGCTCGACCTGCGGCTCTGGCTCGCGTCCGAGCCGGAGCCGGCGCCCGGGGCAGCCGGCTGGGGCTGGTGGCCATGGCTCCCGCATGCCGAGAGGCCCGGAGCCCTGCCCACATCCGAGTCCGGGGGCGCGCGCCACGTCGTCGTCGTCGACCTGCGTCACGGCCGGCCCGCCCCGCCCGGTCTGCTCGCCCTGCTGGAGACGGCGGCGGGCGGTCGGATGTCGTTCGTCGTCCTCGCCCCCGACCTCGCCCACCTGCCGTCGCGCTGCGCGGCGGTCCTGAAGCTGGCGGACGGCACCGGCACCGTGCTGCACCGGCACGGGTTCGACCCGCAGCTCGACGTCATCGCCGACCGCGTCGGCTGGTGGTGGGCCGAGCGGCTCTCCCGCGCACTCGCCCCCCTCGTGGACGGCCGGCCCGGACCAGCCGGCGCTGCCGAGCCTCCCGACGCGGTCCGGCTCGACGAGCTCGTGGGTTTCGACCCCGCCGACCCCGATGCGGTGTCGGGCAGGTGGGCCCTGGCGCCGTCCCGTCAATACGCGCCGATCGCGACGCTCGGCGCGACGGGCTCGGGTCCATGGCGGGTCGACCTGCGCACCGACGGGCCGCATGTCCTCGTGGGAGGGACCACCGGCTCGGGCAAGTCCGAGCTGCTGCAGGCCCTCGTGGCCTCGCTCGCGGTCGAGCTGCCTCCTGAGGCCGTGTCGTTCGTCCTCATCGACTACAAGGGCGGCTCGGCGTTCGCGGCCTGCGCCGGGTTGCCCCATACGGTCGGCGTGGTCACGGACCTCGACGAGCACCTGACCGCACGTGCGCTGACCTCGTTGCGGGCCGAGCTCGCCCGCCGGGAGCGGGTGCTGGCGCGGGTCGCCGCGCGGGACATCGAGGACTACTGGCGCCGCCGCCGCCCCGGCGACCCCGACCTCGGCCGGCTCGTCCTCGTCGTCGACGAGTTCCGGCTGCTCGCCGAGGACCAGCCCGAGTTCCTCGGCGGCATCCTGCACCTCGCGACCGTCGGCCGCTCCCTCGGCGTGCATCTCGTCCTCGCGACCCAGCGCCCGGCGGGGGTGGTCTCGGCCGACATCGCGGCCAACGTCAACCTGCGGATCGCGCTGCGGGTGCGCGACCGGGCCGACTCCCTCGACGTCATCGAGACTCCCGACGCCGCCGCCGTGCCTGCCGACCGACCCGGCCGCGGTCTGGCCCGGGCCGGGGGCGGGCCGCTCGTCGCGTTCCAGGCGGCCCGGGTCTCGGCTCCCCCTCGGGGCCGCGGTAGCCCGGGCCTGGTCCTCCGCCGCGCGGTCACCCCGGACTCCCACGACGCCGGGCCCGGCGCCATGCACCCGGTCGCGGGCGACGACACCGACCTCGCCCGCATCGTCTCCGCGGCGTCGACCGCGGCCGCCCGCCGTGGCCACCCGTCGCCGCACCGCCCGTGGCAGCCCCCGCTCCCGGGAACGGTCCCCCTCGACACCCTGCAGGACGACGGTGAGGCCCCCGCGGTGGGGCTGGCCGACCTTCCGCGCGAACAGCGACGTGAGCCGCTGCGCTGGGACCCCCTCGGCGGCCACTGGCTGGTCAGCGGCGGCGCCCGCTCCGGTCGCACCACCGTCGCGCTCACCGTCACCCTGGCGGCGGCGCGGCGCTGGGGCCCAGCGGACCTGCAGCTGTATGCCGTGGACGGCTCCGGGGCGCTGGGCCCGCTCGCCCGCCTACCGCACACCGGCACGCTCGTCGGCCTCGATGAGCCGGCCCGGGCGTCCCGGCTGCTCGGCGCCCTCGCCGCGGAGGTGCGGACCCGCTCGACCGGGCTCGCCGCCGCCGGGGCCGCGGACCTCACCGAGTGGCGCGCGCTCGCAGCGACCGGGGCCGCGGCGCCGACCCCGCCACCGATCCTGCTGGTCGTCGACGGCTGGGAGCGCGTCGTTGCCGCGTCGGACGTCGTCGGGGGCGGACCGGCCGACCAGCTCGTGGGGCTGCTGCGCGACGGCGCGGCGTGCGGGCTCGGGGCCGTCGTCACCGGCGACCGGTCGGTGCTGGTGGGACGGCTTCCCGCCCTGGCCACCGACATGTTCCTGCTCGGCCTCGCCGACCCCGTCGACGCCGCTCTTGTCGGGCTGGTCCGGGCCGACCTGCCACATCACCCGCCGCCCGGCCGGGCCGTGCGCGCCCGCGACGGGGTCGAGGTCCAACTCGCCCACCCCGGTCCCTCGCCCGACGGCACCGGGCTGCGGATGGCGGCCGACGCGGTCGCGGCCCGGTGGACCGGGCAGCCCTCGGGACGGCACCCTCCGATCCGGGTGCGCGGCCTGCCGGCCACTGTGGCGTGGACGCAGATCCCCGAGCCGCCCCCCTGGTGCGTCGGGCTCGGGGGCGACGACGCCGGGCCGGTCACCCTCGACCCGGGCCTCGCCGGGCGCCGGCTGCTCGTGGCCGGTCCCCCCGGCTCGGGTCGGACGACCGCGCTGGCCACGTTCGGGAGTGCGGCCCTCGCCGCCGGGCGCGCTCTGGCCGTCGTGGCCGAGCCTGACGCGCTGCTCGCCGACTACCTCCTGGCACGCGGCGCGGTCGCTGCGGCCACGGCATACGACCTCGAGTCCCTCGTCGACGCACGCCGGACCCACCCCGACCTCGTCGTCCTCGTCGATGACGCCGACGCCGTGGCCGATACCCCGGCCGAGCCCGTGCTCCAGGAGATCGGGCGGCTCGTCGACCGCGACAACGGCGTCCTCGTCGTCGCCGCGAGCCCTGCGGCGGTGCTGACCAGGTTGCGCGGGGTCACGGTCGACGTCGCCCGACGCCAGCGCGGCCTGCTCCTGCACCCCCAAGGGCCGGCGGACGCCGCCGTGTTCGGGGTGGCCGCGCCGCGGGGGCTCCCCGGACACTGCGGCCGAGGGCTGCTGGTCGCCGGACGTTCGGGGGTCGAGGTGCAGGTGGCGCTGCCTCCCGAATGGCCTGCGGCCACCACGTGCTGAGCCGTCGACCCAGCGGGGCCACCGGGCCGAGCCGGCGGGACCGGCGGCCGCAGGCTCAGCCCTCGTCGACGTCCGCGCCCAGCCGGTGCTCGGGCGTGGGCGTGCCGAGCGCGGAGCCGAGCCCCACGACACCGGCCGCACCGACGACGGCACCGATGACGCCCTGGCCGCCCTGGACCAGGCCCCACGCGACAGGCAGGAGGATGACGCTCCACAGCAGGGTGGGCGTGCGCTGCCAGGTGCCCTCCCCCAGCCAGGACCGGGCCATCGCCCCCAGCGCGGCGGCGGTGGCGAGGATGAGCACGACAGAGACGACCACCCGGGCGGTGCTGGCGCCCCGACCGAGGACGAGCTCGTGGACGTAGAAGCCCGCCACGACGAGCAGCGCCAGGACCTGCAGAGCCAGGACGGCAGCGCCGACCACGCGGGGTCCACGGCGGTCCACTCGGTCGGGGACGTCCGGGGGCACAGCCACCGGGGAAGCCTAGCGGCCGGCGATCCCAACAGACGGTTCGGCCGGTCCCTCGCGCCGACCGGGGGCGGGGGACCGGCCGACCCCTTCCACGTCCCTGACCTGCACAGGAACAGGACGGGACGCTCGTTCGTTGGGACCCGAGGAAGCCGTCCTACCTGCTCAGAACGCATGGTCGAACAGCACTCAGACGGGTGCGGAACTCGACCGCCACGGATAAGATCCTGAGACGGGCGTCTGTGCGTGACGTCCCCTGGTTGCGCGGCGCCATCCGCCGCTCCCATCAGGCGACCGGCACGACCCCCTCCGACCAAGGAGCCAAGACCCATGGACTGGCGCGACCGCGCTGCCTGCCTCGACGAGGACCCCGAGCTGTTCTTC
>CAYPYK010000130.1:0-9180 GCA_964414665.1 uncultured Intrasporangiaceae bacterium | reverse complement strand
CCGGCGGCGGGAACGACCTCGCACCCGAAGCCCGCCGCGCCGAGCCGCTCGACCAGAACGGCGATGGCGGCGGTCTCGCCGGCGGCGCCCTCGACGAGGCCGGGGTTCACCGTGTCGAGCCCGACCAGTGCCACCGTCAGGTCGACGGCGGCGTCGCCGAGCGCCGCCGGGTCGACACGGCCCGTGCCGCGACCGGCGCCCACTCCCGGGGCCCCCAGGGTGCTCACGCCGTGAGTCTAGGAGCGCGTCCTGCTCACGCGCCGCGCTCGAGGATCCGGCGGAGGCACCGGAGGCCGTCCGCCACCGCCGAGGCGTCACTGGCGAGCGCGTCGTGACCCATCCCCGGCCGCCGATGCGCGGTGAACGTCACCTCGGGGCCGTCGCCGTCGGGGGTCACCCGCTACCCGACGGTATCGACGGGTGCGCCGCATCGACGACTACGGCGTCGCAACGTCGACAACGATCTTGTAGCCCTCGCGCCGGGCGGCCACCTCGAACGCGGTGGCGGCCTGAACGAGCGGGAATCGCTGGGAGGTCAGCCACGACAGGTCGATGACGTTCCGCACGCCCAGGCTGATGGCGCGAGAGTAGGCGCTGTCGGTCATCCGGCGGACGCAGACGAGGGTGAGGCCCTTGCGCCGCATCGGTGACGCCTGGAACGTCGTCGAGTCCTCTTCCGGGATGCCGACGAGCAACAGCCGGGCGCCGGGACGGGAGAGGGTGGCCGCGCGAGCGAGACCATCGTCGGAGCCGCTCACCTCGAACGCCACGTCGTAGCCGCTGTCCAGCTCGCAGCCATACGCAACCTCCTCCGGCGAGACGGCGAGCGTGGCTCCGGCCCGCACTGCCGCCTCGCGGCGGTGGGCGAGTGGCTCGACGGCGACGATCTCGCTGCCCGCCAGGGCGGCGAGCTCGATGAGCATGAGCCCGATCGGACCGCACCCCACCACGCCCACCCGCCATCCGGGTCGAAGGTGGGCCAGGTCCATGGCGTGCACGGCCACGCCGAGCGGCTCGAACAGCGATCCCATGGCGGGGTCGTAGCCGTCGGGGAGCACGTGCATTCGCGAGTCGGGCCAGGCGATGCGCTCGCGCAGACCGCCGTGGGTGCTCCCATGTCCGGCGAAATGCATCAGGGTGCAGAGGTGCTCCAGCCCGGCGGCGCACTCGCGGCAGCCGCCGCACGGCACTGCGGGGTCGAGCCCGACGGTTCGGCCGGCGAGGGCGCCGGACAGCACGAGGCCGGCCATCTCGTGGCCCAGGACGAGGGGCTTGGTGAGAACGGCGTCGCCGATCGCGCCTTCGTCGAACCAGTGCAGGTCGGAGCCGCACAGTCCGACGCTGGTGATCTGGACGAGGCTCTCTCCGGGACCGGCCACCGGCTCAGGCATGTCCTCGAGCCGGACGTCACCGGCACCGTGGAGGGTTGCGCACTTCATCGTGGTTCTCCTTCGTCGTGGCTTCTGCCGGCTCAGCTGGCGGGCGCGGGCCGTGCGCTGTCGGGTCGGGTCGTCCCCACTGCCGTGGGGCCCGGGGCCCGCGCGGCCTCCAGGAGGGCCGCGGCCGTCTCGGGGTCGGTGACCAGGTTGTTGAAGTAGTGACTGCGCGCCCCGGCCACGAGGGCGTTCACCTTGTCCAGTCCGGTGGCGACGGCGATCACCACGCGAATCTCGCGCAGCGTCTCCAGTGGTATGGACATGAGCCGGTCACCTCCGGGGAAGGAGACCTCGACACCGTCGGCGTCGTAGAAGCGGGAGCACACGTCGCCGACGGCGTCGCGCAGGGACACGGCGTCCGTCGGCACGAACCGGGGCAGGGACCTGCGGGCCAGCGGCGGTGCGCCGACGCCGACGATGGCACACCGAGCGGTCCGCCACAGCTCGATGACCCGGCGGATCGACGGGTCGTCGCGCAGCACCGGGTCGAGGTCCGGTCCGGGCAGGGCGGGGGCGTAGAGGAACGAGGGACGCCCACCGACGGTTTCGGCAACACGTCGACAGATCTCGTTCGGTTGGTACCACGGCTCCGGCTCGTCCTGGCCGCCGATCATCGGCGCGACGACGACACCGGCCAGTCGCGGCAGGCTGCACTCAGCGACGGCGTGGACCATCCGTCCGGAGGAGGTGAGTAGGACGTCGCCGGGTCGCAGGTCGGCCCGCGACAGCGCCTCGGAGACGGACATGGACAGTGCCGGCTTCGACGCGTCGCGCACCGTGCCGGACGGCCCGACGGCGACATCGCAGATGTGGACGGCTGCCAGGCCCAGGGCGCCCGCGGTGTCCACAGCGAGCCGATTGCGGTCAAGCGTCGGGGGCTGGGCGATCTCGATCTTGACAATGCCTTGGCGTCTGGCCTCGGAGAGGACCCTGCTCACAGTGGCGCGACTCATGCCGAGTCGGCGGGCGATCTCCGCCTGGGTGAAGTCCTCGAGGTAGTACAAGCGGGAGGCTGACACCATCACGTGCGCCGGGAACCTGCCGACCGACTGGCCGCCGGCAGACGAATCGCGTCTCGCCACGGTGTGAGCCACCCCTTCGGTGCACACTCGTTGTGAGCATCTGTGCTGGACATAGTAGGGCATGAACATCATCTCTGGACAGATGTGCAGACCGGAGGTTACTGTACCCGTGCGTGCCGTACCCGGCGACCCAAATACTCTGGAACCGGTGACGCCCAGCGCACCGCCGGTGACCCGGGAGGTCCTTCTCATGACCGCGCTCGACATGTTTCCACAGCTCCACAGGTCCCCGGCGGTCCTGACGCAGAGCCACGGGGTGTGCGGCCGGCCGTGAGCCGCATCGACAGCCCCGCCCATCCCGCCGATCTCGTCGGCCGCCTCCGCCGCGTCGTGGGGGGCGGGGTCGACGACTCGACCCTTCGGCGGGCCCAGTACTCGACCGACGCATCGAACTACCGTGTGGTGCCGGCTGTCGTCGTCTTTCCGCGGAATGTCGACGACGTCCTCGCCGCTCTCGACGTCGCCGGGGAGAGCGGGGTTCCGCTGACGATGCGCGGAGGCGGGACCTCGGTCGCCGGCAACGCGGTCGGCCCTGGCATCGTCCTCGACACCAGCCGGTTCCTCAACCGGGTTCTCGAGATCGACCCGGAGTCCCGGACGGCCGTTGTCGAGCCCGGTGTCGTTCTCGATGATCTCCAAGCCACCGCCGCACATCACGGCCTGCGGTTCGGGCCCGACCCGTCCACGCACTCCCGCTGCACGCTGGGCGGCATGATCGGCAACAACGCGTGCGGTCCCCGCGCGGTGGCCTACGGGCGCACGGCTGACAATGTCCTCGCCCTCGACGTCGCCGACGGGACTGGACGCCGGTTCACCGCGGGACGCGACGGCGAGCCGTCGGAGTCGACGGGACGCGGCGTCTCCTTCGTCCCCGGGCTGGCCGATCTCGTGTCGGCCAACCTCGGCACGATCCGTACCGAGCTCGGGCGCTTCTCACGACAGGTGTCGGGCTACTCCCTCGAGCACCTGCTGCCCGAGCACGGCGGCGACCTGGCCAAGGCCCTGGTCGGCACGGAGGGCACCTGCGTCGTGGCGCTCGGTGCAACCCTGCGGCTCGTCGAGATCCCTTCTGCCACAGCGCTGGCGGTCCTCGGCTACCCGGACATGGCGACCGCGGCGGATGCGGTGCCTCAGCTCCTCGCCCACGGGCCGCTCGCCATCGAGGGCATCGACGCCCGGCTGGTGGACGTCGTGCGCCGACACAAGGGGCCGCAGGCGGTGCCCGAGCTGCCGCCTGGCGGTGGCTGGCTCCTCGTCGAGGTGGGTGCTGCCACCGATGAGCAGGCATATGCCGCAGCCCGGCGGCTCTCCGCGCACGGGGAGACCCCGGACCTGCTGGTGGTGCCCTCCGGCCCCCACGCGGCCCGCCTGTGGAGGATCCGGGAGGATGGTGCCGGGCTGGCCGGCCGAACGGCCGCCGGTGAACAGGCATGGCCGGGGTGGGAGGACGCGGCAGTGCCGCCCGAGCGTCTCGGCGCGTATCTGCGTGACTTCGATGCCCTGATGCGCCAGCACGGCATCGACGGGCTTCCGTACGGCCACTTCGGGGACGGCTGCGTGCACGTGCGGCTGGACCTGCCTCTGGAGGACCACCCGCAGCGGCTCCGGCCGTTCCTCCTCGACGCCGCCGACCTCGTCGCCTCCCACGGCGGATCCCTTTCCGGAGAGCATGGGGACGGGCGGGCCCGCAGCGAGCTGCTACCGCGGATGTACTCGCCGCAGGCCATCGGCGCGTTCGCGGCGTTCAAGCAGGTCTTCGATCCTGGTGATGTCCTCAACCCGGACGTGGTGGTGCGCCCCCGGCCGGTCGACGAGCACCTTCGACGCCCAGCGGCGCGGCCACTCGGGCCCGCCGACCGCCGTGGCGGAGCGGCCCTGAGCGAGGACGGAGGCGACCTCACCCGCGCCGTGCATCGGTGCGTCGGGGTCGGTAGGTGCCGGGCCGACAACTCGGCCGCGAGCGGCTTCATGTGCCCCTCCTTCCGGGCATCCAAGGACGAGACGCATTCGACGAGGGGGAGGGCCCGAGTGCTTCAGGAGATGGCGAACGGTTCCCTCGTCACCCGAGGGTTCCGGGCCCCGGAGGTCCTCGAAGCGTTGGATCTGTGCCTGTCGTGCAAGGCATGCGGTGCCGACTGCCCGGCCGGCGTCGACATGGCGTCCTACAAGTCCGAGGTCCTCAACCAGGCCTACCGGAGTCGCGTTCGGCCGATCAACCACTACGTGTTGGGGCAGCTGCCTCGCTGGGCCCGCCTCGCCGGCCTGGCACCACGGTTGCTCAACGCGGTGCTGTCGTGGGCGCCGCTGCGCTCGACCGTGCTCCGGGCCGGGGGGATGGACCCGCGCCGGGGGATCCCCAGGTTCGCGACCACCCCGCTGCGGCGCACCACCGGTGGCCGCCTGACCGCCCCGTCGGCCGTTCCGGCCGGGGGCAGCCCGCGGGTCGTCCTGTGGGCCGACTCGTTCACCGACGCCTTCTCGCCCCAGGTGGGCCACGACATGATCCGCGTCCTCGAGGCGGCCGGATACCAGGTGCTCGTGCCGTCTGGTCGCGCCTGCTGCGGGCTGACCTGGATCTCCACCGGGCAGCTCGACGGTGCCCGGGCCAGACTGCGCGACGCACTCGACGTCCTCGCACCGTTCGCCGAGGCCGGCATCCCCATCGTCGGGATCGAGCCCTCCTGCACGGCGGTGCTGCGTCAAGACCTGCCTGAGCTGATACCGGACGACCCCCGCGCCAGGCATGTCCGCGACGGAGTGCTCACTCTGGCCGAGCTCCTCACCGAGCAGCCGGGGCACACCGCCGAGGAGCGGTGGCGACCTCCCTCGCTCGCCGGGGTGACGGTGCTCGCCCAGCCGCATTGCCACCAGCACGCCGTCATGGGGTTCGACGCGGATGCCGCTCTGCTGCGCGAGGCCGGTGCCGACGTGCAGGTCCTGTCCGGCTGCTGCGGTCTCGCGGGCAACTTCGGCATGGAGCGCGGACACTACGACATGTCCGTGGCCGTCGCGGAGCAGTCTCTGCTTCCGGCGCTGCGGGAGGCGCCCCCGGATGCGGTCCTCCTTGCCGACGGTTTCTCGTGTCGGACCCAGGCGGACCAGCTGGCCGGCGCGTCCGGCATCCACCTCGCTGAGCTGCTCGCGTCGCGCCTGGCCGCCGAGCCGGATACGGTCAGCGGGTGAGGCTCGCCCTCATCAACCACCCATGTCGACGTCTCGGCAGAAGGACACTCTCATGCGTCGCAGCCCGGGAGCACCCGAGATCCTTGCCACGCGCGACAACGACCGGATCGTCGGCGACAGCGGGCTTTGAGCCCGGCCCCAGCGTCGGCCATTCTCGATGCGGCTCAACGCAGAACAAGCCGGCCTCCCGGCCCCGACAGAAAGGGACAGGCAATGTTGCGCAACGGTCTCGAGCCGTGGCACGTCATCGTGCTTGTCGTCGTTCTCCTGCTTGTCTTCGGCACCAAACGGCTGCCGGATGCGGCGCGTAGCCTCGGGCAGTCCGCTCGGGTGCTCAAGTCCGAGATGGAGGGGCTGAAGGCCGAGTCGACATCGGCATCCACGTCCGAGACGGTCACGGGGGAGACCACCTCCCGCTCGAAGGAGGGCGACGGGAGCGCGGTCCACGAGGACGTGCCGAGGACGACCGCCCCGTCGTGACCCACGGAGAAGCCGACCGGGCGAGGACCGGCCTCGCATGGGACCGCGCGGGTCCGTCATTCGTGGACAGTACTCAGCCCATGGAAGTGGCATCACGGCATGAAAAGGATCGCGTTTCCACAGATACGTCGCCGGTCACCGTCGGCCGACATTGTTCGACCATCCTGGCGTCTATCAAGACCCTCACGGTCGTGACTTCCAGGTATTGACATGCGAAAAGTCAGATCACCAGCGTCACACTGGTCTGCTATAGGCGCGGACTGTCGACCGGTGTACCGCCGGCCCCAGACCCTCTCATCCACGACATCGCCGTCAGAGAGGACGACGTCAGATGCATATTCCACATCGCTACCGGGTCGTTTGGCGCACGGGAGTTCCCATGGCCGCGGCTGTGGCGCTGGTTGTCGCCTGCATGGGCACGGCCGTCGGAGCCACGACCGACCCGAACCCGGGGCCACTCGAGCTGGCCAACGCGCAGCTGTCCAAGGCGACCGCCACCCAGGGCATGGTTCTGCTGGAGAACCACGACAAGGCGCTGCCCATGCCGAAGTCGGGCACCGTCGCGGTGTTCGGCGTCGGCGCCTACAAGACCGTCAAGGGCGGCACCGGCTCCGGTGACGTGAACAACCGGTACACCATCACCGTCCGGCAGGGCTTGGAGAACGCCGGCTACACCGTGACGACCAGCCCCACCTACTGGGACGCCATGACGAGCGCCTATGACACCAAGTACGGCAGCGGCGGCGGGGGCGGGTTCTTCGGCCCGGCCATCGACTACTCCTCGGTCGAGCAGCCGCTCGACGGGACGAGTGTGCAGCCGACCGCCCCGACCGACACTGCCCTGTTCGTCATCGCCCGCAACTCCGGTGAGGGCTCGGACCGGTCCTCCGGCAAGGGCGACTTCCAGCTCGCCGATGTGGAGCGGGCGGACATCGCGATGCTCGGGCAGACGTACCCGCACGTCGTCGTGGTGATCAACAGCGGCGGCATCATCGACACCTCGTTCTACAAGGAGATCAACGCCGCCGAGACCGACCCGGCCGGCGGCACCGCGCTGGACTCGCTGCTGTTGATGAGCCAGGCGGGCCAGGAGTCCGGTAACGCCCTGGTCGAGGTCCTCAACGGCACGGTCACCCCGTCCGGGCACCTGACCGACACGTGGGCCTCGAAGTACGGGTACTACCCGGCGTCGGCGACCTTCGCGAACAACGACGGCGACGCGGGCACGGAGAACTACTCCGAGGGCATCTATGTCGGGTACCGGTACTTCGACTCGTTCTACTCCACGATCGACCCGACCGACCCGGCGTCGGTGGTCGACTACCCGTTCGGCTTCGGGATGTCGTACACCGACTTCGCCATCCACGTCGAGAGCGTCAAGGCCACCGCGAAGCAGGTCACGGTCAATGCGAAGGTGACCAACACGGGCAGGTGGTACAGCGGCAAGGAGGTCGTCCAGGTCTACTTCTCGGCTCCGCAGAGCGGGCTGGACAAGCCGTACCAGGAGCTCGCGGCATACGCCAAGACCGACACCCTCGCGCCGGGGGCCAGCCAGGAGCTGAGGATCGGTTTCGACACCACCCAGATGGCGTCCTTCGACGTCGCCAGGTCGGCCTACGTCATGGACGCCGGCGACTACCTGATCCGGGTCGGTGACTCCTCGCGCAGCACCCATGTCGCGGCCAAGGTGCGCCTCTCGCACACCGTGGTGACCTCGACGGTCAACAGCGAGACCGCGGACCAGGCGCCCGCCACCGAGCTGACCAGCACCCCGAGCGACTTCTACACCTACGCCGGTGAGTCCAAGGAGATCGCCCGGGCGAGGCGGATCACCCTCAACAGCCACATGATCCGCACTGCGGACGACGCCTCGCGGTACGAGCAGAACGTCCCGGTCGACCCGACCTCGCCGTACTACGCGATCGACAACAGCCCGATCTCGTCGACGACGGCCTACCTGGACCGCAGGCAGACCAACTGGGAGGACACCGGCGCGGCATACCGGCCGAAGACCGGTGAGAGCGTGAAGTACGTCCGCACGAAGTCCGGTGCCACCCTCTACGACGTCGCCAAGCACCGGATCTCGATGGCGCAGTTCGTCGCCGGGCTCGACGTGACCCAGCTGGCGAACATCGTCGAGGGCGCGAGCCTGCCTGGGTCGACCCTGACCGCGGTCGGTGCCGCCGGGTACTCCACCGGGCTGTACGAGGACCTCGGCATCCCCCAGATGACGATGTCCGACGGGCCGGCGGGGCTGCGGATCACCCAGCAGATCAACAGCACGCCGCCGACCTACCAGTTCACGACGGCCTGGCCGATCGGCACGATGCTGGCGCAGACCTGGGACCGTGACCTGCTCCAGCAGGTCGGTACGGCCATCGGCAAGGAGATGCGCGAGTACGGTGCGACGCTGTGGCTGGCCCCGGGGATGAACATCCACCGTGACCCGCTCAACGGCCGCAACTTCGAGTACTTCTCCGAGGACCCGCTCATCGCCGGCCTCACCGCGGCCGGCGAGACCGCCGGCGTGCAGAGCAACGCCGGTGTCGGCGTCACGCTCAAGCACTACGTCGCCAACAACCAGGAGACCCAGCGCAGCGGCGGGAACTCGGTCATCGGCGAGCGCGCCGCCCGGGAGGTCTACCTCAAGGGGTTCGAGATCGCCGTCAAGGCCGCACAGCCGATGGCGATCATGACCTCCTACAACCGGGTCAACGGCACCTACTCCTCCGCCAACTACGACATGAACACCGACCTGCTCCGCGGTGAGTGGGGCTTCAAGGGCCTGGTCATGACCGACTGGGGCGGCAGCCACGGCGCCGTCGCCACGATGTACTCGGGCAACGACCTGATCATGCCGGGAAACAACCCGGCCGAGGTCGTCAACACCATGAAGAAGGTCGCGCCGACCATCGATGTCGCCGGCATGCCCGTCTACAGCAAGCAGACCTTCACGTTCGGGACGTTCACCTTCACCCAGTGGACGTGGCGGCTCGGCG
>CAYPYK010000129.1:2931-9205 GCA_964414665.1 uncultured Intrasporangiaceae bacterium | reverse complement strand
TACAGCGGGAGCCCCGATCTGCACCGCCATCCACACCACCGCGACGATGGCCCCAGGGATCGCCGGGAGGAACCTGCGGAAGCCATAGATGCACAGCAGCGTTCCCACGGCGAAGGCGACGGTGGGCAGGTTCGCCTGCGGAACGGCCCCGGCGGTGTGCCAGAGCTGCTCGAACCACGTACCCGGCGGCTTGGACACCCCGAGCATGGCCGGGATCTGCCCGGTGAGCACCTGGATGCCGACGCCGGTGAGGAACCCGGTGAGCACCGGCGCGCTGAGGAAGTCGCCGAGGAACCCCAGCCGGAGCACCCGGGCGAGGAGCAGCATGACGGCACACATGAGCGCGACGAGGCTCGTCCAGGCCAGCCAGGTGGCGCTGTCCGGCCGCAGGCCCACGACACCGAGACCGGCCAGGCCCGAGGCGAGGACCGCCGCGGTGGCGGAGTCGGCCCCCACGACGAGCAGCCGCGACGACCCGAGCAGCACGAACGCCAGCGTCGGGAAGATGATCGTGTAGATCCCGGTGATGATCGGCGTGCCCGCGATGGAGGTGTAGCCCATCACCTCGGGGATGGCGACCGCGGCCAGGGTGGTCCCGGCCACGACGTCCCGGGCCAGCCAGGCGCGCCGGTAGACCCGCATCCACTCCGGAAGCACACTCACGCCCGGCTCCTCGCCTCCACCATCGACGGTCCTCGTGATGATGGCACTGTCGAGTGGACCCTGGGTGGCGATCTCGACGCCGGCCCGGCGGCCGCTCGGACCTCGGGGCCGTGGGCCCCTCAGCCCAGGAGGTTCTGGGCGACCACCGCGGCAATGGCGGCGACGATGAACGTCGCCAGACAACGCAGCCGTCGCCGGGCGATACCCGAACGGACGGCTCCGAGCACCGTCCCGGCGGCCGCCATCATGCTCGACTGGACCACGACCCCCGCGACCACGAACAACGTCGTCATCTCGATCGCCGTCCACAGCCAGACCACCCCGGCGGCACCGAGGAGCATTCCCGCGGCGGCCCCCAGCGCCGCGCCGGGCAGCGCGCCGACCACCTGCGCGCGATCCATCGCCCAGGCCAGGCCGGTCACCTCGAGCGCGACGACGAGATAGGCGACCGGGATCCTGGCGAACAGCTGCGGGTCGGTGAGCAGGCCCGGCTCGCGGGCCTGGTCGAACAGCGGCGAGAACACCCCCGCGTTGTAGAACAGGTCGACCCCCACCGCGACGAGCCAGGCCCAGAGCACCGGCCGCACGCCGAGCGCCCTCTCCCCTGCGGCTCCGCCGGCGGACGTGAGAGCCTGCGAACTCTCCACACAAGGAGTCCTATCACGCAGGACCGGTCGGATCCAGCGTTCCCCCGGGGTCGACCGGCTCCTCCATACGGCCGCGGGTCGTCAGGCCTGGGTCGTGCCGGATCGCCCGTAGTTGTCCTCGAGCCGCACGATGTCCTCGCCCCAGCCCGGAGCCGCGGTGGACGCCTCGACGAAGAGGACGTCGGTGAGGGCGGTGATGCGGTGCAGCACGGTGGGCGAGAGGTGGACGGTGTCCCCGCTGTGCATGATGCGGGTATGCAGGGCGTCGGCCGACGGGCCGTGTTCGAGGGAGGCGTCGCCGGTGACGATGCTGATCGTCTCGTCCTTCTCGAGGTGGTACTGGAGGCTGAGTGCCTGGCCCTCCACGACGGTGATGAGCTTGCCGACGTAGCCGTTCTCGCCGGTGGCGAAGATCGCCTCGTGCCCCCAGGGCTTGTCCTGGCGCCGGGCGTCGAGGAAGTGGGCGTCGGGGGTCGTGGCGGTGATCGGGATGCTCATGGCGTCCTTCTGTGGTGCGCTCTGGTGGGTTGGTGCCGGGCGGCATCGCTGGTGGGTCCGGCAACCTCGCCGGGCGCTTCGCTGATGGGTCTGGGTCTGGGTCTGGGTCCGGGTTTGGGTCCGGGTCTGGGCCGGACGGCATCCGGGGTCGGGGTGCGTCAGGCGAGCTCCGCCAGCAGGGCGTCGAGGTCGACGAGCGCGATCCTGGTGCCGACGTCGCCGTAGCCGTAGGGAACGACCAGCGTTCGACCGTGACGCAGGGCGCCGCAGGAGTAGACGACGTTGGGGACGTAGCCGGACTGCTCGGCGGCGCTCGGGGAGAGCAGCGGGCGTCGGAGCTGTCCGACGACGACGGTGGGGTCGTCGAGGTCGAGCAGGACGGCGCCGATGCTGTACTCACGCATGGCCCCCACCCCATGGGTGAGCACAAGCCACCCGGACGGGGTCTCGATCGGCGGGCCGCAGTTGCCGAGCTGGATGATCTCCCACGGCTCGTGAGGCGACTGGATCACCGCAGGTTTGCCCCAGTGGTACAGGTCCGTCGAGGTCGTGACGGCGTTGCTCTCGCGGTCGGCGCGGGACAGGGCGACGTATCGGCCGCCGATCCGGCGGGGGAACAGGGCCATCCCCTTGTTCCTGGAGCCGGGCCCGCTCAGCTGGGTGATCTCGAAGCTGCGGAAGTCCCGGGTGTGCAGCAGCTGGCAGGCCACCTCGTCCCCGTCGTATGCCGTGTAGGTGCCGTAGTAGTCCGCTCCCCCGTCCGCCTGCGGGAACCGCACCAGCCGGACGTCCTCCATGCCGCGACGCTCGGCGGGGCCGTGGGGCATGATCACCCGCTCCTGAAGCTCCGAGTCCGCCGCGAACTCGATGGCGTAGTTGCAGGCGGCGGTCCGCAGGAGATGGTCGATCGTGCGCAGGGCGGCCCCGCGGGTGAGCCGCTGGTCACGGAGGCTGTCCAGGGCGAGGTCCAGGTCCTGGCGGTTGAAGCTCTCCGGCATGGTGTCGAGGACGAACGTGGAGTTCGTTCGGTCGCCGTCGAGCTCGCGGAGCTGATGCTTGAACCGGGTCCGCGAGTATGCCGCGGGCCTCGGGACGGGCAGGACCGCCATCTCGGGTGCACGGTCGAGCACCACGTCGTCGGCCGCGTCGATGGTTCCGGTGCGCCATTCGATGCTCGAGAGGTGGCCCTCGCCGACGGCGCGGAGCGACATGAGGAAGCGGGTCGAGCCGTCCTCGAGGTCGCTCTGGTCGGGGTGCTCGACCATCGAGGGGTTGAACAGCGCCGCCCCCTCGACGGCATACTCCTTGGTGAAGTAGGCGCCGATGAGGCGACGCCTCTCGACCGAGAGCGGCCCGGTCCCCTCGAGCCGGTGGGCCACGAGCGAGAAGTGCGCATCCCACATTGCGCCGAGGTCACGGTGCCGGTCCGCGAAGGTCTCGATGGTGGCCGCGAGCGTCTCGTGGACCTCCTCGTCGGACAGGGCCAGGATCCGGTCGAGTACGGCCGCGGAGCGGGACTCCCCCGAGGTGGCCATCTCCTGGCCGGGAAGGAAGATCAGGCTCACGACCCGGGAGGGGTCCGGCCGCAGGACGTGGTCGGTGCGCCGCACCCAGCCCACGTCGGTGGCCGGGGTCACCGGGCCACCGCGTCCTGCGGCATGAGCGAGACCTGGTGGGTCGACAGCCAGGCCAGGGTGGACTCGGCGCCCTGGTTCTTGCTGACGCCCCGGCGCTCGAGACCGTCGTAGCCGCCGCCGGTGGCGTCGTCCCGCACCGGCAGGCCGAGATCGTTGGCGCCCTCGAACCACTCCCGGCAGGCGGCAACGACGCCGGCCCACCGATCGTCGTGGGTCAGCTGGTAGGCGCGCCGGGCCGCCTCGGCGAGGGACGCGACCTCGATCGGCTGCTGCGCGAACCCGGGACGCGGGTCTCCCGGCGACCGACCGGCGGCGGGGACGACCGAGAGGTGTCCCAGGTTCTCCTGCTCGTCCACCAGCCAGGCCAGCAGGGTGAGGCCCGCCTCGAGGGCCGCCTCGTCGGGCAGCAGGGCGCCGATGACCAGGAGGGCCTCCGGCAGCTCGGCGTTGGCGTAGGCCAGCCGCCTCTCGGGCCACCGCCACGCCGTCGCCGGACGGGGCCGGCCCAGGACGGCGCGGGCGTCGCCCAGGAGGGCCCGTGCCTCGAGGCCGGCGTCGCCGGGCGACCCGGGTGCGGTGGCGGTGAGCAGCTCGCCAGCTCCAAGCGCTGCGTATGCCATGGCCCGCGGCCACAGCGAGCGCGCCCGCATGGCGCGTCGGGCGCCGTCGTGGGCGCGCGAGACGAAGACCGGGTCCCGCCCGCTGGCGGCAGCGACGCCCAGCGCCCAGAGCGAGCGCCCCCAATGGTCGTTGGACGTCTCGGTGTCGGCCCAGGTGCCGTCGAGACGACGTCGGTTGTGCATGAGCCCGTCCTCGCACAGCGCGGCGAGCACGAAGTCGAGGTAGCCGTCCGCGAGGCGAAGGACCGCGGCCGAGGGGTCCGGCTCGCGGCTGGTGACCACGAGGGCGCGGGCCGCGTCGTCGACGCAGTAGGCGTGCTCGACCCGGGGCTCGCTGCCCAGGGCGTGCTCATAGAGCCCGAGCGGCGTGGTGAGCCGGATGAGGTGGTCGTAGGTGAGCTCGGGCCGCATCAGGCCACCGAGCGCGACGACGCCGCCCGCAGGGTGCGACCCAGGGCGAGGTACTCGCGGGCGACGGCCGGCCACAGCAGGGACGGGGCCAGCCCGCGTGCGGTCGCCGCCATCTGGTCGGCGAGGCCGTCCTCGGTCAGGACGCGACGCAGCGCCGCCGCGAGGGCGGCGGGGTCGCGCTGCGGCACGAGCAGCCCGGCACCACCGGAGAGGAGCTCGACGGCATGCGGGAACGAGGTGGACACGACGGGCTTGCCGGCGGCGACGGCCTCGGTGAGCACGCCGGAGGTCACCTGTTCGCTCGAGTCGTAGGGCAGGAGGACCACGTCGGCGGCGCGGACGATCGCCCGCAGGTCCGAGCTCGGCAGGTAGCGCGCGTCGAAGCGCACCGACGACAGCAGGTCGAGGTCGCTCGCCAGGGCGACCAGCCGCTCGCGGTACACCTCTCCGTCGCGCTCCAGCACCCGGGGGTGGGTCTGACCGACGACCTGGTAGGTCGGCGCGGGCACCACGTCGCGGAGCTCGGCCAGGGCGAGCAGCGCCCACTCGATGCCCTTCCCCTCACCGAGCAGTCCCCAGGTCAGGATGGTGGGGCGGTTGGCCGACGGGGCAGCTCCGGCCAGGAGAGGGGTGTGGTTGTCCTCGGCCCCGTGGGCGATGACGCTGACCCGCTCCGGTGACACGCCCCAGCCGGAGATCAGCCGCTCGCGGGCCGTCTCGGTCATGGTGACGAGGGCGGACGAGGCCTGACACAGGGCAGCCATCACCCGATGCTGGTTCGCCGTCGGCCGGGTGAGCACGGTGTGCAGCACCGACACCACCGGCACCGTGAGGCGTTCGACGACGTCGAGCACGTCCTCGCCGTCGGGTCCGCCGAAGATGCCGAACTCGTGCTGGACGATGGCCACGTCGTAGCCGTCGAGCACCACGGCCGTGTCCCTGGCCCCGTGCGCACGCCCGGTCACCCACTGGTGGACGACCGGCAGCTGCGGCGGCTCGAGCTCGTCGACGATGCGCACGACCCCGACGTGCGCACCGACCCGCTGGAGGTGCGTCACCAGGGCCTTGGCGAAGGTCGCGATCCCGCACTGGGTGGAGGGGTAGGTCGAAAGGACGGCGAATCGAACGCCCATCAGGGCCTGCTTTCCAACGTGTTGGCGCAGCTGACTGCTGCCGTGCACGAAGGGGAAAGGTGGCCGTCCCGAGGCGCTCAACCACGAGGGTGGCGCCGATGAACCGGAGGAAGCTCCGAGCTGATCTCGCACCCTCAGCCTACCATCGGGCGGATGTCACGCCCTCCCGTGTACGTTGAGGGCGTCAGCCTCGGGAGGCCCCCATCAGAGTCGCCGTGCTCGCCTCGATCGCCCACAGCGTCCCGCCGCGGTCGTACGGGCCGTGGGAGCAGGTGGCCTCGACGCTCGCCGAGGGACTCGTCGGCCGCGGCCACGACGTCACCCTGTTCGCCACCGCGGACTCGACGACCTCCGCTCGCCTCCACGCCGAGTCCCCGGCCGGGTACGAGGAGGACCCGTCGGTCGACGCCAAGGTGTACGAGGCGCTGCACATCGCGGCCGCCTTCGAACGCGCCGACCGGTTCGACGTCATCAGCAACCAGTTCGACTTCCTCCCCCTCGCCTTCAGCCGGCTCGTGGCCACGCCCGTCGTGACGACGATCCACGGCTTCTCCTCCGAGCGCATCGTCCCGGCCTACCGCGCCTATGACGACATCGGGCACTACGTCTCGATCAGCGACGCGGACCGCCACCCCGACCTCACGTATGCCGCGACGATCCACCAC
>CAYPYK010000129.1:0-2921 GCA_964414665.1 uncultured Intrasporangiaceae bacterium | reverse complement strand
TCGACGTCGACGCGTTCACCCTCGGCGCGGGACGGGGCGGCTACCTGCTCTTCCTCGGCCGGATCCACCCCGACAAGGGCACCCACACGGCGATCGAGGTCGCCCGACGCGCCGGCCTCCCGCTGGTCATCGCCGGCGTCGTCCAGGACGCCGCGTACCACCGCGAGCACGTCGAACCCTTCGTCGACGGCGTCCACGTGTCGTACCTCGGCCCGGTCGGCCCGGCGGAGCGCGACCGGCTGCTCGGCGGCGCCCTCGCGCTGCTCCATCTCATCGACTTCGACGAGCCGTTCGGGCTCGCCGTCGTCGAGGCCCTGGCCACCGGCACCCCGGTGATCACGCATCCCCGCGGGTCGATGCCCGAGATCGTCCGTCCGGGCGTCACCGGGTTCCTCGTCACCGGCGTGGACGAGGCCGTCCGGGCCGTGCCCGCCGCCGGCCGCCTGGACCGGCGTGCCTGCCGCGCCGACGCGGTGGCCCGGTTCTCCGCGGATCGGATGGTCGAGGACTACGAGGCGCTCTTCACCGCCGTGGTCCAGGCTCGCCCGCAGAGGCAGTCCTGAACGGTCGACGGCCCTCCGGCGAGGGCTCCCCGAACGAGGCAAACCTCACGTCGCGAGGCCGTCCGCGCGGTCCTACGCTGCGAGATACCGGTCGCCCTGCTCAGCGGCCGGAGCCCATCCGAAAGGAAGTTCGAGAAACATGCGAACCCGCAAGGTCCTCGTCGGCGTCGCTGCCGTCGCGGCCATGACCCTCGCGGCGGCCCCGGCCGCATCCGCGCACAAGGGCCGGCATACCACGCCGAAGACGGCCAACATCACCCTGCTGGCCACCACCGACGTCCACGGCAACATCAACAACTGGGACTACTTCAAGAACGCCCCCTACGCCGACCGGAGCGGCGACACCAAGGGCCTGGCCAGCACGGCCTCCATCGTCAAGGCGGTCCGGGCCGAGAAGGGCAAGAAGAACGTCGTCGTCGTCGACAACGGCGACGCGCTCCAGGGCACCCCGCTGGACTACTACTTCGCCGTGCAGGAGCCGGTCACCAAGACCAGGCTCGACCACCCGATGGCGGTGGCCTACAACACGATCGGGTATGACGCCCAGGTCGTCGGCAACCACGAGTTCAACTACGGTCTGCCGCTGCTCAACGCCTACGTCAAGGACGCCGACTTCCCGGTGCTCGGCGCCAACGTGATCAACGTCAAGACGGGCAAGCCCTACTACAAGCCCTACACGATGATCACCAAGGCCGTTCCCGACGGGCGCCCGATCAAGATCGGCATCGTCGGGGTGACCACCCCCGGGTCGACCATCTGGGACAAGGCCAACGTCGAGGGCAAGCTCCGCTTCGACGACATGGTGGCGACCGCCGCCAAGTGGGTGCCCGTCGTGCGCGCCCGCGGTGCGGACATCGTCATCGTCCTGGCGCACGGAGGCATCGGCGGCACCTCGTCGTACGGCGGCGACCTGCCGGCGGAGAACCCGGACGACATCATCGCCCAGAAGGTGCCCGGCATCGACGTCGTCGTCGTCGGCCACACCCACCGGGACGTCCCCGAGCAGTGGGTCACCAACGAGGTGACCGGCAAGCAGGTGCTGCTCACCCAGCCGAAGTACTGGGCGCAGACGGTCTCGCAGGTGGACTTCACCCTGACCCGGGCGACCGAGCACTCGCGGTGGTCGGTGGACTCGATGGTCACCACCTCGCTGCGGGCCAAGGACTACCCCGAGGACCCGGCCTTCACCAAGGCGCTGAAGTACTACGACGACAAGACCCTCGCGTACGTCAACCAGGTCGTCGCGCAGTCGGCGCAGGAGCTCCCGGCCACCGAGTCCCGCTACAAGGACACGGCGATCATGGACTTCATCCAGAAGGTCCAGACCGACACCGTGCAGCAGGCCATGGTCGGGACGTCGTATGCCGACACCCCGGTGCTGTCGATCGCGGCCCCGTTCTCGCGGACCGCCGTCTTCCCCCAGGGGGACGTGACGATCCGTGACATCGCCGGCCTCTACATCTACGACAACACCCTGCAGGCCAAGCTGCTGACCGGCGCCGAGGTCAAGGACTACCTCGAGTACTCCGCGAAGTACTTCGAGCAGGTCGCGGCGGGCGGCACGTTCGACCCGGCGACGATGACCAACGCCCCGAGCGGTGCCACGCCCGACTACAACTACGACATCATCTCGGGCATCAACTACGACATCGACATCAGCCAGCCGGTCGGGTCGCGCATCGTCAACATGACGATGCCCGACGGCACGCCGGTCTCGCCGACCGACACCTTCGTCGTGGCGGTCAACAACTACCGGGCCAGCGGCGGCGGCAACTTCCCGCACATCGCCACGGCTCCGGTGGTCTACAACCAGCTCATGGAGATCCGCCAGCTCCTCATCGACTCGGCGTCCGCAGCGGGCGTCATCGACCCGGCGGACTTCTTCGTCCAGAACTGGCAGCTGACGATCGCCGGCGTCCCGGTGTTCTGACGGCAACCGACAGCGAGGGGGTCCGCGGCAGCCGCCGCGGCCCCCCTCCGCGGTTCACCGCCGGCGTGAGTGGGTGGTGGATGTATCAACGACCGCGGTTCGGGGCTCCCTTCATCGGTAGGCACGTGCCTGCCTTTCATCGGTAGGCGCACGCCTGCCGGGGACAAGGGAGAGCAACCATGGTCACGAAAGACCCGATCGGACGCGGACGATCCACGAGGACGCGCGCGGAGAGGGCCGTCGTCCCGGAGTCACTGACCCGCAAGGGTTTCCAGATCCGCGGCCTCGGCCCGCTGCCGGACGGCTTCGACCCGATGAAGGCGACGGCCCGCCAGCTCGCGGCATACCGGCTCCCGCGCCGGCCCGACCCCCGCAAGGAGCCGCAGCTGCGCCGGCTGTGGGACCGCACGATGTCCCGCACCCAGCTG
>CAYPYK010000128.1:0-9220 GCA_964414665.1 uncultured Intrasporangiaceae bacterium | reverse complement strand
CGTAGCTGTCCAGGGCGTCCCGGATCTCCTCCGGACGGATCGAGAGCTCCGTCATGGGTTCTTTCCCTCTCCTCGGGTTCCGGCCCGGTCCGGGTCGGGTGGTGTTCGTCTGTGTACGTCGGCGTCGTGATGCGGTACTGCTGTGGAGTTGTGGGTCGTATGCCGTGGTGCCAGGTGTGTCGGTCAGCCACCCGCCATGTGCCGTCGGGCCTCGTCGAGGCGCCGCAGCACCGTGCCGTCGACGACCTCGTCACCGACCCGGATCCGGATGCCGCCGATGACCTCGGGGTCCACCACGACCTGGAGCAGGACGGCCTTGCCGTAGATCCGCGCGAGCACCGCCCGGAGCCGGGTCTGCTGGTCCATGCTCAGCGGGGCCACTGCCGTGACGACCGCCGTCAGCTGCTTGCGACGAGCCGCCGCTCGCAGGAGGTACTCGTCGATCGTCTGGTCCAGGCGGCGGCCCCGCGGAGCCCGCACTGCCTGTCGGGCCAGGCGCAGGGTCTCCGGCGCCACCTTCGAGGCGATGAGCGACTCGACGATCTGCGCCTTCCCGGTGGCGTCGCCCTGACGGTTGCGCAGGGCGTCGCGCAGCTCAGGGGACGCGGCCACGATCCTCTCGAACCGGAACAGCTCGTCCTCGACGGCACCGATGCGCTTGCTCTCCTCGGCACCCACCAGGAGGGCGTCCACGGCGAGGATCTCGGTGGCGTCCGTGAGATCGCGCTCGGCCGCCCACCGTTGGGCGGCGAGCTCGCCGAGCACCGCCACGGCGGCGGCGGAGATCCTGCCCCCGAACAGCCGCGCCACGAGGTCGCTCTTGGCGTGCCCGTCACGGGAGGGGTCGGCCAGGGCGCGCCTCAGCGCCGCGTTGCCGTCGACCAGAGCGGTGACGGCGAACAGCTCGTCGGCCAGAGCGGCCGGCTCTGCCCCGTCGCCGAGAGCGGCCGTGAGGGCCTGCTGCCCCGCCGCCTCAGCCGCGCGAGAGCTGCCGCGCATCAGCTGTCCTGACCGGCGCCGTCGGAGCCGAACTTCTCGGGCGCGATCTGGCCCGACTCGAGGTCGGCGAGGAAGCGCTCGATGATGTTGGCGCTCACCGTGTCGTCGATGGACTCACCGACGATCCGGGTGGCCAGGTCGGTCGACATCCGACCCACGTCGCCGCGCAGGCTCATCGCGGCCTGGGACCGTTCAGCCTCGATCTGGCGCTTGGCGGACTCGGTGATCCGGGCCGCCTCGGCCTGTGCCTGCACCCGCAGCTCGGCGATGATGGACGCGCCCTGTTCGCGGGCGTCCTCACGGATGCGGTTGGCCTCGGCGCGGGCCTCGGCGAGCTGGGCCTCGTACTCGGCCTTCGTGGCGGCCGCCTGCGCCTGGGCCTCCTGCGCCTGGGCCATACCGCCCTCGATGGCGGCGGTGCGCTCGGCATACACCTTCTCGAGGTTCGGCACGACCTTCGTCGTGACGACCCACAACAGGATCCCGAAGGCGATGAGGCCGAAGATCAGCTCACCCCACAGCGGCAGGATGGGCGAACGCTCGCCGGTGGTGTCGGCCGTCGCGAGGGCCGCCTGCATGATGCCGGTGACGTGCTGCACGGTTACTCCTTGGACTGGGGCTGTCGTGGTGGGACGGCGCCGCGGGTCAGGCTGTCCGGAAGACGAACGCGAGCACCAGACCGAAGATGGCCAGCGCCTCGGCGAGCGCGAACCCGAGGATCGCGATGTTCTGCAGCATGCCGCGGGCCTCGGGCTGGCGGGCGACCCCGTTGATGTAGGCGGCGAAGATCAGGCCGATGCCGATACCGGGCCCGATGGCGGACAGGCCGTAGCCGATGATGGCGATGTTGCCGCCAAGGTTGACGGTGCCGTTCATGAAGGTCCTCTTTCATCTCTTCCGTGATCCCCGCGGCATGTCACCGTCGGGAAGCGGGTGGGTGGGTGGGTGTTCAGTTGTCCGGTCGGACGGATCTGGTTGTCGAGGCGTCAGTGCTCTTCGGCCAGCGCTCCGGCGATGTAGGTCGCTGCGAGCAGGGTGAAGATGTAGGCCTGCAGGAACTCGATGAGGCCCTCGAAGATCGTGAAGACGAAGGCCATGGCGTACGAGCCCACGCCGGCGAGCTTCAGGCCGATGCCGCCGTCGATGAGCATGTACTGGCCGCCGGTGACGAAGAGCAGCAGGAGCATGTGGCCGGCGAACATGTTGCCGAAGAGTCGTAGGGCCAGGGTGAGCGGCCGGGTGATGAAGTACGTCGACAGCTCGAGAGGGATGATGAGGATGTAGATCGCCTTGGGCAGCCCCGGCGGGATGAGGCCCTTGAGGTAGGTCCAGCCGCCCTTCTTGCGGATGCCGACGGTGTGGTAGATGACGAACACGACCAGGGTCAGCGCTATCGGGAAGCCGACCCGGCCCATCGTCGCGAACTGGAAGGGCGGGATGATGCCGAACCAGTTGTTGAGCAGGATGAGGATGAAGAGGCTGAACAACAGCGGGACGAACCGCATGAAGTCGCGGCTGCCGATGATGTCGCGGCCGAGGGTGTTGCGGATCGAGTTGTAGACCGTCTCCGTGGCCCACTGCGCCTTGGAGGGCACGACCGTGGCGCGCCGGGTCGTCGCGAGGAGCCACCAGATCAGGAGGGCTACCGAGACCCCCATGAGGACCATCGGCCGGGTGAGCGCCCAGTCCCCGTGGCCCAGGAGCGGCTGGTAGAACTCCTGCGGTGTGGGCGCCTTGTAGCCGCCGCCCTCGCCGCCGCTGGCGGTCGCCGTCCCGGCGGCCACGGCGCCCAGCACGTGCAGACTCACGTCGTCTCCTTACTCATCACATCGAGCACAGACCCGGCATGGTGCGCGCCCGCCGGCTCGCCGGCGCGAACGGGGGCGCTGGGGGCTCCTCCGGTAGTCACTGCGTACCGTATCGGACCCACACGAGGTACAGCGACAGGGCCATGCCTGCGAGGATTCCGACGGCGACCAGCCACGATGTCCCCAGCAGGTGGTCCAGTCCGTAGCCGATCGCCCCGAACATCACCGGCCCGGTGATGAGCGAGGAGGCGACGCTCCACATCCGCGACTCGTCGAGCCGCTGGTACTCCTCCTCGACCGGGGTGTGTGGTTTCGGGCGGGGCCTGTCCCCCGAGGTCGCGTCGTGAGCCCCGGTCGAGCCCGGCGGGGTGGTCATCGGCGGCTCCCGTCCTCATGACGCGTCGTCCTCGGTCGCGTCGTACGTGCCATCCTCACCCGAGATCTCGTCGTACGCCAGACGGCGGCCCCTGACGAAGGCCATCACCTGCAACAGCTGCCAGACGAGGGCGACGGCCAGCGCGGCCAGGCCGAAGGACCGCCCGTCGAGCCAGGCAGCGCCCGAGAGGGCGATGATCACGAGCAGGAGGAAGATCAGCTGGCCCATGACGACTGCCAGGGCGCTGGCCAGGAAACGGGCCGGGTCCTGGGCGGACCGCAGCCGCACCATGACCAGCAGGCCGAGCGAGAAGAACGAGATGGTGACGAGGACGCCGAGCATGGCAGCGCCGGCAACCCGTTCCCCTACCGCGGCCCAGACGATGACGACACCCACCACAGAGAGCACGACGGTCGGCAGGAAGGCCCTGTGGAGCATGGCCGCGAACGGGTCGCGGGTGGCCTCGTGCGGCGTCGATGCGGGCACCGTTGTCCTTGACGTCGGGGGTCTGTCCGGGGTTTGTGAAAGTTATCACGAGCCCCGGATCCAGCCCCGGCTGTCCGCCATGCGAGAGCCCCGGCCCACCGTTGCGAGCCGGAGAGCGGTCACGGTCGGTCAGCGCATCGACACCGGCCGGCGCCGGCCTGGGGTCATCGGCCGAGAGCCTGCACCGCCATGACGAGATGGGCGAGCGCAGCCACCGCACCGACCTTGGCGGTGAGAGCGGTGACGGCCATCGCGGCGGCCCCGCCGGCGGCGAGGGCGACCGGGCGCCGCGAGGGGGCGCCGTGCCGGCCGAGGGCCGACCTCGGCATCCGGTATGCGTCCCGCCCGGGCGGTATGCCCACCCGGTCGGCTGCGGTCGCGATCGGAGGCGGCGGGGCCGGCCGTCGAAGGGATCGCGGTGCGGCGTGGGCGGGCATGCGGGGCCCCTCCTTCTGCCGGGCCGCAGCGGTCGGGGCGGGACACGGCTCGGGCGTCGCCACTATCGCAGCGGCCCGACGCGGGCCTGGGGACAAGCCCGGCGAACTCGGCCGAACGGACCATGGGGGTCCGGCCGTCCGCAGCCCGCGGGAGGTCCGACCGGCCGGGACCGCGCCCCGCGCCTCACGTGTCCCCCGCTCAAGGGGTCGCCGCGTCAGCCCGCGGCTCGCCCGACGCCCACCCTCTCGCCGCTCTCGCCGGTCTCGCCGGTCTCGCCGGTCTCGACCCGGTCCAGCGTCGAGCGGGGAAGCCAGAGCGTGAGCGCCGCCGCCGTGAGCAACATCGCCGTCACGACGCCGAGCGCGACGAGGGGCCGCAGGAAGACGAAGGCGACCGAGCCGCCGGCTGTCGCCGCGGCCCAGAACCACAGCAGCAGTACCGCCCGCCGGTGCCCGTGGCCCCAGCGCAGCATCCGGTGGTGAAGGTGCTGGGCGTCGGGCTGCCAGGGCCGCTGGCCGCGCCTGGTGCGGCGGACGACGGCCAGCACGACGTCGAGCAACGGCAGCAGAATGATCGAGATCGGCACGAGCAGCGGCAGGAAGGTCGCCGAGACCGAGTTGGTGCTGACGGCCGATCCCGTGACCGTGCCGGTGATCGAGATCATCGCGGCGGCGAGGAGCAGCCCGAGCAGCAGCGCCCCGCTGTCGCCCATGAAGATGCGCGCCGGGTGGAAGTTGTGCGGCAGGAAGCCGAGGCACACGCCGATGAGCGCGGCGGAGATGAACGCGGCGGACGTGAACACGTTGGGCGGGTTGTAGCTGCGGGAGATGAGATAGGCGTAGGCGAAGAACGACACGGCCGCGATCGCGACGACCCCGGTCGCCAGCCCGTCGAGACCGTCGACGAAGTTCACGGCGTTGGTCGAGACGACAACGACGATGATCGTCAGGGCCACCAGCACGGGCGCGGGCAGGACGACCGTCTGGCCGAGCGGCAGCGAGAACAGCTGCACCCCCTGGAACGCCATGATCCCCGCCGCGACGAGCTGGCCGGCGAGCTTGATGAGCCAGTCGAGCTCGACGATGTCGTCGATCGCGCCGAGGAGGCAGACCACCGTGGCGCCGGCGAGGACCCCCCACAGCTCGCCCCCGGTGAACATCTGCCGGCTGAACGGCAGGGCCGACGCCACGAGCATGGCCGCAGCGAACCCGAGGTACATGGCGACCCCACCGAGCCGCGGGATGGGGGTGTCGTGGACGTCGCGGTCCCGGACCGGGGTGAAAGCCTTGGCGCGCAGCGCGAGCAGGCGGAGCAGCGGCGTCGCGGCATACGTGACGACGGCGGCGACCAGGACGATGTAGATGTACTCGCGCACGCGGTGGTGGGACCTCCCCCCTTGTCGCGCGGTCTGCCGGGGTCAGCGGGGGTAGGCCGGGAAACGCCCGACCAGGTCGGTCACCTCGGCGCGAACCTCCTTGGACACCGTGTGGTCGGGGTCGGCGTCGCCCTCGGTCACGGCCTTGGCGATGAGCCCGGCGATGGTGCGCATCTCGGTCTCGCCCATGCCCTGGGTCGTCACGCACGGCGTGCCGACACGGATGCCGGAGGCGATGCCGGGCTTCTGGGGGTCGAAGGGGATGGCGTTCTTGTTGAGGGTGATCCCCGCGGCGTCGCAGCGGGCCTCGGCGTCGACGCCGGTGACGCCGACGCCCTGGAGGTCGTGCAGCGAGAGGTGGGTGTCGGTGCCACCCGTCGTCGGGCGGATGCCCCCCTCACCGAGCTCGGCGGCGAGGACCTGCGCGTTGGCGATGACCTGGTGCGCGTAGTCCTGGAAGGCAGGGGACGAGCACTCCTTGAAGTTGACGGCCTTCGCGGCGATCGAGTGCATCTGCGGGCCGCCCTGCATCATCGGGAAGACGGCCTTGTCGATGGCCTTGGCGTGCTCGGCCGTACAGACGATGGCGCCCGAGCGCGGGCCACGTAGCACCTTGTGGGTCGTGAACGACACGACATCGGCGTATGGCACCGGGCTGGGGATGGCCTTGCCGGCGACGAGGCCGATGAAGTGCGCCGCGTCGACCCAGAAGATGGCACCGACCTCGTCCGCGAGCTGGCGGAAGAACTCGAAGTCGATCAGTCGCGGTATCGCCGAGCCACCGGCCAGGATGACCTTGGGGTGGTGTTCGCGGGCGAGAGCCGCGACCTGGTCGTAGTCGATGTTCTCGGTCTGCCTGTCGACGCCGTAGTGGACGGCGTTGAACCACTGGCCGGAGAACGAGACCTTCGTGCCGTGGGTGAGGTGCCCGCCGTGCGGGAGGCTCATCGCGAGGATCGTCTCACCCGGCTTCATGAACGCCCCGTAGACGGCCTGGTTCGCGCTGGCGCCCGAGTGCGGCTGGACGTTGGCGTGCTCTGCGTCGAGCATCGCCCGGCACCGGTCGATGGCGAGCTGCTCGGCCTTGTCGACCTCGGCGCAGCCGCCGTAGTAGCGGCGTCCGGGGTAGCCCTCTGCGTACTTGTTCGACAGCGTCGAGCCGAGGGCGGTGAGCACCTCGGGGCTCGAGAAGTTCTCGCTCGCGATGAGCTGGAGACCGCCGCGCACGCGGTCGAGCTCGGAGAGCAGGACGCCGGCGATCTCGGGGTCGAAGCTGCTCAGGGCGTCGAAGTCGGAGCCGTAGAACGTGTCACTCATCGGGGTGCTCTCCTGCGGGACGGTCGCGGTGTCGCTCAACTCTAGGGTCTCGTCGGGCTCGTCCCCGCCCCCACCCGCCGTGTGGCGGCCCAGGACCTCGGCGAGGTCGGCGGCGGACAGGGCGCCCTCGCGGAGGATGACGGGCTCGTCCCGGGTGCAGTCGACGATGGTCGAGGCCGGCCCCCCGGGGGCCGGCCCCCCGTCGAGGTAGAACTCGACCCCGGCCCCGAGCTGGGTCGCGGCATCGAGGACGGTCCGCGGCGCGGGGTGGCCGGTCCGGTTGGCGCTGCTGACGGCCATCGGCCCCACCTCGGCCAGCAGGGCGAGCGCGACCTCGTCGTCGGGCATCCGCAGAGCGACGGTCCCTCCGGTGTCGCCGAGGTCCCAGGCCAGCGAGTCGTGGGCCCTGAGCACGACGGTGAGCGGCCCGGGCCAGAACCGCTCGATGAGGTCCCTGGCATAGGCCGGGACGTCGCGCGCCAGACCGTCGACGGTGTACGCGTCGGCGATGAGGACCGGCGGCGGCATGTCGCGGCCCCGCCCCTTGACGTCGAGCAGCGCCGAGACCGCGGCGGGCGAGAAGGCGTCGACGCCGACCCCGTAGACGGTGTCCGTGGGCAGGACGACGAGGGCGCCCCCCCGGACCCCGGCGGCCGCCTCGGTGACCGCCTCGGCCCGTCCCTCGGGAGTGGCGCAGTCGAAGACCGGACTCATGTTGCCCAAGAGTATGCCGCGGGCGCAGGGGCGTGGTCTCCGGGCCCGGCCGGGCAGATCGGGCGGGCGTCCGCCCGCTGGGTGGGCCGGTCAGCGTCGCCGCGCCACGGTGGCCCGGGGGCGCCCTGAGAGGTCGGTCCGGTCCTCGGCCTCGGTCCACCGGCCGCTGCGCTCGAGCTGGGCGACGAGCGCGGCTCCCTGGGCCTCGGCGTGCTCCATGACGAGCACGCCGCCGGGGCGCAGCAGGAACGCGGCCCGCGCGGCGACGGCGGCCGGGATCGCGAGGCCGTCCTCGGACCCCCCGTAGAGGGCGATCTCCGGGTCGTGGAGGCGCACCTCCGCGTCGACCGGGACGGCGCCGAGGGGGATGTAGGGCGGGTTGGCGACGACGACGTCCACCGCCCCCTCCAGCTCCGGCAGCGCCGTGGTCGCGTCACCGGGGACGAGCTCGACGTCGAGACCGAGGCGGTCCCGGTTGCGCTCGGCCCAGGCCAGCGCGAGATGTGAGAGCTCCACGGCGACGACCTCGGCCTCGGGGACCTCGTCCTTGACGGCGAGGGCGATGGCGCCGCTCCCCGCGCAGAGGTCGACCACCAGTGGACGGGCGGCCCCACCGGCGAGCGCCTCCCTGGTTGCGTCGATGGCCAGCCCGGCGACCACCTCGGTCTCGGGCCGCGGGACGAAGACGCCCGGGCCGACCTCGAGCTCCAGCCTGCGGAAGCCGGCCCGTCCGGTGAGGTGCTGCAGCGGCACCCGGCGGGCCCGTTCGGCGACCAGGGCGGCATACCCCGGCGGGCCGGGTGCGCCCAGGACCATCCGGCGGCGGACCTCGGCGGGGGTGACGCCGAGCAGGTGGGCGGCCAGGGCCACGGCGTCGGCCTCGGGCGATGCCACGTCGGCGGCGGCCAGCGCGGCCGTGGCCCGCCGAACGGCGCTGCGCAGGTCGACGGTGTCGCCGGGCATCCTCAGCCCTCGGCCACCGCGGCGAGCTTGGCCGCCTCGTCGGCCTCGATCGCGGACTCGACGATCGGGTCGAGCTCGCCGTCGAGGACGACGTCGAGGTTGTGGGACTTGTAGCCCGTACGGTGGTCGCTCACCCGGTTCTCGGGGAAGTTGTAGGTACGGATGCGTTCGGACCGGTCGACCGTGCGGACCTGGCTCGCCCGAGCGTCCTTGGTCGCGGCGGCGGCCGCGTCGACCTTCATCTGGTGGAGGCGGGCGCGGAGCACCCGCATCGCCGCCTCGCGGTTCTGCAGCTGGGACTTCTCGTTCTGGCAGGAGACGACCAGGCCGGTCGGAAGATGGGTGATCCGCACCGCGGAGTCGGTCGTGTTGACGCTCTGCCCACCGGGGCCCGAGCTGCGGAAGACGTCGATCCGCAGGTCGGCCGGACTCAGCTCGACCTCCGCCGTGTCGCCGACATCCGGCATGACCCACACGCCGGCAGCGCTGGTGTGGATCCGGCCCTGGCTCTCGGTGACGGGGACCCGCTGCACCCGGTGCACCCCGCCCTCGTACTTCAGCCGGGCCCAAGGGCCCTGCGCCGGGCCGGGCGCCCGGACCGAGATGACGCGCACCTGGACGTCCTTGTAGCCCCCGAGGTCGGACTCGGTCGCGTCGAGCACCTCGGTGCGCCAGCCGCGACGCTCGGCGTAGCGCAGGTACATGCGCAGCAGGTCGCCCGCGAACAGCGCCGACTCCTCGCCC
>CAYPYK010000127.1:4654-9288 GCA_964414665.1 uncultured Intrasporangiaceae bacterium | reverse complement strand
TTCCACGTCAACCGGCTCGACATGCTGAGCGAGGCGGCGCTCGCCTACCTGCGCGCGCACGGTCCGGTCGGCTGCCGGGACTGGACGACCGTCTACCTCCTGCTCGGCGCCGGCGTCGACGCGTTCTTCACCGGCTGCCTCACCTCGACCGTCGACGCGCTGTTCCCGACCCGCGAGGCGGCCCACGCCGGCGGCGACGCCGTCGGGGTCATCGACCGGCCCGCGAGCGCGGCGGGGAAGGCGGCCACCGTCCGGGAGTTCACCCACCAGTCCGACGAGTTCCGCTTCATGCCCCCGGCCGAGGGTATCCGCACCGCGCACGCCCGGCTCGCCGCATACCAGCGCGACCTCGCGAGCGTCGTCACCGGACGGTTGCACGCCTACCTGCCGCTCACCTCGCTCGGCGTACCCGTCGACTTCCGGCCGGGCAGCGCCGGGGACGTGCGCTTCGCCGGGCTCGCCGGCCTCACCCCCGAGGACCCCGCGCTCGACGCGATGCGCGAGGGCATCCGCGACCTGCTCGCCAGGGCCTTCGAGACGATCCTGTCCGGCGAGACCGACGACGGGGTCTACGCCCGGTGGCGCGACCTCACGGCCGGCAGGGTCGCCGACGCCAGGGCTCGCTTCGCGGAGCCCGTCGAGGCGCCCGCCCCGAGCCTCGACATCGCGACCGACGTCGCGTCGACCCTCGCCGGCGCTCGGCGGTTCGGACCGCACGAGGACGTGGACCCCCAGACGGTGACCGACCTCGTCCTCGCCTTCGACGGCAACCTCACCTGGCCCGCCGCCGTCTACCTCCAGTCCGTCGTCGACAACGCCGCGGGCCCGCTCCGGCTGTGGGTCCTCACCCGCGGCATCACCGAGGCCTACGAGGAGTGGCTCGCCGCGGCCTTCCCCGCGGTGCCCATGACCTTCCTGCCGTGCGACGCCATCACCTACGACGGCGAGGGGGGCCCGGCGCGGCGCTTCCCCGGCCGGATCACCGTCTCGACGATGGACCGGATCCTGCTGCCGCTCCTGCTCCCGGACGTCCACCGGGTTCTCTACATGGACGTCGACACCCTCGTCCTCGGCGACGTCACCGAGCTGTTCCGGATCGACCTCGCCGGCCACCCGGTGGCCGTGCGCGACTCCAACGTCACCGAGGCGAGCGAGTGGGCGAGCGCCGGGCGCCGCCTCCCCGAGGAGGAGGCGACCACGCTGCGGCGCTGGATGGGTCACGAACACGGGTTCGGCGGGTGGGCGATCAACGCCGGTGTCCTCGTCATGGACCTGGACCGGATGCGCGCCGACGACTTCACGGCGCGCTACCTCGGCCTCGGCGAGCGGTTCGGCCTGCACGACCAGGACACGATGCTCATGTACCTCGGCCCCGACCGGGTCACCCTGCCGGCGCGGTGGAACGCCCTGCCGGTCCACGAGGACGTCCCCGACCCAGCCGTCATCCACTGGGCGAGCCTCGGCAAACCCTGGGCGGAGGAGCTCACCGTCCAGCAGGACCTCTGGCGCTCGTATGCCGGCCGCGTCCACGACCGCGCCGGCTCACCGCCCGCCTGACCCCGGCGCCCGCGGTCTCAGGTCGCTCACAGGGGCACGGGCGCACGATGTCCGTATGAGCTTCTTCTCCGACCACCCCGCCGTCCGCTGGGCCGCTCCCGTCGCCGCCGTCGCCGTCGTCGGCGCCGTCACCGTGGGGGCGACCGTCGCGGCCAACGCGTCGACGCCGCTGCCGCCGCGGACCGCCGCCCAGCTCCTCGTCGACATCGAGGGGGCGCACCTCACCGGCCTGTCGGGGACGGTTGTGCAGACCACCGACCTCGGCCTCCCCTCGATCGCCGGGCTGTCCTCCGGGTCGAGCGGGACCACCGCCTCCTCCGACCTCACCAGCCTGATCTCCGGGACCCACACCCTGCGCGTCTGGTACGGCGGCGACACCCAGCAGCGGGTCGCCCTGCTCGGCAGCCTCGGAGAGTCCGACATCGTCCGCAACGGCAGCGACGCCTGGGTCTGGTCCAGCAAGAAGAAGACCGCCACCCACTACACGCTTCCCGCGCGCTCGACCGGCGGCTCGGCCGTCACGCCCCTGCCCGTCCCGACCCCGGTGGACCCGCAGTCGGCGGCCGAGAAGGCGTTGGCCGCCGTCGACCCGACCACCAAGGTCACCACCGACGGCACCGCCACGGTTGCGGGGCGGGCGGCATACGAGCTGGTGCTGACGCCGCGGTCCTCGGCCACGCTCGTCCGGCAGGTCCGCATCGCCGTCGACGCGAAGACCCACCTGCCGCTGCGCGTGCAGGTCTTCTCGACCACGGTGGCCGACCCGGCGTTCGAGGTCGGGTTCACCCAGGTCGACTTCGCGACGCCCGAGGCGCGGCAGTTCCAGTTCACCCCGCCGCCCGGCACGACCGTCAAGCAGGGGACGCTGCCGAGCGGGTCCAGCCATGGGGCCACGGGGCCGGCCCCCCTGCCGTCCGCGGCGAAGCTCGACAAGCCGAAGGTCGTGGGGACCGGCTGGGACAGCGTGGTCGTGGCCACCCTTCCGGCCGATGGCCTGGCCGGGCTGACCTCACCCGCCAGGGGCTCGGACGGGGTCGGCTCGGCCCAGCTGCGGATGCTGCTGCGCGCCCTGCCCAGTGTCTCGGGCACCTGGGGTAGCGGGCACCTGTTCCAGGGCACCCTGTTCTCCGCGGTCCTCACCGACGACGGCCGGGTCGCGCTCGGCGCCGTCACCCCCGACACCCTGTATGCCGCGCTGGCGGCCAAGTGAGTGACCCCTCGGTCGCGACGGCGGGTGACCTCGCTGTCGCGACCACTGGGCTGACCAAGCGGTTCGGCTCGCACACCGCCGTCGATGGGATAGACCTCGCCGTGCCGGCGGGGTCGGTCTACGGGTTCCTCGGACCCAACGGGTCGGGCAAGACGACGACGATCCGGATGCTGCTTGGGCTGATCTCCCCCACCGCAGGAGTGCGTGAGCTGCTCGGCCGTCCGATCCCCCAGGCCTCCGCCCAGGTGCTGCACCGGGTCGGTTCGCTCGTCGAGGGCCCGGCCTTCCATCCCTATCTCTCCGGCCGGGCCAACCTGGTCCGGCTCGACGCCGCCGACGTCCTCGCCGACCCGCGCACGACCCGGACCCGCATCGACGCCGCGCTGGACCGGGTGGGCCTGCTCGCGGCCGCCACCAAGCGCTACCGCGCCTACTCGCTCGGGATGCGCCAGCGGCTGGCCATCGCGGCCGCCCTGCTGGCCCCCCGCGACCTGCTGATCCTCGACGAGCCCACCAACGGCCTGGACCCCCAGGGCACCCGCGAGGTGCGCTCCCTCATCAGCTCGCTGGCCTTCGACGGCGCGACGGTCCTCATCTCGAGCCACCTGCTCGCCGAGGTCGAGCAGGTGTGCACGCACGTCGGGATGATGCGCGACGGCCGGCTCGTCGCACAGGGACGCCTCGACGAGGTTCGCTCCTCCGGCTCGACCGGGTGCCGCGTGGTGACCGACCAGGTCGAGGAGGCCGCCCGGGTGCTCCGCGAGCTGGGCGTCGACCAGGTGGGCGTCGGCAGTGGCGAGGTCCACGGCATACCGGGTGAGCTCGCTCCCGAGAAGATCGTCGCCGCGCTGGTCCACGCCGGCGTCGGGGTGCGCGAGTTCTCACCGTCGGGCGCCAGCCTCGAGGACCTGTTCGTCTCGCTCACCGGGGAGGGGTTCGATGTCAGCGGGTGACCTGGTGTCCATGACGGCCCGGGCGGTGGCGCCCCCCCGGCTCGTGCGCCGCCGGTGGCTCTCGACCCGGCTGCTGCGCTCCGAGCTGCGCCTCATCGCCGGCCGTCGCCGCAACCAGGCCGGCCTCGTCGTCCTTGCGGCGGTCCCGATCGTCATGGCGATCGCCGTGAAGGTCTCCTCTCCCCGCCGCGGCCGCGGCCCGGACTTCCTCTCCTCGATCACGTCCAACGGCCTGTTCGTGCCGCTCGCGGCCGTGAGCGTCGAGCTCGGGATGTTCCTGCCCCTCGCCATGTCGATGCTGTCCGGCGACGCCATCGCCGGTGAGGCCAACATCGGCACGCTGCGGTACCTGCTCACCGTCCCCGTCGACCGGGCCCGGCTGTTGGCGGTGAAGTACGCCTCGCTCGTTGTCGGCGCGGTCTGGGGCGTGCTGGCGGTCGTCATCCCCGGTGCCCTCATCGGCATCGCGCTGTTCGGGGCGGGCGACATGACGACCCTGTCCGGCAGCCAGATCGGGGTGGGCGAGGCGCTGTGGCGGCTCACCCTGGTCACCGTCTACGTCTCGGCAGGGCTGGCGGCGCTCGCGGCGGTCGGGCTGTTCATCTCCTCGCTCACCGAGCAGCCGATCGCCGCCGCCATCGCGCTGATGATCCTCACGGCCGGGATGTGGATCCTCGACGGCATCGAGCAGGTCGCGTGGTTGCACCCCTGGCTGCTCGTCGACCACTTCCTCGCCTTCGGCGACCTGCTGCGCGACCCGATCTCGTGGGCGGGGATCCGCACCGGTCTGCTCCTCGACCTCGGGTATGCCGTGGTCTTCTGGCTCGCCGCCTGGGCCCGCTTCTCGGGCAAGGACATCACCAGCTAGGCGTGTCCACCCTGGCCGCCGGGCCTGTGTCCGAGTGGTTGGCGGC
>CAYPYK010000127.1:0-4554 GCA_964414665.1 uncultured Intrasporangiaceae bacterium | reverse complement strand
TGGCGGCTATGGCGACCAGTTCCTCGGACGCTGCGGGGGGCGCCGGGCCTGTGTCCGAGTGTCTGGTGGGTATGGCGACCAGTTCCTCGGACGCTGTGGGGGGGACGGGCGCGGTCAGGCGTCCGGGTAGCCGTGCGGGTTCTGGCTCTGCCACCGCCAGGTGTCCGCGCACATGTCGTCGACCGTCCTGACCGCATACCAGCCGAGCTCCTCGTGGGCCCGCGTCGGGTCGGCGTAGGACGCGGCGACGTCACCGGGCCGGCGCGCGACGACCTCGTAGGGCAGCTCACGGCCCACCGCCCGCTCGAACGCGTGCAGCAGCTCCAGCACCGAGGTCCCGTGGCCGGTGCCGAGGTTCCAGGTCGAGACGGGCCGGTCGGTCGTGACGAGCCGGGCCAGCGCCGCGACGTGGCCGGCGGCGAGGTCCTCGACGTGGATGTAGTCGCGCACCCCGGTGCCGTCCGGCGTCGGGTAGTCGTCGCCGAAGACCCGCAGCCGCTCCCGCCGGCCCACCGCCACCTGGGCGACGAAGGGCATGAGGTTGTTGGGCAAGCCCTGCGGGTCCTCGCCCATCGTCCCCGACGGGTGAGAGCCCACCGGGTTGAAGTAGCGGAGCAGGGCCACCCGCCAGGTGGGGTCGGCGGCGGCGACATCACGCAGGACCTGCTCCTGCATCACCTTGGTCCAGCCGTAGGGGTTGGTCGCCGACGTCGGCAGGTCCTCGTGCATCGGCACCGGTGCATCCGCGCCGTAGACCGTCGCCGAGGACGAGAACACCAGCTTGCGCACCCCGTGCCGCCGCATCGCCCGGACCAGCGAGAACGTCGTGCCGAGGTTGTTCTCGTAGTACTCCACCGGCTTCTCGACGCTCTCGCCGACGGCCTTGAGACCGGCGAAGTGGACGACGGCGTCGAAGGGCTCGTTCGCGAACAGGTGCTCGGTCTTGTCCCGGTCGGTCAGGTCGAAGGAGTGCAGCTCGACCGGCCCCCCGGCGAGCGCCTCGACCCGTCCCATGACCGTCGGCTTGGAGTTCGCGAAGCTGTCGACGACCACGACCTCGTGCCCGGCCCCGACGAGCTGGACGACGGTGTGGGACCCGATATAGCCGGCACCGCCGGAGACGAGGACGCGCATGCGATCACCGTATGCCGTCCAGTCGGCTCCCGCCGTGTTCCGGCCGGCGGGACCGCGCCGCACACCCACCACGGCCGCGAGCCCTGGTCCGGTGTCGCTGCACCGGTAGCCCCGGGGCCGGCGTCACGAGGCCACCTCGCGCAGGCGCGCGGCGATCGCCTCGGGCCAGGCGTCGTTGACCCAGACGCCTGCGCCGGACTCCGACCCGGCGAGGTACTTCAGCTTGCCGGGGGAGCGCAGGACGGAGAACAGCTGGAGCTGGAGCCGTGCGAGGTCGCGCCCCGGGCCGACCGGCGCCTGGTGCCAGCCCGCGATGTAGGGCAGAGCGCTCACGCCGTCGTAGTAGCGGTCCGCCCGCCGCAGCAGCTCGAGGTAGACCTCGGCCAGCTCGTCGCGCTCGTCGTCCGTCAGCGCGGCCAGGTCCGGCACGTCCCGGTGGGGGGCCAGATGAACCTCCACCGGCCATCGAGCGGCTGCCGGGACGAAGGCCGTCCACTGCTGGCCGCGCAGGACCACCCGGCTGTCGGCTCGGCGCTCGGCCTCGAGCAGGTCGCGCAGCAGATTGCCGCCGGTGGCGGAGCGGTACTCGGCCGCCTGCCGCAGGAGGGCCTGGGTGCGGGGCGTGACGAACGGGTAGGCGTAGATCTGCCCATGGGGGTGGTGCAGGGTCACGCCGATCTCCTGGCCCCGGTTCTCGAAGCAGAACACCTCGCGAACCCCCGTGAGCTGCGAGAGCTCGGCCGTCCGGTCGGCCCACGCCTCGACGACGGTGCGGACCCGGCGTGGGCTCAGCGTGGAGAACGCCGCGGTGTGGTCGGAGGTGAAGCACACCACCTCGCACCGGCCGTTGCCCGGTGCCTGTGGCCAGAGCTCCTCGTCGTCGACCCGCGGGGCGGTCTCGGACGCCCGCGCCGACAGGGACGGGAAGCGGTTCTCGAAGGCGACGACGTCGTAGTCGGCCGCCGGCACCTCGGACGGGGCGCGCCCGCGGCCGGTGGGGCACAGGGGGCACTCGTCGGTGGGCGGGAGGAAGGTACGCGTGTTGCGGTAGGAGGCGATGACGACCCACTCGCCGGTCATCGGGTCGCGGCGCATCACCGAGTCACCCGCCGACGGCGGCAGGTCCCGGGTGTCGGGAACCACGCGCTCCGCGGCACCGCTGACGTAGGGCTCGGAGTCGTCGAAGTAGATGATCTCGCGCCCGTCGGCGAGCCGGCCCCGGGTCCGCCGGACCGAGACTCCCGTCGTCCCCGCCGTCGTCACCGCGCTCCCCTTTCGCCGGCGGCCGGGGGAACGGGCGCGCCTGCGTCCTCCGCCGGGTCCCCGGTGCCCTGGCGCGGGACCAGGATGAGCTGGCGCACCCTGCTCCTCAGCCCGCGCTGCGCGTCGAGGTCCAGGCCGTCATCCGTGACGAGCACGTCGACCTCGCCGAGGCGCGCCATCGAGCTGAGGCCCACGACGCCCCACTTGGTGCTGTCCGCCACGACGACGGTCTGACGGGCGGACGCGATGAGGGCCCGGTTGGTCTCGCACTCCACGAGGTTGGGGGTGGTGAAGCCCGCTCGCTCGTCGAAACCGTGCACCCCGAGGAACAGCCAGTCGACGTGCAGGGAGCGCAGGGTGGCGACGGCCACCGGTCCCACGAGCGCGTCGGACGGTGTGCGGATCCCGCCGGTGAGGATGACGGTGCGGTCGGCCCGAGGTGTCGAGTTCATCGAGTCCCCCACGGGTAGGGAGTTCGTGACGACGGTGAGGTCGGGGACCTGCCGCAGCTCGAGGGCGACGGCATACGTCGTCGTCCCCGCTGACAGCGCGACGGAGTCGCCGGGCGCGACCAGGCCCGCGGCGGCCGCGGCGATGCCGGCCTTCTCCGTGGTCTGCAGCCCCGACTTCACCGCGAAGGCGGGCTCCTCCGCGCTGCGACCGGTGACGGCGGTGGCCCCGCCGTGGACCCGGGCGACCAGGCCCTTGCGGGCCAGGTGGCTGATGTCACGGCGGATCGTCATGTCCGAGACACCCAGCTCGTCGACGAGGTCGCTGACCCGCACGGCGCCGGTGGCCCGCACCTCGTCGAGGATCCGTGCGTGGCGCTGCTGGGCGAACAAGGTCAGGCCCGCTCTCGGATCAGGGCACACCCGCCCGGCGGTACCCGCAGGCTGCCCGAGACCGCGACCTCGGACACGAGGTCGACGCCCTCGGCCGCGATGTCGACGGCGGCCCCCGTGTGGTTCAGGACGACGAGGAAGGACCTGTCCGCACCCCGGCGCCGCACGACCTCGACCCCCGGCGGCGCGGGCACCAGTGGCCGCACGTCCGCCTGGTCGGCGATGTGGCCGAGCAGGGCGGAGAGCGCATCCTCATCCAGGGCGGTCCCGACGTACCACGCGAACCCCTCGCCGGCCCGGTGGCGGGTCACGGCGGGGTGCCCCGCGACGGGGCCGTCGGCATACACCGCCACCGCCTCGGCGCCGCGCAGGTGGGTGAGCTCGGTCCACACCGTTGCGGTCCAGCCCGCGGCGCCGGGCACGGCGTCCGACCCACCGTCCGACGGCTCCAGCCGCACCGACTCCCCGGCGCGCAGCGGGAAGAACTCCTCGGTGCTGATGCCGAGGAGGTCGCGGAAGGCGCCCGGGTAGCCCCCGAGCCGGATGTGGTCGTGTTCGTCGACGATCCCCGAGAAGTAGGTGACGACGACATGCCCGCCTGCGGCAGCGAAGCGGCGGACCGTCTCGGCCGCCTGGTCGTCGACGAGGTAGAGCGACGGGACGAGAACGATGTCGAACCCGGACAGGTCCTGGCCCGGCCGGACGAAGTCGACGGCGATCCCGCGGCTCCACAGCGCCCGGTGCAGGGCCTCGGGCTGGTCCATGTAGCGGACGAGCCGGGAGGGGTGGCTGTCCAGGTCGGTCGCCCACCGAGCCGACCAGTCGAAGACCATGGCGACCCGGGCGGGCTCGACCCGGGTCCCGGCCAGGTCCGAGGCGCGCTCCAGTATGCCGCCGAGCCGGCAGACCTCCCGCCACACCTTCGTGTCGGTGCCGGCGTGCGGGACGAGCGCGGAGTGGTACTTCTCGGCGCCGGCCCGGCTGGCTCGCCACTGGAAGTACCCCACCGCGTCGGCCCCTCGGGCGACATGAGCCAGGCTGGTGCCCAGCAGCTCGCCCGGCTGCTTGGCGAGGTTGACCTGCTGCCAGTTGACGGCGCTGGTCGAGTGCTCCATGAGGAACCAGGGGCCGCCGCCGCTGAGGCCGCGGACGAGGTCTCCCGAGAACGCGAGCTCGTGGACGGGGTCGGCAACCCGGTGGTCGACGTAGTGGTCCTGCGAGACGAGGTCCATCTCGGGCGCCCACGACCAGTAGTCCATGCCCGTCGTGTGGTTCATCACCATGAAGTTGGTGGTGACCGGGACCTGCGGGGTGG
>CAYPYK010000126.1:6895-9320 GCA_964414665.1 uncultured Intrasporangiaceae bacterium | reverse complement strand
TGCGCGATGCGTCGGGGACCGCGATCTTCGGTGAATGTCGCGACTGGGTCCGGTCACATCTCGGTGATTTCTCGAAGTTCGGCCAGAATGACCTCGACTCGCTGAGCCCGGCCGTCAGCACCTCGGTCACCCTGTCGACCCTGCACGGCTGCCCGGCCGAGGACATCGAGCAGATCGCCACCTACCTGCTCACCGAGAAGGGCCTGCACACGTTCGTCAAGTGCAACCCCACGATGCTCGGCTACGACGCGGCCCGGCAGGCCCTCGACAGCCTCGGCTTCGACTACGTCCGCTTCGACGACCATCACTTCCGCGAGGACCTGCAGTACTCAGAGGCCGTCGCGATGTTCCGCCGGCTCACCGCACAGGCGGAGAGCCTCGGGCTGCGGTTCGGCATCAAGCTGACCAACACCTTCCCGGTGGAGGTCATGGCGGGCGAGCTACCGGCCGAGGAGATGTACATGTCGGGGCGCTCCCTTCTGCCGCTCTCGCTCTCCCTCGCCGCCACGCTCTCGGCGGAGTTCGACGGCGCCCTGCCCATCTCCTTCTCCGGGGGCGTCGACGCCTTCAACGCCAACGCGATCCTGGCGACGGGGATCCAGCCCGTCACGGTCGCGACGACGATTCTCAAGCCCGGCGGGGTCGTCCGCTTCCGGCAGCTGGCCGAGCAGGCCACCGAGGTGATGACCGACTTCGCCGGCATCGACGTCGCGCTTCTGGAGGAGACCGCCCGTACGGTCATCGGCGACGAGCGATACCACAAGCGATACCGCGAGAAGGTCCGCTCGCGGAAGACGTCGTCACCGCTACCGCTCGTCGACTGCTACAAGGCGCCCTGCCAGGACGGCGGCTGCCCCATCCACCAGCAGATCCCCGAGTACCTCGCGCTCACCGGCGCCGGACGCCTCACCGAGGCCTTCGACGTCATCGCCGTCGACAACACCGCCCCGACGATCACGGGGGTGCTCTGCTCACAACAGTGCCGCGACCACTGCACCCGGCTCGACTACGACCAGTCCATCGACATGCGTGGGGTCAAGCTCGAGGCGGCCGACGGGGCGCAGGACGCCTTCATCGCCGCCACGACGCCCCCGGCCCTGCGCAGCGACCGCAAGGCGGCCGTGATCGGCGCGGGACCGGCAGGTATCGCCGCCGCGATGTTCCTGCGCCGCAACGGGATGGACGTGGACGTCTTCGAGAAGCTCGACGGCCCCTACGGCATCGTCCGCTACATCATCCCGGCGTTCCGGATCAGCCGGGAGCAGATCGAGCGCGACTACCGGCTGGCCGTCAGCCTCGGCGTCCGCTTCCACTTCGGCGCCGACCCCGACTACTCGGTCGTCGAGCTGAAGAGGACCTACGCCCACGTGGTCATCGCCACCGGCTCCTGGGCGCGCGGCCAGAGCCCCGTCCGCGAGGGCCAGGAGATGGTCGTCGACGCCCTCGACTTCCTGTGGCAGGCCAACAACGAGGGCGGCGCCCGGGTCGGCCGCCGGGTCGCCGTCATCGGCGCCGGCGACGTCGCGATGGACTGCGTCCGCACGGCACAGCGGACCCCCGGCGTCGAGGAGGCCGTGATCGTCTACCGACGCAACGAGCCGAACATGCCGGCCACCCAGCACGAGGTCAACACCGTTCGCGCCGAGGGCATCACGATGCACCAGCTGCTCGCCCCCGTGTCGTTCGACGGCTCCGTGCTGCGGTGTGAGGAGATGGACCTCGGGCCGCTCGACGCCTCGGGCCGACGCTCCGCCGGTGGGCGCGGCACGTTCGTCGACCTGCGCTTCGACACGGTGGTCGGCGAGACCGGCGCCACCATCGACAGCCGCAGGTATGCCGCCAACGGCCTCGCGCTCGACGAGCGCGGCCGGGTCCGCCTCGACGCGAGCTACCGGTCATCGGTCGACGACGTCTACGTCGTCGGCGACGGCCGGCTCGGCCCGGACACCATCGTCCGGGCCATCGCCGACGCGAAGGTCGCGGCCCGGGCCATCCTGCGCGCCGAGGGCCTCGACGTCGACTTCGAGCGCACCTGGCCGGTCGACCACCTCGACCCCGTCGACATGCTCGCCCGTCGCGGCCTGATGATCGCGTCGGTCAACGGGCGGGCCGAGGGCGCGCGCTGCCTCGCGTGCGACGAGGTGTGCGAGATCTGCACCGAGGTGTGCCCCAACCGGGCCAACGTCGCCGTCGTCGTCCCGCGGTCCGCCGACCCCCGCCAGATCGTGCACCTCGACGGGCTGTGCAACGAGTGTGGCAACTGCGCCACCTTCTGCCCCCACGCGGGGCTGCCCTACCGCGACAAGGTCACCGTCTTCTGGACCCGCGAGGACTTCGACGCCTCGACCAACGCCGGCTACCTCCCCCTCGCGGACCGCACCTACCTCGTCCGCGACGATGTCGGCGAGGTCTACGAGCACACGAC
>CAYPYK010000126.1:0-6885 GCA_964414665.1 uncultured Intrasporangiaceae bacterium | reverse complement strand
CCGGCGGCGACCGGCTCGGCGCGGACATGGCCAGGGTCCTCGCCGCGCTGGAGGACCGGTACCCCTACCTGCTCACCCCGACCGGAGGAGTCCCCGCGTGATCATCGGCAACGGCCCGGTCCTCACCAACGACCCCGCCCACCTCTTCGTCGAGGGCGGCGCCGTCGTCGTCCACGGCGACACCATCGCGGCCGTCGGCCCGCTCGAGGAGCTGCGCACGGCATACCCCGACGACGAGCTGGTCGACGTCGGCGGCCGACTGGTCATGCCCGGCGTCATCAACGCGCACACCCACGCCTACAGCGCCTACGCACGTGGTATGGCGGTGCACCGCCCGACCCGGGACTTCACCGAGATCCTCGAGAACCTGTGGTGGCGACTGGACCGGATGCTCGAGCTCGAGGACGTCGAGCTGAACGCCGCGACGACGTTCGTCGAGTCGATCCGCAACGGGGTGACGACCGTCATCGACCACCACTCCAGCCCGAACGCCGTGACCGGGTCGCTGCAGACGATGGCCGCGGTCGCCCGCGAGGTCGGCATCCGCACCGTGCTCTGCTACGAGGCCTCCGACCGGGACGGCGAGCAGGTGCTCGCCGCGGCGCTGGCCGAGAACGCCGAGTTCATGAGGGCCGCCAACACCGACGAGCAGGACCTGGTCAAGGGCCTGTTCGGGCTGCACGCCGCGTTCACCCTCTCGGATGGGAGCCTCGACGCTGCGGCGCGGGCCAAGGACGGGCTGGCGGGCGGGTTCCACATCCATGTCGCCGAGGGCCCGGTCGACGAGACCGACTCCCTCGCCCGCCACGGCACGCGGATCGTCACCCGGCTGCACGACCACGGGATCCTCGGACCGGGCACCATCGCCGCGCACTGCGTCCACGCCGACGACGCCGAGCTCGACCTGCTGCTCGAGACCGACACGAGCATCGTCCACAACCCGCACTCCAACATGGGCAACGCCGTCGGCGTCGCTCCCGTCGTCGACATGCTCCGCCGCGGTCTGCGGGTCGGGCTGGGCACGGACGCCTACACGGCCGACCTGTTCGCCTCGGCCCAGGTGGCGAAGATCCTGCAGAGCAGCCATCTCCTCGACCCCACGGTCGGCTTCGGCGAGGCCGTCTCGGCCCTGTTCGCCAACAACCCGAGGATCTGCGCCCAGTACTTCGCCAAGCCGGTCGGCGTCCTCGCCCCCGGCGCGTACGCCGACCTCATCACCCTCGACTACCGCCCGTTCACGCCGTTCACCGGCGACACGGCCTGGGGGCATGTCATCTTCGGGATGAGCGGCGCCCTGGTGCGCGACGCCATGGTGGCCGGCGCCTGGGCGATGCGCGACCGCGAGATCCTCGGCCTCGACGAGGCCCGGGTCCAGGCGCGGTCGACCGAGCGGGCTCGGCGGGTGTGGGCGGAGCTGTGAGGGTGCCACGGTGAGGTCACGCACGAAGGAGGCGGCGCGCCCATGAGGCTGGTGCTCACGGGCGGCACGGTGGTCGGTGCCACCGGGTCGCGGGTCGCCGATGTGCGGATCGTCGACGGCGTCGTGACCGAGGTCGGACCCGTGACGCCCGGCCCCGAGGACGAGGTCGTCGACTGCACCGGCTGCCTCCTCGTCCCAGGCGGCGTCGACCCACACACCCACCTCGACCTCGAGGCCGGCCCGATCGTCACGGCCGACGACTTCGCGACCGGGACCCGCGCGGCCCTCGCCGGAGGGACGACGACCGTCCTGGACTTCGCGACGCAGTTCCACGGCGAGTCCCTCCAGCGCGGGCTCGAGCGCTGGCACGCGAAGGCCGACGGCCGCGCCGTGTGCGACTACGGGTTCCACCTCGCCATGACCGAGTGGCGGCCCGAGTTCGCCGAGCAGATGGCGGCGGTGGCCGACGCCGGCGTCACGTCGTTCAAGATGTACCTCGCGTACCGGCACTCGATGATGGTCGAGGACGACGAGGTCTTCGCCGCGCTCACCGCCAGCGCCTCGCTCGGGGCGACGATCGGGTTCCACTGCGAGAACGGCCGCGTCATCGACGCCCTCGTCCACGAGGAGCTGGCGCAGGGGCACACCGGCGCCTACTGGCACCAGGCCACCCGGCCGCCGGAGCTCGAGGCCGAGGCTGTGGACCGGGTCACGACGATCGCAGCCCTCACGGATGCGATGCACTATGTCGTCCACCTCAGCGCGAGGCAGTCCGTCGACGCGCTGCGCCACGCGAGGTCCCGCGGCAGCCGGGTCGTCGCCGAGACGTGCCCGCAGTACCTCGTCCTCGACAACCGCGCCTACGGCACCGCCGACGTCGACGCGGCGGGCGAGCTCGAGGCGCGCAAGGTGGTCATGAGCCCGCCGCTGCGCCCGCCGGACCACCACGGCGCGCTGTGGACGGCCCTCGCCGGTGGGGACATCCAGTTCGTGGGGACCGACCACTGCTCGTTCGACGTTGCCGGGCAGAAGGACGCGGCGGCCGACTTCACCTCGGTGCCCAACGGCGCCCCGGGCATCGAGCTGAGGATGATCCTGCTCTACTCCGACGGTGTTGCGGCCGGACGGCTCACCCCGGAGCGGTATGTCGCGGTGACCTCCGCGAACGCCGCCCGGCACTTCGGGATCTACCCCCGCAAGGGGGCCATCGCCCCGGGCAGCGACGCCGACGTCGTCGTCATCGACCCGGCTCCCCGGTGGACGGTCCGGCACGCCGGTCTCCACGAGAACGTCGACCACACCCCGTACGAGGGCCACGAGGTCCAGGGCCGGGTGCGTGAGGTCCTCCTACGCGGCCGGCGGGTCGTCGACGGCGGCGTCCTGCGGTCCGACCTGCGGCCCGGGCAGTTCCTCCGGTGCGGCCCCCCCGACGACGACATCCACTAGGTCAGGCGCACGGCATACGCTACACCGAGGAAGAAAGAGCAACCACCATGAGGATCACGCTCAACGGAGCCGAGCACGAGGTCAGCGGCGACAAGCCCCTCATCCGGGTGCTGAGGGACGAGATCGGCGACCTGACGGTCAAGGAGGGCTGCGACGACGGCTCGTGCGGGACCTGCGTCGTCCTCGTCGACGGCAAGCTCGTCAAGTCGTGCATCCGGCAGACGGAGGCCGTCCGGGGCCACGAGGTCGTCACGACCGCCGGCCTGACCGACCGCGAGGAGGAGGTCTACACCCACGCCTACGCCGTGACCGGGGCCGTGCAGTGCGGCTTCTGCACGCCGGGCATGGTCATGGCCTCCAAGGCCCTGCTCGACAAGAACCCCGAGCCGACCCGCGACGAGGTGACCAGGGCGATCCGCACCGACATCTGCCGGTGCACCGGCTACCGCCAGATCGTCGACGCGGTCATGCTCTCGGCCGGCATGCTGCGCACGGGCCAGAGCCCGCGGACCTCCACCGACCGGTGGCGGGTGTCCGACGACGCGCCTCGCCCCGATGCCGCCGAGAAGGTCCTCGGCACCGGCGCGTTCGCCGACGACGTCAGGCTGCCCGGCATGGTCTTCGCCAAGGCGCTGCGCTCCCCCAGCCCCCGCGGGCTGGTCCGCGGCCTCGACGCGACGAAGGCCAAGGCCCACCCCCACTGCCTCGCCGTCCTCACCGCCGAGGACGTACCCGAGAACAAGATCGGCCACATCACCAACGACTGGGACGTCATGATCCCGGTCGGCAGGCACACCCGCTACGTCGGCGACGCTCTCGCCCTGGTCGCCAGCGACGACGAGAGCGCCCTCGACGAGATCATCGCTCTCATCGACCTCGACTACGAGGAGCTGCCGCCTGTCACCTCACCGCAGCAGGCCCTCAGCCCGGACGCCCCGCTCGTGCACTCGCACGGCAACGTCCTCGACGTCGAGCACGTCAAGCGTGGCAACCCGGACGCGGCCATCCGCTCCGCGGCGCACTCCGTCACCCGCAAGTTCAAGACGCCGTGGCAGGAGCACGCGTTCATGGAGCCCGAGGCAGCGGTCGCCGAGCCCTACGGCGAGGGGCTGAGGATGTACACCTCGAGCCAGTCGGTCTACGACGAGCAGCACGAGATCTCCCGGATGCTGAAGCTGCCCGCGGAGAAGATCCGCTCCACGGCCACCCTCGTCGGCGGCGGCTTCGGCGGCAAGGAGGACATGAGCGTCCAGCATCACGCGGCGCTCATGGCCTGGCACCTGAAGCGGCCGGTCAAGGTGCGGTTCTCCCGGACCGAGTCCCTGAACTACCACGTCAAGCGGCACCCGATGGACATGGAGTTCACCGTGGCCTGCGACGACATGGGCAGGCTCACCGCGGTCAAGGTCGTCATCCTCTCGGACACCGGCGCCTACGCCTCGCTGGGCGGGCCGGTCCTGCAGCGGGCCTGCACGCACGCCGGCGGCCCGTATGCCATCCCGAACTTCGAGGTCCTCGGCCTCGCCCTCTACACGAACAACCCGGTGTCGGGCGCCTTCCGTGGGTTCGGTGTCGTCCAGAGCCAGTTCGCGATGGAGTCCTGCCTCAACGAGCTCGCCGAGCTGGCCGGGCTCGACGCGTGGGAGATCCGCTACCTCAACGTGGTCCGCCCCGGGGACAGCCTCCCCAACGGGCAGATCGCCGACGAGTCGACCGGTATCGCCGAGGTGCTGGAGGACCTCAAGGGGGACTTCTACGCCCACCCCAACGCCGGACTCGCCGTCGCCCACAAGAACACCGGGATCGGGGTGGGCCTGCCCGACATCGGGCGGTGCATCCTCTCGGTCGAGGAGGGCACGGTCCACATCCGCACCTCGGCGGCCTGCATGGGCCAGGGCGTCGCGCAGGTCGTCATCCACGTCGTGTGCGAGACCACCCACCTGCGCCCCGACCAGATCGTCCACGAGCAGCCCGACACCGAGCGGACCCCCGACAGCGGGACCTCGACCGGCTCGCGGCAGACGCTGTTCACCGGGGAGGCCACCCGCCTGGCGGCGGTTCAGCTGCGTGACGCACTGGAGCAGGCCGAGGGCGACCTGGCCCGGCTCGAGGGGCTGGAGTGGTACGGCGAGTTCTTCCCCGAGACCGACCCGATCGACAGCACGAAGGAGCACCCCACGAGCCACGTGGGCTACGGCTTCGGGGCCCAGATGGTCACCCTCGACGACAACGGCGAGGTCGAGAAGGTCCTGGCCGTCTACGACGTCGGAACCGTCATGAACCAGCAGGCCGCCGTCGGACAGATCGAGGGCGGGGTGATGATGGGCCTCGGCTACGCCTTCACCGAGGAGTTCGTCGTCAAGGACGGCGTCCCCCAGACCCGGTACGGCCAGCTCGGGCTGCTGCGCTCGAACAAGATGCCGCAGGTCGAGGTCCGCTTCGTCAGGGGACCGGGGACCCTGCCGTTCGCCTACGGCGCCAAAGGCATGGGCGAGATCTGCATGATCCCGACCGCCCCCGCGGCGGCCCAGGCCTACTACCTGCGCGACGGGCAGCGGCGCTACCGGCTCCCGCTGGCCGACACGGCATACCGGCGGGCGCCCCGCGCGTCCGCGGCACCGACCGAGAGCTGACCTGGGGCGGTATGCCGCCCCAGGGCGGCGGACGGCAGCGGCCGCCCGGACCACGGTCCGGGCGGCCGCTGCCTCATCGAAGGTCAGGCCGGGGCGCCGACGATCCGCTGGTAGCCGACCGGGTCGGTCGGGCCCTCGGTGAGGAACAGCAGTACGTCGTCGTCGGCGCCGAGGCCGAGCTCGGCCCCGTGCGCGAGCAGGCCCGCCAGACCGGCCGCACCGCTCTCGCCGGCGGCGATGCCGTCCTCGTGAAGCAGCCGCATGGCGTCCTCGGCGGCGAGGTCGGTGACCGTCGTGAGGACGTCGAAGCCGTGCAGGACGTCGTCCCAGGCGACGACCGACGGGGTGCCGCAGTTCAGGCCCGCCATGATCGAGTCCTGGGGCCCGGGGATCGTGAGGATCTCCCCGACCTCGGCGCTCGTCGTCACGCAGTCGGCGCTGGTCGGTTCGACCCCGACGAGCAGCCGGGCGGTCCGCGGCGCGAACGCGCGCGCAACGGCGGCGCCGAACGCTCCGACGCCCATCTGCACGGCGACGACACTCGGCTCGGGGGCCCGGCCGGCGGCGATCTCGGCGGTGACCTCGCCGAGGAGGGTCGAGTAGCCGTCGATGACCCACCGCGGCGTGTTCTGGTAGCCCTCCCACGAGGTGTCCGAGATGACGACGTGCTCGGCGTCCGCGAGAGCGGCGCTCGCCGCGATCGCCTGGTCGTAGCCCCCGTCGACGACCCGGACCTCGGCGCCCTCGCCGACGATGGCGTCGATGCGGCTCTGCACCGTGCCGGCCGGGACGAGGATCGTTGCCGGCACGCCCAGCAGCGCGGCCATCCGAGCGACCCCTCGCCCGTGGTTGCCGTCGGTGGCGGCGACGAGGGTGAGCGGGGTGCCGGAGGTCTCGACGGCGTCGCGCAGTGTCACGAGCGTCGGCTCGTCCCCGGGCTCGACACGCAGGTGCGCCAGGACCGTCCGGCAGGTCGCCCAGGACGCGCCGAGGATCTTGAAGGACGGCATGCCGATCCGGTCGGACTCGTCCTTGACGTGGACCGACCGCACGCCGAGCCGGGCTGCCGTGCGCGGGGCCGGGCGCAGCGGCGTCGGCGCGAAGCCGGGCATCGACGGGTGGAAGCCGGCGGCGGCGGCACCGGCGGCGGACACTGCGGCCCGGTCGACGTGGGCGTTGCGCAGGACCCTCGACGTGCCCTGGGTGGTGTCCTCCGCCACCGGGGCGAGTACGTCGTGGGTACCGACTTCTGTCATGACACTTCCTCGATCTCTCCGTACGCGACGGGGTTCTGACTGGCGTTGTCCAAGGGGTCGGGGGACCCGATGAGCGGGTGGTCCCCGAGCGGTCGGCCGATGATGGCCACCCGGTCGCCGTGGATGGTGA
>CAYPYK010000125.1:0-9416 GCA_964414665.1 uncultured Intrasporangiaceae bacterium | reverse complement strand
GCGCGCCGGCGGCCCGGGCCAGGGACCGGGCCAGATGTTCGACGCCGAGGGGCTCGCCTGGGACGGCGGCTCCTCGATCTACCTGACCAATGCGAGCTTGCAGCGTCTCGACCAGTGGAGCACGGAGGGCGAGTTCGTCGCCGAGAGCGGCGCCCGCACCAAGGTCTACCTGGCGGCCAACCCCTCGCACCTCGAGGCGGTCAACCCGGTGCTCGAAGGCATCGTCCGGGCCAAGCAGGACCGGCTCAACCTCGCGGGGCAGGACTTCACCGTCCTGCCGGTCCTGCTGCACGGTGACGCGGCGTTCGCCGGCCAGGGGGTCGTCGCCGAGACCCTCAACCTGTCCCAGCTGCGTGGCTACCGCACAGGTGGGAGCGTCCACGTGGTGATCAACAACCAGGTGGGCTTCACCACCTCGCCGTCGTCCTCGCGGTCCTCCACGTACTCGACGGACGTCGCCCGGATGATCCAGGCGCCGATCTTCCACGTCAACGGCGACGACCCCGAGGCCTGCGTCCGGGTCGCGGAGCTCGCCTACGACTTCCGGCGCCACTTCAACAAGGACGTCGTCGTCGACATGGTCTGCTACCGGCGGCGGGGCCACAACGAGGGCGACGACCCGTCGATGACCCAGCCGCTGATGTACCGGCTCATCGAGGCCAAGCGCAGCGTCCGCAAGCTCTACACCGAGTCCCTCGTCGGCCGCGGTGACATCACCGTCGAGGACGCCGAGGCCGCGCTGCGCGACTACCAGTCCCAGCTCGAACGGGTGTTCCTCGAGACCAAGCAGGCCGTCAAGGCCGCCGAGGCGGAGGCGGCGGAGGAGATTGACCCCACCTTCTCGGGGACCGACGTCGAGGGCCACCTGGGCCTCGAGCCACCCGCCGCCCAGGGCCCCACCGCGGACGCGACGACACGCTCGGCCACCGAGACCGCGATCGACGAGGCCGAGCTCAAGCGCCTCGGGGACGCGTTCGTCGCGGTGCCCGACGGGTTCACCGTCCACACCAAGCTCCGGCAGATGCTCGAGAAGCGGGCGGCCAGCACCCGCGACGGCGGTATCGACTGGGCGACCGGCGAGCTGCTCGCGTTCGGGTCCCTCCTCGCCGAGGGCACCCCCGTCCGGCTGGCGGGCCAGGACAGCCGGCGGGGCACGTTCGTGCAGCGCCACGCGGTCCTCATCGACAACACGACGGCCGAGGAGTGGACGCCGCTGCTCTACCTCGGCAAGGGGCAGGCCCGGTTCTGGGTCTACGACTCGCTGCTCTCGGAGTTCGCGGCCATGGGCTTCGAGTACGGCTACTCCGTCGAACGCCCCGACGCGCTGGTCCTCTGGGAGGCTCAGTTCGGCGACTTCTTCAACGGCGCCCAGACCATCTTCGACGAGTTCGTGTCCAGCTCGGAGCAGAAGTGGGGCCAGCGCAGCTCGGTCGTCCTGCTCCTCCCCCACGGCTTCGAAGGGCAGGGCCCGGACCACTCCTCGGCCCGCATCGAGCGGTTCCTCACCATGTGCGCCGAGAACAACATGACGGTTGCCTACCCGTCGACCCCGGCGTCGTACTTCCACCTCCTGCGCCGCCAGGCCTACTCGCGGCCTCGTCGCCCCCTCATCGTCTTCACGCCGAAGTCGATGCTGCGGCTCAAGGCCGCGGCGAGCGCCCCCGAGGACTTCACGGCCGGGCGGTTCCAGCCCGTCATGCCCGACCGCCCCAGGGCCACCGACGGGCGCGTCGACCGGGTCCTCATCGCGGCCGGCAAGGTCGTCCACGACCTCGAGGCCGAGCGCACCCGGCGTGAGGACACCCAGACGGCCATCCTTCGGCTCGAGCAGTACTACCCCCTGCCCGCAGCCGACCTCGCCCGGGAGCTCTCGCACTACCCCGACGCCGACGTCGTCGTCGTCCAGGACGAGCCGCACAACCAGGGCGGCTGGCCGTTCCTCGCCCTCAACCTACCGTCGGCCCTCGCCGGCCTCGGGGAGCACCGGCACCTGCGGGTCGTCGCGCGCAAGGCGTCCGCGTCGCCGGCGAGCGGCTCGCCGCGCAGGCACCAGGCCGAGCAGGCCGACCTGCTGGCGCGCGCCTTCGACCGCTGAGGCGGGCTGGACCGCTGGTGACCGCCGTCCCATACCACGCGGGCGCGCCCGCGAGGGAAGGGACGCCAGGTTCGATAGCCTCGCCACGTGTACTTTACCGACCGCGGCATCGAGGAGCTCCAGGCGCGGCGCGGCGAGGAGCAGGTCTCCATCGACTGGCTCGCGGACCAGCTGAGGGCCTTCGTCGACCTCCACCCCGACTTCGAGGTGCCGGTGGAGCGGCTCGCGACCTGGCTGGCCCGCCTGGACGACGAGGACGACTGAGATGACCCAGGACCCCAAGGACATCGAGTTCCGCCCCAGCCCCAAGGGGGCCGTGGCCCAGGAGGGCCCGCGCGACCTCGCGCTGGTCTTCCTCGGCTCCTCGCTCGTCGCCGGCGTGGGCGACCCCAAGGGCCAGGGCTGGGTGACCCGCGTCGTCGGCCGCACGCATCACCCCGACCTCGAGCTCACGGCATACAACCTCGGCGTCCGCGGCGACACCAGCGCCGACCTGCTCGCGCGGTGGCACTCGGAGGTGCAGCTGCGCTGGTCCGGCCGTGCCGAGCGGCGACTGGTCCTGTCGGCGGGCACCGACGACGTGCTGGCCGGGATCACGCTGGCCCGCCACCGGCTCAACCTCGCCAACCTCCTCGACGACGCGACGAGCAACGGCGTGGCGACCTTCGTGGTCAGCCCACCACCGACGTCCGACCAGGAGGTCAACGACCGGCTGGCCGCGCTCGTCGAGGCCCAGAGCGACGTGTGCGGTCGCCGCAGCGTGCCGTTCGTCGACTGCTTCACGCCCCTCAACGGCCACGACCAGTGGCGCTCGGAGCTGGCCACGAGCCGCTACCCCGACCACCCCGGGCAGGCCGGCTACGGCCTCATTGCGTGGCTCATCCTGCACAACGGCTGGAACGACTGGCTGCGCATCTCGTGACCCGAGGCCGACCCGGTGCCGCCTCAGGTCGTGAAGACGACCTTGCCCTCGACGCTGCCCGCCACCATCCTCGTGAATCCCTCGCGCGCCTGTGCGAGGGGCCGCACCGAGTCGACGAGCGGCTCGATCCCTGCGTCGACGACGAAGCGGGCGAGCCGCTCGAGCTCGTCGCGGGTGCCCATCGTCGACCCGACGACGCGCAGCTGCTTGAAGAAGATCTTGGTCAGCTCGGCCTTCGCCGGGGCGTCACCGGAGGTCGCGCCGGAGATGACGATGGTGCCCCCCGGGCGCAGCGAGTTGACGGAGTGCGACCAGGTGGCCGCCCCGACCGTCTCCATCACCGCGTCGACCCGTTCGGGCAGCCGGGCCCCGGACTCGAACGCCCGGTCTGCGCCCAGCGCGACCGCGTGCTCGCCCCTGGCCCCGTCGCGGCTGGTGACCCACATGCGCAGCCCGGCCGCGGTCCCGAGCTGCACCAGTGCCGTGGCGACCCCACCCGCCGCGCCCTGGACGAGCACCGTCGAGCCCGGCGCCACGGCGGCGTTGGTGAAGAGCATCCGGTATGCCGTGAGCCAGGCGGTGGGTAGGCAGGCGGCCTGCTCCCAGCTGAGCCCCTCCGGCTTGGGGACGAGGTTGCGCCGCGGCACGGCGACCCGCTCGGCGAGCGTCCCGTCGTGCAACTCCGAGAGCAGCGTCCGGCGCGGGTCCAGGGTCTCGTCACCGGCCCAGCCCGGCGATGGTACGACCGCATGGACGACCACCTCGGCGCCGTCGTCGCTCACCCCGGCACCATCGCAGCCCAGCACCATGGGAAGGCGGTCGGCCGGCAGCCCCACCCCCTTGAGCGACCACACGTCGTGGTGGTTGAGGGCGCACGCCCTGAGGTCCACGACGACCCAGCCGTCCGGTGCCTGGGGGTCCGGACGCTCCCCCACCTCGAGGCCGGACAGCGGGTCGTCGGCGGACTGGCTGACGGCGGACACGGCGAGCATGCGACCTACACCCCCGACACCAACGCGTCGTGCTCCCGGAAGCGGCCCCCGGGCAGCCGGTGGTCCGACGGCGCCCGAGGGACCCCCACCGGGGAGCGTCCCTCACCGGTCCGGGGGAGGACGGCAGGCTCGGTTCTGATGGCGAGGTCGAGCAGCATGCTGTCACTGTAGCGGGCCCACCGGGACCCATCCTGGACCGGGCGAGGGTGCTCAGGGGAAGAGGGTGGGAGCCGCCCGGTGCAGCGCGTCGCGCCAGCCCGGCAGCGGATCCAGCCCGGCCGCGGACCACATGGAGTGGTCGAGGGAGCTGTAGGCCGGCCTGTTCGCCGGCAGGCCGAACGCCTCCCTCGTCGTCGGCCTGACCCGGTCGGGGTCCAGGTCCAGCTCCTCGAACACGGCCCGCGCCAGGTCGAGGCGGGAGCACTCGCCGGAGCCGGTGCCGTGGTAGGTCCCGTAGGGGGCGTGGGCCTCGACCAGCCGGGCGATGCCGTCGGCCAGGTCGACGGTCCACGTCGGCTGCCCCACCTCGTCGACGACGACCTCCACGGTCTCGCGCTCCCCCGCCAGCCGGGCCATCGTCGCGGGGAAGCTGAGCCCGTGGACCCCATACAGCCAGGCCGTGCGGACGAGCCATACCCGCTCGCACTCGACCCGGACGGCCCATTCCCCGGCGGCCTTGGTGCGCCCGTAGGCCGAGCGCGGCTCCAGCGGTGCGTCGGCGGCATACGGGGTGTCGGCGTCGCCGGCGAAGACGTAGTCGGTGGACAGGTGCACCAGGGCCACCCCGGCGTCCTGCACGGCGCGGGCGAGGGTGGCCGCCCCCAGGGCGTTGACCGCGAAGGCGGTGGGCTCGTCGTCCTCGGCGGCGTCGACGGCCGTGTATGCCGCGACGTTGACGACGACGTCGTGTCCCGCCACGTGGTCGCGACAGGAGGACGGGTCGAGGATGTCGAGCTGTGGCAGGTCGGCGCGGGTGACCTCGTGGCCCCGGCTCTCGAGCAGCGTCGCGAGGTCCTGGCCGAGCATCCCGCGGGCCCCGGCCACCAGCCAACGCGCCATCAGCGGCCGAGCCGGTCGTAGCGGGCCTCGGCGACGACCTTGGCGGTGCGCCACCAGTGCTCGTTGGCCGCGTACCACGCGATCGTGTCGACGAGGCCGGACCGGACGTCGGGGTGGGCCGGGCGCCAGTCGGTCTCGGCCCGCAGCTTGGTCGGGTCGATGGCGTAGCGCAGGTCGTGGCCCGGCCGGTCCGGCACGAAGTCGTACCAGTCGGCCGGCTTGCCCATCAGCTCGAGGATGAGAGCGACGATCTCGCGGTTGTTCATCTCGCCGTCGGCGCCGATGAGGTAGGTCTCCCCCGGGCGGCCCTGTTCGATGATGGCGATGACGGCGTCGTTGTGGTCGTCGACGTGGATCCAGTCGCGGACGTTGGCGCCGGCCCCGTACAGCTTCGGCCGGACCCCCTCGAGGATCCCGGTGACCTGGCGCGGGATGAACTTCTCGGGATGCTGCCGGGGGCCGTAGTTGTTCGAGCAGTTCGACAGTGTCGCCTCGATGCCGAAGGAGCGGACCCACGCCCTTACCAGCAGGTCGGCGCTCGCCTTGGAGGCCGAGTAGGGGCTCGACGGGTTGACCGGGGTCGACTCGGTGAACTTCGCCGGGTCGTCGAGGGCGAGGTCGCCGTACACCTCGTCGGTCGAGATGTGGTGCAGGCGCTTGCCGTGCCGGCGGACGGCCTGGACGATCTGGTAGGTCCCCACGATGTTGGTATCGATGAACGGCCACGGGTCGTCGAGGGAGTTGTCGTTGTGCGAGTCCGCGGCGAAGTGGACGACGAGGTCATGCGCCGCCACGAGCTCGTCGACGAGGTCGGCGTCGCACACCGAGCCCTTGACGATGTCGACCTCACCCTGCACCGGGTCCAGTGAGGCGAGGTTCGCGGCATACGTCATGGAGTCGAGGACGGTGAGCCGCCACTGGGGACGGACCTCACGGGCCCGGATCACGAAGTTGCTGCCGATGAACCCGGCGCCACCGGTGACAAGGACCTTCATGACGCCCCAGCGTAGGGGACGCCCGCCGGGCCGGCGGCCGCCGTCCCGTTAGGCTGCGGTGCCATGAAGGGCATCATCCTCGCCGGGGGGTCGGGCACCCGGCTGCACCCCATCACCCGGGGCATCAGCAAGCAGCTCATGCCGATCTACGACAAGCCGATGGTCTACTACCCGCTCTCGACGCTGATGATGGCCGGGATCCGCGAGGTCCTCGTCATCACGACCCCCCAGGACCGCGACCAGTTCGAGCGGCTGCTCGCCGACGGTCGCTCGTGGGGCATCGAGATCACGTATGCCGTGCAGCCCAGCCCCGACGGGCTCGCCCAGGCCTTCGTCATCGGCGCCGACTTCATCGGCGCCGACTCCGTGGCCCTCGTCCTCGGCGACAACATCTTCCACGGCACCGGGCTCGGGACGGCGCTGCGGAACGACACCGACGTCATCGGCGGCCACATCTTCGCCTACCACGTCAGCAACCCCAGCGCCTACGGCGTCGTCGAGTTCGACCCCGGCGGGCGGGTCCGCTCGATCGAGGAGAAGCCCGAGCGGCCGAAGTCGAACTATGCGGTGCCGGGTCTCTACTTCTACGACAACGACGTCGTCGACATCGCCGCCCACCTCACCCCGAGCCCCCGCGGCGAGCTCGAGATCACGGCCGTCAACGAGGCCTACCTGCGCCGGGGCGACCTCACCGTCACCGTGCTGCCCCGCGGCACGGCCTGGCTCGACACCGGCACCTTCGAGGGCCTCATGGACGCCTCGCAGTTCGTCCACGTCATCGAGGCCCGGCAGGGCACCAAGATCGGCTGCGTCGAGGAGATCGCCTGGCGCAACGGCTGGATCGACGATGCCGCGCTTCGGGCACTCGGCCAGGACCTGCGCAAGAGCGGCTACGGTGAGTACCTTCTGGCGGCTCTCGACGCCGGCCGGGCCCGCTGATGGACATCGCCCCCCTGTCGATCGAGGGCGCCTGGGTCATCACGCCCCGGCAGTTCACCGACGGGCGCGGCGTGTTCCTCGAGTCCTTCCGAGGGGACCGCCTGGGCCAGGCCGTCGGGCACCGCCTGGACGTCGTGCAGACCAACGTGTCGGTCTCGGCCCGGGGCACCGTACGCGGCATCCACTTCGCGGACGTCCCCCCGAGCCAGGCCAAGTACATCACCGCGCTGAGCGGCTCCCTCATCGACTTCGTCGTCGACATCCGGGTGGGCTCGCCCACGTTCGGCCGGTGCGAGGCCGTCACGTTGGACACCGTCGAGCGGCGGGCCATCTACCTCTCCGAGGGCCTCGGTCATGCCTTCTGCGCCGTCGAGGACGACACGACCGCGCTCTATCTCGTGTCCGCGGCATACGACCCGGGGCGAGAGCACGGCGTGCACCCGCTGGATCCCGAGATCGGGCTGGCCCTGCCTGCGGGCGTGGAGCCGATGCTGTCGGCCAAGGACGCCGGCGCGCCCAGCCTCGCCGAGGCGGCCCGCTCCGGTCTCCTGCCGACGTATGCCGCCTGCCGCGCCTACGCTGAGGAGCTCGCCTCCCAGCGCCCGTCCTGACGCGACCACCCTAGGCCAGTCGGGAGACCGCGGCCGCAACGGTGTCGGCCACCCCTTCCTCGAAGACCGACGGGACGATGCGCTCGGGGCCGGGGTCGGCGACCAGGGCCGCGATCGCCTCGGCGGCTGCGAGCTTCATGGCCTCGGTGATCCTGGTCGCCCCGGAGTCGAGCGCACCGCGGAAGATCCCTGGGAAGGCGAGGACGTTGTTGATCTGGTTGGGGAAGTCCGAGCGTCCGGTCGCCACCACCGCGGCGTGGCGGCGGGCCACGTCGGGGTGGACCTCCGGTTCGGGGTTCGCCAGCGCGAAGACGACCGAGCGGGACGCCATCCGCGCCACGTCGCTCTCGGCGACCGTGCCGCCGGACACGCCGACGAAGACGTCTGCGCCGTCCAGCGCGTCCCCCACCGTCCCGCTGACCGCTCTCGGGTTGGTCGCCGCGGCGAGCCGGACCTTGTGCCCGGTGAGGTCTCTTCGGGAAGGGACGACGACGCCGCGCGAGTCGACGACGACGACGTCTCGCACCCCCGCGCGCTGCAGCAGCCGCGTGACCGCGACGCCGGCGGCACCGGCGCCCGAGACGACGACCCGCATCCCGGCAAGCGTCTTGCCGACGACGGTGGCGGCGTTGATGAGCCCTGCGAGCACGACGATGGCCGTCCCGTGCTGGTCGTCGTGGAAGACCGGGATGTCGAGCCGCTCGACGAGCCGCTCCTCGATGTCGAAGCATCGCGGCGCCGCGATGTCCTCGAGGTTGATGCCCCCGTAGGTCGGGGCGATCCGGGCGATGGCCTCGACGAGCTCGTCCACCGTGCCGGTCTCGAGGCACACGGGCACCGCATCGACCCCGCCGAAGTGCTTGAAGAGCACCGCCTTGCCCTCCATGACCGGCAGGGCGGCGAGCGGTCCGAGGTCGCCCAGCCCGAGGATGGCCGTGCCGTCCGTGACGACGGCGACGGTGTTGCGGCGCGAGGTGTAGCGGGTCGACAGGCCCGGGTCCGCGGCAATGGCCAGGCACACCTGCGCCACGCCGGGCGTGTACAGCAGCGAGAGGTCCTCACGGCCGCGCAGCGGTTGGGTGGCGTGAACGCCCAGCTTCCCGCCCTCGTGGGCGCGGAAGACGGGGCTGTCCGGGTCGAAGGGCGAGGCCGGCGCGGCATCCGACGGGGACGAGGACATGAGCGGTGCTCCTGCGGCTGCGAGGGTCGCGCCGGCACGGAACGCCAGGCGCCTCGGGGCTGAGCAGGGGTGGGCGCCAGCCGGTGCATGCGAAGGTGAGCACGCGGGCCCACATGATCGCACACTGGGATTCGTTATGGGCGCGTGACGTGGATCGCACGCCACGGTGGCAGGATGCTCCTCATCCCCGTCCGGGTCGCCCGCCGCCCGGCGGTCTTCTGTGAAAGGACCGCTCTTCATGCTCCGGAACCGCGCCGTGGTGTTCGCCGCCATCGCCACGACCTCTCTCGCTCTTACCGCGTGTGGCTCCTCCTCCCTGGGATCGAGCTCCTCGTCCAGTTCCAGCACGACTACCGCCGCCGGGGTCCCCACCCCGACAGCCGACCCAGCCCTCGTCGCCAAGCTCCCCGCCTCGCTCAAGAGCAAGGGCACCATCACGATCGGGGTCGACGCCACCTACGCCCCCAACGAGTTCCTCGGGGCCGACGGCAAGACCGTCGAGGGCATGGACGTCGACCTCTTCGACGCCGTTGCTGCCAAGTTCGGGCTCAAGACCCAATGGCAGCCGGCCGGCTTCGACACGATCATCCTCGGCGTCTCCTCCGGCAAGTTCGACGTCGGGG
>CAYPYK010000124.1:0-9455 GCA_964414665.1 uncultured Intrasporangiaceae bacterium | reverse complement strand
TGGGGAATCCCGTTGTGCCGGAGGTGTACTGGATGTTGATCGCCTCGTCGGCGGTGAGCGCGTGCTGGATCTCGTCGAGCCGCTCGGGACCGACGTCCGCGGCCCCCGCGAGGAGGTCGTCCCACGACTGCTGCCCGATGACGAAGACCTTCTCCAGGGCGGGGCAGTCGGGCCGGGAGGCCTCGACCATCGCGACGTAGTCGGAGGTCTTGAACGAGGGGGCGGTGACGAGCATCCGGATCCCCGCCTGACGCAGGACGTAGGTCAGCTCGTGCGTCCGGTATGCCGGGTTGATGTTGACCAGGATCGCCCCGATCTTCGCCGTGGCGTACTGGGTGAGCGTCCACTCGGCGCAGTTGGGGGCCCAGATCCCGATCCGGTCGCCCTTGACCAGTCCGGCGGCCATGAACCCGCGGGCGAGCCGGTCGACCTCCGTGCCGAGCTCGGCATACGTCCAGCGGACGCCCTGGGCACAGTCGACGAGAGCCTCCCGCTCACCGAACCGGGCGATCGTCGCGTCGAGGTTGTCGCCGATGGTGTCGGTGAGCAGTGGCGGGTCGGACTCGCCGACGGCATGGGAGAGGGTCGTGGTGGCGGGGGTGCTGGACATCGGCGTCCTTCCGACGGGCGGGTGCTCGACCCCATGACACCGCGTGACCCACGCCGCAGGCAAGGCCTGCGTCCCGCCCGTCGTATGCCGTCAGCTCGCCTCGGCCGCCGGCCGGAGATCCCGGAGCTGCCCGAGGTGCGCCGGCAGGTGCCGCACCGCCTGCAGACGTCCGGCTACCTCGCCCCACGGCATGGGCTGGTCGAGGACGACCTCACCGTCGTGCAGCAGCTCGCAGTGGACGGCGCCGGCGCGCTGGTCGTCGTCGAGCCGGCCGAGGGCCAGCATCGCATCCTCAGCCCGGCTGCGGGCGTCGGCGACGAGCGCGTCCATCGAGCCGCAGGCGGCGATGTGAGCGTCGAGGACGGCGCGGTCCTGGCAGGTCCGGTTGTCGAACCGCACCGGGTCAGCCTGGATCAGCGCCTGGGCGACGGCCGCCATCGCGGAGTCGTTGAGGGCCACGTGGGCCACGACCTGCTCGGCGGTCCACTCCCCCGCAGGCGGGGAGCCGAAGCCGCCGGCCGCGGCCTCGCCGTGGAACGCCGCATACGCCTCGGCGAGCCCCTCGGGCAGCGGTGCTCGGGTGGTGACGTCGGCGAGGTCGGCGAAGTGGTCCAGGACGTAGCCCCACGCGTTGGGGCGGGAGTAGACGTCGCGGCGGACGACCGCGTCGGCGCCGAAGCGCTCCCAGCCCCGGTGCTCCACCTGGACCCAGGTGCCGTCGTCGTGCGCGACGAAGCGGACCTCGACCTCGGATGCCTCGTCCGGCCCGCGGCCCGGGTGCCACGCCAGGACCAGCCGCTGGGGCGGCTCCCAGTGCAGCACCTCGGCCCACACGCTCTCGCGGCCGTCGAGGGCGGTCTCGACGAGGCGCCCGTCGACGAGCCGCACGGACGCGGCCTCGCGGCCGAAGATGCCGTGGGTCGGCAGCGGCCACCAGGCGCTCAGGTGGTCGGTGAACAGCGCGAAGGTCTCCGCGGGCGGGCGCGAGACGTGGGCGGAGCGGAGCACGGGTGCGGTCATCGGTGGCTCTCCTTCGGGGGCGGGGCGGGCGAAGCCGCCGGGGTGGACTCGGCGTGAGTGACGAAGGCGGTGAGCACGTCGTCCCAGAAGGCGTCGACGTAGGCCCGCACCTGCGCGAGGCCGTCGAGGTCGACCCGGTACAGGCGTCGGGCGCCCTCGGGTCTGGCGGCCACCAGCCCGGCCTCGCGCAGCACCTTCAGGTGCTGGGAGACGGCGGGCTGGCTCACCGGCAGCGCGTCGGTCAGGGCGCGGACCGTCCGCTCACCGCCGGTGTGCAGGAGCTCGAGGACCCGGCGCCGGGTCGGGTCGCCGAGGGCGTCGAGCGCCAGCGACTGTTGATTAGCCATGACTTATGATCACTCATGACTTATGAATTGGCAACCCCGCCGCTCGGGGACCCTCAGTCCGAACGGCTCGGACCGCTCGAACGGCTCGGACGGCTCAGCCGGTCGAGGAACGCCAGCAGCAGCGCCTCGCGCAGCCGCGGTGGCGCCGCCTCGAGTAGCGCGTTGACCGGGGCCATCCGCTCCGGGAGGGCCAGACCCCCGTCTGCGCCGGCGAGCCCCGCGACCTGCAGCAGCCCGTCGAACGCCGCATCGTCGAGGGTCGCCGGGTCGATCGAGGTCGCGGCGGCGGCCAGCTCGGGTGCGACCGCGACCGGCCCGGCCGCCCGGGCCGCCGCCACCGAGCCGGTCAACGCCTCGACGAAGTCGGGGACGCTCGCCGCCGTCGCCGCGCTCAGCGTGAGGTGGAGCGTGGCCGGCATACCTCGGTAGGCCATCTGCGGCTGCACGAACCAGCCGCGCGCCAGCATCTCGTCGGCAACCGTGTAGACGTCGCACGACTCGTCGGTCGTGAGGGTGAGCAGCGTCGCGTCCGGCGGCGCCACCACGGACAGGCCCGGTATGCCGCCCGCGGCCCGGGCCAGCGCCAGCGTCGCCTCCCGGGACCGGGCCACCAGGGCGCGGTAGCCGTCGTCGCCGATGTGGTGGACGACGGCCCACGCGGCAGCGAGCGGGCCGCCCGACTTCGTCGACTGGGCGGTGGAGTTGAGCATCGTGTAGCCCGGCCAGTCGGCCGAGGCGAAGAAGTGGCCGCGGCGCAGGTCCGCGGTGCGGTGCAGCAGGATCGAGACCCCCTTGGGGGTGTAGGCGTACTTGTGCAGGTCGACGCTGATGCTGCTCACCCCGTCGACGGCGAACGTCCACGGCGCCACCTCGTCGAGGTAGGGCAGCACCCAGCCCCCGATGCAGGCGTCGACGTGGCAGCGGACCCCGCGGGCGGCGGCCAGCGCGGCGACCTCGGTCACCGGGTCGATGACCCCGTGCGCGTAGGACGGCGCCGACGCGACGACGAGCACCGTGGTGTCGTCGATCGCCTCGGCCATCGCGGCCGGGTCGGCCCGGAACGTCACCGGGTCGACGTCGACGAGCACCGGACGAACCCCGAAGTAGTGCGCGGCCTTGTGGAACGCCGCGTGCGCCGTCGTCGGCAGCACCATCGACGGGCGCTCGACGTGGGGCGCCCCCTCGCGGGCGGCGAGGACGGCGAGCAGGAGCGACTCCGTCCCGCCGGAGGTGACCGAGCCGACGAACCCCTCCGGCGCGTCGAGCAGCCGCCCGGCCCAGCCGACGAGGTCGTTCTCCATCGTCAGCAGCGACGGGAACGCCGTCGGGTCCAGCCCGTTGGAGGCCGCGAACATCGCGAGCGCCTCGAGCCCCACCGCGTCGGCCTCCCGCAGCCCGGAGTCGTAGACGTAGGACAGGGTGCGGCCACCATGGGTCGGCAGGTCGTGCGCTCGGAGCGCCTCCAGCCGGTCGATGATCTGGGCCCGCGACAGCCCCGTTCCGCCCGACGCCGGCAGCGTCATGCCGCCACCTCCCGTGCTCGTGCGACCTCCGCCTCGTCGAGGCGGTAGCGGGTGACGAAGAACAGTGACAGGGCCACGAGGACCGCCGGCACCACGGTGAACCCCCACCCGATCGCCGTGAGCGCCGAGTCGGGCTGGTGCGCCGTGCCCGTCGTCGACGAGACGTACCCGCCGAGGGCCAGCACCGCGGCATACACGAAGGGGCCGAGGGCCAGCCCGAGGGTCTCCCCCGCCGTCCACACCCCGGTGTAGACGCCGACCCGGTTCGCGCCGGTGCGCATCGCGTCCACGGCCGCGGCGTCGGCGAGCATGGCGAGCGGGAACATCTGGCACCCGGCGTAGCCCACCCCGACGACCGCCACCGTCACCGGGGGCAGCCAGGTGGCCACGTGCAGGGCGCCGAGCGTCGCGAGGGCACCACCGCCGAGAAGCACCGACGCGACGAGGAACCCGGTGCGTTTGTCCCGGCTCTCGGCGTAGCGCTGCCACCCGGGGGTGACGAGCAGGGCCGGCCCGACGAAGCACACGAACAGCACCGTCGACATCCCCGACCCGCCGAGCAGCTCGCGGGCGACGTAGTCGACGCCGGCGAGCATCGCACCGGTCGCGAGGGCCTGGAGGACGAACCCGGCCAGCAGGATGCGGAAGTCCCTGGCCGCAGCGACGATCCGGAGCTGCTCGGCCAGGCCGGCTCCCGCCGTCCCGTACTCGTCCATCGGCGTATGCCGGGTGCCCCACCACGCGCCGAGCGTGCCGGCCACGATGAGCGCGCCGACGAACAGGCCGACCCCCCGGTAGCCCCAGGTCGGGCCGAGCTGGTTGCGGATCACCGGCGACAGGCCACCGCTGACCAGGATCGCCAGGGCCAGGATGGCCACCCGCCACGTCATCAACCGGGTCCGCTCGCCGTAGTCGTCGGTCATCTCGGCCGGCATGGCGACATAGGGCACCTGGAAGAACGCGTAGGCCGTCGCGCAGGCGAGGAACACGACGACGACCCAGGCAGCGGCCAGGCCCCGGGGCGATGTCGGCCCCGAGAACAGCAGGACGAACGCGACGGCGAGGGTGAGCCCGGCGCGGAGCAGGAACGGGCGACGCCGCCCGGCCGGGTTGGTCGACCGGTCGCTGATGCCGCCGGCGACGGGGTTGAGCAGGACGTCCCACGCCTTCGGGAGGAACACGATGAGGCCGGCCACGCCCGGCACGACGCCGAGCCGGTCGGTCAGGTAGGGCAGCAGCAGCAGGCCGGGCACCGTCCCGAACGAGCCGGTCGCCACCGACCCCAGTCCGTAGCCCCGCCGCGCCGCCGGGTCGAGCGTTCCCGCCATGAGACCGGACCCTAGACCGCCGGGTCGCCGCGCCTCGCTGAGAGGAGGCAACACGCCGAGTGGCGGTCGCGGCATACGGCGTGTTGCCTCCTCTCAACGCGCACGAGAGGGCGCGTCGAGCACGCCGAGTCAACGCGCACGAGTGGGTGCGTCGAGCAGGCCGAGCAGGCCGAGCACCTCGCCCGCGACGAGGTCCGGCTCCCACAGGTGCTGCAGGTGGCTGCCCTCCAGCTCGACGACCGGCCAGCCGGAGGCGCGGACCTGGGCGACCTCGGCGGCATACGTGCTCCCGAACGCCAGGTAGCCGCTCGGCCGATCCATCCACCCGGGCGGGACGTCGAGGCGGCCCTCGAGGTAGTCGAGGGAGAGCCGCGGCTCCTGGGCGCGGACCCGGTCCAGCCACTGCGGGGTGGGGAAGAGCCGGGCCACCTCGGTGCGGGGCCACCACTGCGTCCACGGCGGGAGCATGCCGTCGGGCCCGGCCAGACGGCGGACCTCGGCGAGCAGCCGCTCGGGTGCCAGAGCGGTCACCGAGCCGTCGGCCGGAGGCAGTGCGGCGTCGACATACAGGACGTGCCCGGCGCCGACCGCCTCGGCGACCGCCGGGGCGTAGAAGCCGGCGTTGCTGTGGGCGAGCAGGACCGACGCGCCGAACCTCAGCGCCTCGGCGACGAAACCGGAGCGCACGTCCGCCGGGGTGAACGGGGCCGGTGGCAGCAGAGCCCCCGCGCTCTGCATCCCGCGCCGCCCGAGGGCGTCGACGAGCGGACCGTAGGCCGCGGGCCCGAGCAGCGGGCTGGGCAGGACGAGCAGGCGTGGTCCGGTCGGCTCGTGACGTCGAAGCATCCCCCATCCTGACCCACTGACGGGGGTGACGACGACGCCCGCAACCCGAACCTGTTCAAACGTGCCTCGCGCCACGGACGAGGGGGCTAGGGTGATCCGCGGGTGAGGAGTCGGCACGACTCAGGGGGAGTATGTTCATGCGTTCTGTTGTCGTATCCGTCGCTGCGGTGGCCGCGGTGGTGCTGACGGCTGCCACGGCCGATGCCGACGGCACGCCCACGCACGTCAAGGCCGGCCAGGTGGTGACCTTCGGCAACGACGAGCTGGGCACGCTCGGCAACGGCCGGCCGTTGACGACCGAGCTGTCCCCGGTGAGCGTCGGGAGCTCGCTCTCGCACGCCGTCCAGGTGGCCGCCCACGCCGGCCACATGCTGGCGCTGCGCCGCGACGGCACCGTGTGGGGGTGGGGGTACAACCTCTACGGGCAGGTGGGCGTCTCCGGGCCCCCCGTCCAGGGCGTGCCCGCCCAGGTGCCCGGGCTCACGAACATCACCTCCGTCGACACCGGCGGCAGCTCCAGCTTCGCGGTGCGCTCCGACGGCACCGTCCTCGCGTGGGGGTACAACCGCACCGGCGAGCTCGGGCTCGGCGACCACGACAACCGCTCGACGCCCACCGCCGTCCCCGGCCTGACCGGCGTCGTGCGGGTCGCGGCCGGGCTCAACCACACCCTCGCGCTCACCGCCGCGGGTGAGGTCTACGCGTGGGGTGTCAACGACTTCGGCCAGCTCGGCACGGGCGACCGGATCTCCACCACGACCCCGGTCAAGGTGGCCGGCCTGCCCCGGATCCGCGCCATCGCCGCCGGCACGACACACTCGCTGGCCGTCGGCACCGACGGCTCCGTGTGGTCGTGGGGCGACAACGAGTGGGCACAGCTCGGCGACCGGTCCACGACGACCCGTCTTCTCCCGGTCAAGGTGCCGCTCGGTGCGAGGGCGAAGGACGTCATCGCCGGAGACCACTGCTCGTTCGCCCTCATGCGGTCGGGCGTCCTCAAGGCCTGGGGTACCAACGCCGCCGGCCAGCTCGGAATCGGCGCGCCCGCGGCATACGTCCTCAGACCGCGCACCGTGACCAACGTGCCCCGGCTCGTCGCCGTCTCCTCCGGTTTCAACCACACCCTCGCGATCGACAAGGGCGGCCAGGTCTACGCCTGGGGTGCCGGCGGAGAGGGCGAGCTGGGCCTGGGCGTCGCCACGGCCGACCAGCACATCCCCCAGGCCGTTCCCGGTCTCAAGGCCTCGGCGGTGTCGGCGGGCCAGTTCGTCTCCGCCGTCGTTCGCGTGCCCTGACTCCCGCCGGGCCCACCCTTCGCCGCGTGCGGGGCGCCGCGACGGGCTAGGTTGGCGTGCCATGACGGTCATCGACACCCTGGGGCTGACCAAGCGCTATCCCCGCGTGACCGCGCTCGACGACCTCGACCTCACCGTGGGCGACGGCATCACCGGGCTCGTGGGAGCCAACGGTGCCGGCAAGTCGACGCTCATCAAGATCCTGCTGGGCCTCGTCCCGGCCACGAGCGGCCGGGCCAGCGTCCTGTCCCACGACGTGGCCACCGAGGGCTCGAGCATCCGCCGGCTCGTCGGCTACATGCCCGAGCACGACTGCCTTCCGGCCGACGTCTCGGCGAGCGACTTCGTCGTCCATCTCGGCCAGATGTCCGGGCTGCCCTACCCCACGGCCCGCGAGCGTGCGGCCGATGTGCTGCGGCACGTCGGTCTCGCGGAGGAGCGGTACCGGCCGATGGGCGGGTACTCCACGGGGATGAAGCAGCGGGCCAAGCTCGCCCAGGCCCTCGTCCACGACCCCCGGCTCGTCCTGCTCGACGAACCGACCAACGGCCTCGACCCCGCGTCCCGGGACGGCATGCTCGACCTCGTGCGTCGGATCGGGACCGACTTCGGGATCGCCGTGCTCGTCACCTCCCACCTGCTCGGCGAGCTCGAACGGGTCAGTGACCACGTCATCGTCCTCGACAACGGCGCCCTGCTGCGGTCGTCGGCGACGAGCGACTTCCTCCACACGACGGGCAGCCTGCTCGTCGAGGTCCTGGGCCGCCCCGACGCCGACCGGCTGCTCGGCCAGGCCCTCCTCGACGCGGGGCTGCAGGCGCGCCCGGCCGACGGACGGCTCGTCGAGGTCGACGTCGCCGACGCGGCCACCCTCGACGTCATCCGCGACGTCACCGTCGACCTCGGACTGGGTCTGGTCCGCATGCAGGAGCGACACCACCGCATCGAGGACGTCTTCCGGGAGGGGGTGGCCGGTCATGTCCAGCCCCGCTGAGGACAGCAACCCGGCCGTCATCCACGACCTCGGCTACCGCGGCTACGACGGCCCCCGTCTCGGCGAGGCAGCCGTGGCCCGCGCCCTGTTCGGCACCGGGCTACGCAACTGCTTCGGCCTGCGCCGCTCCGGGCGGTCCAAGGTCCTGCCGATGGCGCTCCTCGCGCTCATGCTCCTGCCGGCGCTCATCCTCGTCGGCATCCTCGTCCAGGCCCGCCAGGTGCTGCAGCTCGACGACCAGATCGTCGCCTACTCGACCTACCCGATGACGACCCAGCTGCTGATCTCGGTCTTCGTCGCGGCCCAGGCGCCGGCGCTCATCTCCCGGGACCTGCGCTTCGGCACGATCACCCTCTACCTGGCCCGACCGATCCGGCGCGCCACCTACGTCCTGGTCCGGCTCGGCTCGCTGACGGCCGCCACCTTCGTCCTCATCGGCGCACCGCTCCTGCTCATGTATGCCGGTGGCCTCCTCGCGGACCTGCCGCCCGGACGCGAGACCGGACGGATCCTCGCGGCCCTGGCCGGCGCCCTGCTCCTCGCCTCCTGCCTGGCCGGACCGGCGGCCGTCGTGTCGGCCCTGACCACCCGACGCGGCCTCGCCGTGGCCGGAGTCATCGTCATCCTCCTGGTCAGCTACACCGCCGTCGCGATCATCCAGGGCATCGCCACGGACACCCAGCACGAGCTCGTCGGCCAGATCGCCGGACTGTTCTCGCCCTACACGCTCGTCAACGGGGCCCAGGTCATCCTCTTCCACGCCGCCGCCGCCACGCCCACGCCACCGCACGGCGCCGCTCTCGGGGCGGCATACCTCGGTGTCATCGTCCTCACCGTGCTCGGGTCGATCGCGGCGATGCTCGTCCGCTACCGGGAGGTGGCCTCGTGAGCGTCCTGCACCTCGACCACGTCACCCGGTGGTACGGCAACGTGGTCGCCGTCAACGACATGACGATGACGATCGGCCCCGGTGTCACCGGCCTGCTCGGCCCCAACGGCGCCGGGAAGTCGACCCTCATCGCGCTCATGTCGGGCTTCCTCGCCCCCTCGACCGGCAGCGTCGCCCTCGACGGCGACACCCTGTGGCGCAACGAGTCCGTCTACCGCCGGATCGGCCTCGTCCCCGAGCGCGAGGCCCTGTTCGACTACCTCACCGGACGGGAGTTCGTCCTCGCGAACGCCGAGCTGCACGGGCTGGCTGACCCCGGCGCGGCCGCGGCGAGCGCCCTCGCGCTCGTCGAGATGACCGACGCGCAGGACCGGGTCATCTCGACGTACTCCAAGGGGATGCGCCAGCGGGTCAAGATGGCCTCGGCCCTCGTCCACGACCCGGCCGTCCTGCTCCTCGACGAGCCCTTCAACGGGATGGACCCGCGCCAGCGGATCCACCTCATGGAGCTGCTCCGGTCGATGGGGGCGCAGGGGCGGACGGTGCTGTTCAGCTCGCACATCCTCGAGGAGGTCGAGCAGGTGGCCCGGCAGATCGAGGTCG
>CAYPYK010000123.1:0-9480 GCA_964414665.1 uncultured Intrasporangiaceae bacterium | reverse complement strand
CCCTTGTCCATCTCGGCCGCCGGGTGGGCGACGACCGGCACCTCGACGCCGAACAGCGGCGTCGTCACCGTCGTCCCGAACAGCGGCTGGTAGCGCTCGTCGTCGGGGTGGGCGATGAGCGCGACACAGCTGGGGATGAGCTCGGGGCGCGTGGTCTCGATGTAGACCCGCTCGTCGCCGGCCCGGTGGAAGGCCACCCGGTGGTAGTGGCCGGGATAGTCGCGCGCCTCGAGCTCGGCCTGGGCCACCGCGGTCTGGAAGGTCACGTCCCACAGCCCCGGCGCCTCGGCCTGGTAGGCCTCGCTACGGGCGAGGTTGCGCAGGAACGCCTGCTGGGCCGTCGCGCGGGAGTGGTCGTCGATGGTCCGGTACGAGACCCCCCAGTCGAGGCTGAAGCCCATCCGCCGGAAGAGGGACTCGAAGGCCTCCTCGTCCGTGACGGTCAGCTCGTCGCACAGCTCGATGAAGTTCTGCCGGCTGATCGGGAGCTGGTCGGCGGCCTTGAGGCTGCGGGCGTCCCCGCGGTGCGGCGGCACGAAGTCCGGGTCATGGTGCAGGGTCGCGTCGCCGCGCACGCCGTAGTAGTTCTGGACCCGCTTCTCGGTGGGCAGACCGTTGTCGTCCCAGCCGATCGGGTAGAACACGGTGAACCCGGCCATCCGCTTGTAGCGGGCCATGCAGTCGGTGTGCGTGTAGGAGAACACGTGCCCCATGTGCAGGGAACCGCTCGCGGTGGGCGGCGGCGTGTCGATCGAGAAGACCTGCTCACGGGGGCCGGCCAGCGCCGCGTCGCGGTCGAACGTGTAGGTCCCGTGCTCGCTCCATACCGCGCCCCACTTCTCCTCCAGGCCGTCGAGGGACGGCCGGTCCGGGATGGAGGCAGCGCGAGATGGGGAGAGGTGCTCGGTCATGGCGCAAATCCTCGCAGATGCCGGGAGGTGGTCGCTCCGGCGTTTGGGGGGCGGCCGCTGTCGACGGGGCGAGGCGGGCGAGCGGCGGCCGTGGGCGCGCGGCGCGGCGATCGGCATACGGCCCCCTCGTCCCGGTACCGGCGGCGTAGGGTCTGGGGTCATGGAGCCCGTCTACCTGCCCATCATCGGCCTGGCCCGCACGGTCTTCGCCCTCCAGGGCCTGCGCTTCACGATGGTCGGCCAGGACAACGTCCCGCGCACCGGCGGCGCGGTGATGGCGATCAACCACACGGGCTACATGGACTTCACGTATGCCGGGCTCGCGGCCAGGAAGTCCCGTCGCCTCGTGCGGTTCATGGCCAAGGAGAGCATCTTCGGGCACCGGTACGCCGGGCCGCTGATGCGGGGGATGAAACACATCCCGGTCGACCGGCACAAGGGCACGTCGTCGTTCCGGCAGGCGGTCGAGGTGCTGCGGGCGGGCGAGATCGTCGGCGTGTTCCCTGAGGCGACGATCTCGCGGTCCTTCGAGATCAAGGAGTTCAAGTCGGGAACGGTGCGGATGGCTCAGCTGGCCGGGGTGCCGATCCTGCCGACGACGATCTGGGGCTCGCAGCGGGTGTGGACCAAGGAGCACCCCAAGCGGATGGGCCGGTCCAACATCGACGTCTTCGTCACCGTGGGTGAGCCGATGGTCGTGCCGCGCGACGCCGACGCCGAGGAGGCCAACGACCGGCTCCGGGCCACGATGACGGCCCAGCTGCACGCCCAGCAGGCGGCCTACCCGCCGCTGCACGGGGACGAGCTGGGGTTCGTGCCCGCGCGGCTCGGAGGCACGGCTCCGACGCCCGAGGAGGCGCACCAGCGCGACGAGCACGACCGGTTGCGCCATCGCGACGAGTTCACCGGCTAGCCCCGCGAGGGGTGGCGATGCGCCCCTTCGGCGGCGCCGATGGGGCGGGTTCCCACCTCTCGCACGGGGTCCGGCTCTCGGGCGCGGCTCGTCGGTAGTCAGATGGCGTGGCCCGCGTGGGCCAGGGCCTGGCGGAGCAGCACCCCGTGGCCGCCGCTCATCTCCGCGAGCAGGGCCGGGTCGAGGGCGTCGTTGGGGTTGAACCAGGTGAGCTCGAGGGCGTCCTGCTGGGGTGCGCAGTCGCCCGATACGGGCACGATGAACGCCAGCGAGACCGCGTGCTGGCGCGGGTCGTGGAACGGGGTGATGCCGGGTGTGGGGAAGTACTCCGCCACGGTGAACGGCTGCGGCGTCGGTGGAACCTGCGGGAGCGCCACCGGGCCGAGGTCCTTCTCGATGTGCCGGAGCAGCGCGTCCCGGACCCGCTCGTGGTAGAGCACCCGGCCGGCGACGAGCTCGCGGTGGAAGGTCCCGTCACCGGTCACCCGCAGCAGCAGGCCGACGGCGGTGATGGCGCCGTTGGGGTCCAGTCGCACGGGTACGGCGTCGACATAGAGGATCGGCACCTGCCCGCGGGCCGCCTCCAGCTCCTCGCGGCTCAGCCACCCCTCGCGGCGGTCCAGATCCGTCGAGCTCATCTCACGCTCCTCAGCCTCGGTGGACCGATCTTGGCACAGGGGCGCGCAGAGCCGACCGGCTGTCCCTCAGGACGTGTCCGCATCCCCGAACGACGCCCGGCGGGCGGCCCGCCGCAGCGTCCCGAGGACGGCGTGCCCGGTGAGCAGGATGAGGACGGCGTTGGTGGCCGCCCGGCCGATGTCCCAGCCGAGGGAGGTGGAGGCGGCATACACGACGAAGTGGTGCAGGTTCGTCGGGACCGGCGCCCCCGCCTCGAACGACAGCCCGCCACCGAGCCCGGTCGTGAACGGCCAGAAGACGAGGTCGAGAGCCAGCCCGTAGGCGAGCCCGGCGACGGCGCCGTATGCCGCCAGCAGCGCCACCTCGGCGCGGCCGCGCGCCCGTGGCAGCAGCCCGGCGCCGATGCCGACCCACGCGGCCCCGAGCATCTGGAACGGCAGCCAGGGCCCGACGCCGCCGGTGAGCAGAGCAGAGCCGAACATCGTCGTCGCCCCGAGGACGAACCCGAACCCCGCCCCGAACACCCGGCCGGCCAGGACGAGCAGGAAGAACACCGTCTCGAGCCCGGCCGTCCCGGCCCCGAGCGGGCGCAGGGCGGCGCCGACGGCGGACAGCACACCGAGCAGCGCGACGGCCTTGACGTCGAGCCCTCCCTCGGCGATCTCGGCGAGGACGACCGCGAGGAGGAGGGGCAGGAGGGCGGCGAACACGAACGGAGCGTCGCTCCCGTGGGCCAGGCCCGATCCGGGCGAGACGAGGAGGGGCCAGCCGAAGCAGGCGATGCCGGCGACCGACACCAGCGCGACGGCGAGCGTCGAGCGGGGTCGCAGGGCGACGGCGTGCACCGCGGCCGCGGCGTTTCGGGGCCGGGCGATGACCGGGGCGCTCATCGGGGCGGCCCCTCGGGGAAGGCCTCGCGGACGTCGGCGACGGTGAGCCAGGGGCTGGGGGCGGTGACCTTGGCGACCTGCGGGGCGAACGCCGGGGAGAAGCGCACGACGTCGGCGGTCGGCCCGTCCGCGACGACCTCGCCGGAGCCGAGCACCACCACCCGGTCGGCCAGAGCGGCCACGAACTCGACATCGTGCGTGGACAGCACGACGGTGCGCCCGCGCCCGGCGAGCCCGCGCAGCACCTCGCCGAGCGCGTGCTTGGCGCCGTAGTCCAGGCCTCGGGTCGGCTCGTCGAGGAGCACGACCGGCGGGTCGGCGCTCAGCTGGACGGCGAGGACGAGCGCGAGCCGCTGGCCCTCGGAGAGGTCGGCCGGGTGCCGGTCCGCCGGTATGCCGTGGGCGAGCGCGCCCAGCAGTCTCGCGCAGGTGCCCGGCTCGGCCCCGCTCTCCCGGTCGGCCTGGTCGCACTCGTGGGCGACGGAGTCGAGGTAGAGCAGGTCGCCGGGGGTCTGCGGCACCAGGCCGACGAGGCGGCGGCGCTCGGCGGGGGGCAGGTCGCGGGGGTCGGCGCTCGTCCCGTCGGCGGCGCGGACCGTGACCGCGCCGCGGGAGCGTCGTCCGGAACCCTGCAGCGCCCACAGCAGAGAGGACTTGCCGGAGCCGTTGCGGCCCATGAGCGCGACGACCTGCGCCTGGGGGACGGTGACATCGACGCCTGCGACCGCCACGAGGTCCCCATACGTCACGACGACGTCCTGGGCCGCCAGCGCGGCACTCGAACCACCTGTGTCCGCGTTTCTGGTCGTCATGGCGACCGGTTGCTCGGACGCTGGGCCGGGGGAGGCGCTGTGGGCGGGGCGCAGGGCCGTGGCGGCGCGGCGGGCGTCGCGGACCGAGAGCGGCAGGGGCGACCAGCCCGCCCACCGGCCGAGCTCGATGACGGGGGGCGCGACGGTGGAGGTCGCCATCACCGCGGCCGGCGCGCCCGAGGTGAGGACGCCGTCGGGCCCGACATGGACGACCCGGTCGGCGTACTGGAGGACTCGCTCGACCCGGTGCTCGGCGACGATGACGGTGACGGCGAGGTCGTGGACGAGCCGGGTGATCGCGGCGAGGACCTCCTCGGCCCCGGTCGGGTCAAGCGCCGACGTCGGCTCGTCGAGTACCAGCACCTGTGGGTGGGCCGTCAGCACCGCTCCGATGGCCACCCGCTGCTGTTGCCCCCCGGACAGCTCCCGCAGCGGCGCGTCGCGCAGGTCGGCGATGCCGAGCAGGTCGAGGGTCTCCTCGACGCGCTTGCGCATGACGTCGTCGGCCAGGGCGAGCTGCTCCATGGCGTAGGCGAGCTCGTCCTCGACGGTGTCGGTGACGAACCCGGCCAGCGGGTCCTGCCCGACCACACCGACGAGCCCGGCGAGGTCGCGCGGGCGGTGGGTCGAGGTGTCCCGGCCGAGCAGCCGCACCCGCCCGGTCAGCCGGCCGCCGGTGAAGTGCGGGACCGTGCCGTTGACGGCCCCGAGCAAGGTGGACTTCCCCGACCCGGTGCGGCCGACGACCAGGGCGAGCTCCCCCTCGGGGACGACGAGGTCGACACCGCGCAGCACGGGCCGGGAGGAGCCGGCATACGTCACGGTGACGTTCTCGAACACGACGGCGTCCGTCATCGGCCGGCCCCCCGCAGGGGGGCGCCCGCACCGACGGGCTCCGGGCCGCGGACCGACGCCCGCCCGCGGGGCCGCGGCGGCTGCGGGGTGAGGAACGCAGGCAGGGCCGCGACGAGGAGCCCCGCGACGGCCACGTACGGCACGACCGGCCAGGCGAGCGGCTGCAGGGGCTGGGCCATCGACGCGGGGTCCAGCCGGACGGCCACCAGGGCCGCGCCGGCCGCGACGACCCCGGTGGTGGCGCTCAGCCACTCCGGAGCCGCCCACGGGTCGGGCCGGTAGCTGCTGCGCACGACGCTGCGCCCGCCGAGCCAGACGCCGACCACTGCGGCGAGGACCCCGAGCAGCAGCAGGGGGAGGCCGAGCAGGGCCGGCGCGGTGGTGTCGAGCACTCCGTAGATCCCGACGGCCGAGCCGACCAGCCCGCCGAGGGAGAGCGCCGCCGAGACCGTGTGGCCGGTGGGGGACACGCTCGCCCTGCGGCCGTATCCCCGCGAGTCCATCGACGCGGCGAGCAGGAGCGAGCGGTCGAGAGTGTCCTGGAGGACGGGCAGTGCCACCTGGGGCACGGCTCGCAGCCCCGTTCCCGACTGGCCGCGCAGGGTGCGGGCGCGCAGCACCCGCTGGACGCTCTCGGCCAGCTGCGGGGCGACGGTCACGGCGACGACGACGGCGGTCCCGATCTCGGCGAGCGCCCCCGGGAGGGCACGGAGCATGCGCTTGGGGTTGGCCAGCGCGTTCGCGGCCCCGACACAGGCGATCACGGCAGCGAGGCGCAGCCCCTCGAGGGCGGCGCCGAGCAGACCCTCGACGTAGACCGCCCCGCCGAGGGTGATCCCGGCGGCCCAGGAGGGAAGGGTCGGGCTGGGCAGCCGGAACAGCAGGTGGCTGCCGAGCTTGTAGCCGACGGCGATGTGCAGCACGACCCGGACGACGACGATGGCCAGGCCGAGCCACAGGTAGAGTCGGAACGCTCTGGCCCAGGGCGAGTCGCCGCGCCTGGCGGCCACGACGAGCCCGACGACGAGCAGCCCTGGCCCGAGGACCACGGGGTTCGTCGAGGTCCCGAGGGCGACCGCCACGCCGAGCGCCCACAGCCACCAGGCACCGGGGTGCAGGTGGCGGGGGAGGGTCGGCATGGCGGGTCCGGCTCAGCCGCGGCGACGACGGGCGACGACGTATGCCGTGGCCCCGCCGAGCGCGAGCACGAGGGCGCCGCCCAGGGCGAGCGGCAGCGCGCCGCCGCCCGACACCGAGGTGGTGCGCGAGGCGGCTGCGACCGGGCCGAGCGTGGTCGGGTTCGGGGTCGGGATCGGCGAGGCCGCGGTCGACGGTGGCGTCGCGGTCGCGCTGATGGTCGCCGAGGGGTGTGCGGCTCTGGGCGCCGGGTGGGCCGTCGACGACGACGTACCGGGGGTGCCGGTCCGGTGGCCGGTGGTCGGGGACGATGTCGCCGTTGCCGGCGACGTCCTCTTCGGCGGGGGCGGGGTCTTCGGCGGGGCCGTGGCGGCCGGCGGGGCGATCCCCGGTGGGTTCCCCGCGCCGAAGGCCAGCCCGACGACCGTCCCGGGCGCCGGGTCGACGCCCGCGACGCCCGAGGACGCGAAGCTCCAGCTGCCGCCGCGCCGGGCGGTCCACAGGCTCCAGTAGGCCGAGGCCGGGGGCATGACAACGCACGCGTCGGCGGCGGGGGCACCGTCGATCCGGCACAGGGCCGCCGGGAACCGCTGCACCATCACGGTCGAGTGGCCGGCGGCATGGAGGGCGGCGAGGGCCGAGGACGGGTCACCGGCGGCGCAGCCCACCGCGGAGTCGACCACCACCGTGACCCCGGAGGTTCCCGAGCAGGCCCCTGCTGCCGCCGCGGCCGCCGCCCCGGCCGGACCCGTGAACGGCACCGTGAGCGCCAGGGACAGACCCGCGACGAGAGCGCCCAGGCGCCGGCCGGGTCCGCTCATGTCCGGGTCCCGCGACGGCGCAGGAGGGTCGAGCAGCCGACGGCGGCCGCGCCGACGACGACGAGGCCGAGCCCGAGCAGTGCTGGGCCGAGCGGCGGGGCCCCGGTGTAGGCGAGCGAGGTCGGGTCCCCGACGGCCGTCGAGGTCGACGGGCCGGTGGACGGTGCCGAGGTGCCCGAGGTGCTCGCGCCGGCAGCCACGGCGCACGTCATCGCGGGTGCCCCGGCGGTGGCGCCGGACGCCGAGACCGAGGCCAGGCTTCCCCCGGCCAGGCCGAGGGCGGCCTGGGGGGTGGCACGCAGGTCGCCGTCGTCGGGGGTGGCCCGCGACCCGGCGGTGGCCCGGGTGGCGTGGTCGGCCGAGGTGAACGCGATCCCGCCGCGCACCGCTGCCGGGAAGGAGCAGTCGTACTGCAGCGCGGCCAGGAACGCCTGCGCCCGGTCGAGCGGCGCCGTCCGGCCGGCCGCGGCGAACGCCTGCGCCGCGACCCCGGTCGTGTTGGCGTTCTCGCCACCGCTCGCGCTCGTGAACCCGCCGTCGGCGCCCTGCACCGCGACGAGGTGGTCGAGGCCGGCGCCGGCCGAGGCCGCCGTGTCGAGCCTGGGGACCACCGGGACGGCGAGCAGCGACTGCACGGCGAACCCCGTCGCGTCGGGGTCGCTCGCGCAGTCGCCGGCGGTGGGGTCGATCCGGAACCCGCCGTCGGGGCACTGCTGGGCGCCGAGGAAGTCCACCGCGGCGGCGGGCACCGGCGCCCCGGAGCGGGCGAGCGCGATGATCGCGAGGGCCTGCCCGATCGTGTTGGAGTAGTCGCCGTAGGCGGACACGTCGGAGAACCGGCCGCTGGGGGTCTGCAGCCCCTCCAGCGTGGCCAGCAGGTCGGTCCCGCCGACGGCGTGCGGGTCGAGCCCCTGGGCCATGACGGCGAGCAGCGCCTTGGCGGTCGGGCCGGCATACGTCTCGCCGCCGGACCCGACGTAGTCACCGAGGTGCGCAACGAGGTATGCCGTCGCAGCGGCCGCCTCGTCCTGGCCGGCCCCGGCCTCGTCGAGCGCGAGGATCGCGTCGATGGTGTTGCCGCCGTCGAGGTAGGTCGTCCCCGGGTAGACGTAGTGGTCGCCGCCGGCGGCCAGCGTCGTGGCGACGAACGCGGCCGCGTCGGCGGCCTGCTGCCCGGTGCTCCCCGTGGCGGCCGGCCCGGCGATCCGCACGGTGGCGCGCGTGGGGGAGCCCGAGGGGTCGGGCGCGCCGGCGGCGGTCGATGTCGGCGTGGGTCTGGGCACCGCGGTGGTGGACGGTGCGGTGGGGGACTCGGTGGGGGACTCGGTCGAGGTGGCCTCGGACGGCGACGCCGACGGCGACGACGTCGCCGAGGGAGCCGGGGTGTCGGTCGCCGTGGGCGTCGCGGTGGCTGTGCTCGGGGGCCCGGAGTCGGCATGGGCCGCCGGGCCGATCGCCACCAGGGCCGGCATGGACAGCAGGAGGCTCGCGACGGCGGTCCCGGCGCGGGTGCGTGCGGAGGACATGGGTCCCTTTCTCCGAGCGTTCCGTGACGTCTGCCCCGGACCGCTGGACCCAGCGACCTGGGCTCCGTCCCGCGTCCCTCGACGGTGTAGTGGAGCCGCTCGCGCTCACGAGGCATTCCGGCTCGCCACCTTGTCGGGATGGCCTACGGCTGCGGGTCAGCGCCGGACTTGGACCGGCTTCCCCTTGCTCGCGCGTGTGGTGTCGCCTCTCGGCGACGGCGCCACTCTACCCCTCCGGCGCGATACTCGGCCGACCTCGCTCCGCCCGCCCGGTAGACTCCTGCGCCATAGGCGTTCGAGCCGTCATCAACGGCGAGCCTCCGGAAGAACGGCGGTGACGGGCCACCCCACGGTGGGCCGGAGCCGCTCACTAGACCCGGACGGGTGGGCCCGTCACAGCCTGCAACGAGCGGCCGGATGCCGTCGCCCCGCCGGGGCGCCGACGTGCGGCAAGCGAGGTGGTACCGCGGTGCCCCGCTCCCGGCATACCGGGTCGGCGACGTCGTCCTCGTGGCAGGCAGCACGACGACCGCGACGAGCCAGGAGCCACCGCAGATGACCTATCCCAGGGTCTCCACCACCGCCCAGCCCGACCCGAACGCCGCCGCGTCGACGGGCGTGCCGTCGAGCCCGCGCTTCCCCCGGATCGAGGAGGCGGTGCTCGCCTACTGGGAGGCCGACGACACCTTCCGCGCCTCGGTCGAGAACCGGGAGGCGGGGGAGCGGGGCGGCAACGAGTTCGTCTTCTACGACGGTCCGCCCTTCGCCAACGGGCTACCGCACTACGGACACCTGCTCACCGGCTACGTCAAGGACATCGTCCCCCGCTACCAGACGATGCGTGGGCGCCGCGTCGAGCGCCGGTTCGGCTGGGACACCCATGGGCTGCCCGCCGAGCTCGAGGCCATGAGCCAGCTCGGGATCAAGACCAAGGAGGAGATCCTCGAGCTGGGGATCGAGACCTTCAACGCCAAGT
>CAYPYK010000122.1:0-9484 GCA_964414665.1 uncultured Intrasporangiaceae bacterium | reverse complement strand
CCGTCGAGGGTGATCCGGCGCAGGTCGACGTAGTAGTCGGCCTCCTTGCCCGAGCTGAGGGTGACCCGGCCGTGGACGATGGCCTGGTCGCGGATGATGTCGAGGAGCCGCGCGCGGTCGGCAGCGAGGTCGGTCACGCGACATACGGTATGCCGCCCGCGCCCCCTCCCCACCCCACCCGCCCCCCTTGTCACAACTTTTCCGCCCCATCGGGGAAACCGAAGGTTCGCACGGGTTAACAACCCCGGCGAACCTCGGGTTTCCCTTGCCAAGGGCGTCCCCTCGGTGGGCAGACAAGGGATCCCCACTCAGGGTGCTGCCCCAGGCTGCGGGTAGCCCGACCTGACCGCCGGGGCGGTTGCCCACGCCCCGAATGACGATCAGCTCCGGAACCCCGCCGCGCCGTGTGCGGGGCGGGCGCGGCATCCGGCGAGCTGGTCCTCATTCGGTGACAGCGCGTCGCCCGGCGGCCGAGGCTGCGCCATGCCTGTCGGAATCGCCGATGGGTCACCTCGAGGGCGATGAGTCAGGTCGGCCGTGGGACGTGCAGCTGAGGACGGCGGGGAAGTCGCTGTGCGTTCGGCGCCGCTTCGGCAGTCCCTGCGAGCGGGGACCCGCGGGACCGAGGTTTAGTTTCCCCCATGGGGCGGAAAAGTTGTGACAGGTGGGGCACGGGGAGCAGATGGGGCGCGGGGCGGGGGGTGCGGGGCGGGGGGTGCGGGGGGAGGGGGTGCTGGGGCGGGCGGGGACTGGGACGCTGGGGCGGGCGGGGACTGGGACGCTGGGGTGCGCGGGCGCGGGGAGGTGTCCGCGGTCAGGAGATGCCCGACTGGTAACAGGCTCAGAAGATGCCCGACTCGTACCAGGTGGCCCCGCTGGGTATGCCGTTGACGGTCCGGAAGCTCTGCCAGCGCAGGTGCTCGTCCCTGGGTAGCTCCGGGGCGGGCGGGCGCGGCGGGTCGGTGCCGTCCCAGATGTCGTAGCCCACGTCGAGCAGCCGACCGGTGGGGCTGCCGACCACGGCGGTCGCCAGGCGGAGGAGCAAGGCAGCCGGCATACCGTCGAGGAGGATCCGGGGGGTGCGCCGCTCGGCCAGGACGATGATCCGGGCCAGGTCGGCGACGTCGTCGGGAGCGAGGCGGGTGGCCGTGACGAGCAGCCGGCGGACCTCCTCGAGCACGGCCGCGCGGTCGGCCGGGCTGAGGCGACCCAGCGCGTGCCGATGCGCGGCCTCCTGCCAGTCGGTGGCAGCCGTGCGCAGGACGTGGCGGTAGCGGCGCAGCACTTCTGGCTCCGCCACCTCGGTCCTCGCGGGCACCGGCTCGGTCACCCTGCCGATGCTACGTCCGGCCGCCCACAGCCGGGGACGTCAGCGGCGGTGCCGACTCACGAACCCGCCACTGCGAACGAGCGCACGGGGAGCCAGACGGGCCCCGGTCCCCAGCACCTTGTAGCGCAGGCTCGGCACCGAGACGACCCGCCCCCGCTCGGCGTCGCGCAGGCAGGACTCGACGAGCGGGCCGGCCTCGAGCCACAGCGGGCCGGGGATCTTGGTGGCGTCGTGCCCCGCGCGCTGCTGGAACTCGGTGCGGACGAACCCCGGACACAGGGCGGTCACGTGGACGCCCGTCCCCGCGAGGTCGCCCGCCAAGCCCTCGGTGAACGTCGTCACCCACGACTTGGCCGCCGAGTAGGTCCCGCCGGCGATCCATCCGGCAACCGAGGAGACGTTGATGATCGTCCCGCTCCCCCGCTCGCGCATGGCCCGGCCGGCCGCGTGCGAGAGGACGAGCACCGCCCGGGTGAGCACCTCGAACATCGCCTCCTCCGCCGCGACGTCGTTGTCGAGGAAGGCCCGGCCCAGCCCGTAGCCCGCGTTGTTGACCAGGACCTCCACCGGACGCTCGGTCGCTGCCACCCGCGCGGCGACCCGCTCCAGCGCCGCCCGGTCGGCGAGGTCGGCCGCCAGCACCTCGACCCGGACCCCCGTGGCTCCGCCGATCTCGCCCGCGACGGCGGACAGGCGGTCGGTGTCTCGTGCCACGATCACGAGGTCGTGACCACCGGCGGCGAGCTGCCCGGCGAACTCGCGGCCGATGCCGGAGGTGGCTCCCGTGATCATGGCGACAGTCATGCGGTCACGATAACGGCGGCGGCCACAATGGTTACTGGAAAGTAGGGTGACAGGTGTGCGACTGGCCACGTGGAACGTCAACTCGATCCGCTCCCGGATCGACCGGGTGCAGGCCTGGCTCCAGCGCGCCGAGCCCGACATCCTCGCCGTCCAGGAGACCAAGGCCCGCGACGACCAGTTCCCGTTCGACCGGTTCGAGGCGCTCGGCTACGAGGTCGCCCACCACGGCCTCAACCAGTGGAACGGGGTGGCCCTGCTCTCCCGGGTGGGGCTCGACGACGTGCAGGTGGGTTTCGCCGGCGACCCGGGCTGGGGCGAGCCGCCCGCCACCGAGGCACGGGCCATCGGCGCGACCTGCGGGGGCATCCGGGTCTGGTCGGTCTACGTCCCCAACGGCCGGCAGATCGAGGACCCGCACATGGCCTACAAGCTGCGCTGGCTCGGCGAGCTCAAGAACCGGGCGACGGAGTGGGCGGCCGACGGGACACCCGTGGCCCTGTGCGGCGACTGGAACATCGCCCCCCAGGACGACGACGTCTGGTCGATGGAGTTCTACGCCGACAAGAGCCACGTCTCGCCGCCCGAGCGGGCGGCCTTCACGGCCTTCCTCGACGCCGGGTTCGTCGACGTCGTACGGCCGCACGCGCCCGGTCCGGGCGTCTACACCTACTGGGACTACCAGCGGCTCCGCTTCCCCAAGAAGGAGGGGATGCGCATCGACTTCGTGCTCGGCTCCCCGGCCTTCGCGGCCAAGGTGGCGGGCGCGGTCATCGACCGCGAGGAGCGCAAGGGCAAGGGCGCCAGCGACCATGCCCCCGTCGTCGTCGAGCTGGAGGAGTGACCCGCCCGGCCATCGCAGACCGGGCTCACGAAGGAGTGAGAGCCATGTCGAGCCGCACGCTCAGCGTCCCCGCATCGGACGGTGCGATGCTCCGCGTCGAGGAGCACCTGCCGGCCGGCCGGATCGAGCGCGCAGCGCCCGTCGTCGTGCTCGCCCACGGGTGGACCCTCACCCGGGCCAGCTGGTTCCCGGTCGTCGAGGCCCTGCTGGCCCAGCGCTCGGTGCGGGTCGTCACCTTCGACCAGCGCGGCCACGGCGCCTCGAGCATGGGCGACGCCGACCCCACGGTCCGGATGGTCGGCGAGGACCTCGCCACCGTGCTGTCGGCCCTGGCACCCACCGGACCGCTCGTCCTGGGCGGCCACTCCATGGGCGGCATGGCGGTGATGGCGTATGCCGGTCAGCACACCGACGAGCTGCGGGCGCGGGTCCGCGGGGTGGTCCTGGTCTCGACGGCGGCGTCGATCGAGGGCCGCAAGCCGATCCCGTTCGAGGGGCTCGTCATGCGCGTGTGCTCGCTCGCCCCGGGCATCGCCCCCGGCCCGCTGGTCCCTGTCGCCGCACAGCGCCGGCTGTCGTTCGGGAAGGACCCCCGGCCCGAGGACGTCAAGGCAGCGGTGCGGCAGATCCAGCGGACACCCATGCCGACGATCGGCCGCTACTTCACCGCCCTGTCGGCGCACAACGAGCTCGCCTCGCTCGCCCACCTCGACACGGTTCCGACCCACATCATCGTCGGCTCGCAGGACAGGCTGACCCCGCCCACCTGGTCGCAGGTGCTCCACGATGAGATCGCCGGGTCGCAGCTGACCGTCCTCGAGGGGCTGGGCCACATGCTCACCTACGAAGCGACCGACGTCGTCGTCGACGCCCTGGTCGCCATGGTCGACTGCGGCATAGCTGGCGGCTCCGAGCTGGACACCGCCGCCGGCTGACCAGGAGAGACGGCCGACATGGCGACCATCCGGCTGGGCGCGCCCGGCGACCTCGCGGCCCTGACCGAGGTCTTCCGCCGGGCGTCCCTCGGCAACCCCGGCGACCGCGACCTGCTGCTCGCGCACCCGGAGTACCTCGTCCTGCGACCGGAGGGACTGGCCGAGGGCAGGACCTATGTCGCCGAGCGCGACGGCGTCGTCGTGGGCTTCGTGACCTGGGCGGAGGTGGGCGGGACCGTCGAGCTCGAGGACCTCTTCGTCGACCCCCCGTGGACCCGCCGGGGCATCGCGACGGAGCTCATGGAGCACCTGGGCGGCGTGCTGCGCGACCGGGGCGTCCAGCGGCTCGAGGTGACCGCGAACCCCCACGCGAGCGAGTTCTACGCCTCCGTCGGCTTCGCAGGGGTCGCGGTGGCGCAGACCCCGGGTGGCCCGGCGCCACGTCTGGTGATGGATCTGGGCTGACGTCGCACCCGGCGCGGGACGACCGCTGCCGGACGTCGGTCAGAGGCCGAAGGTGGGCTCGTGCGGCTCGGTGCCGGCCACCCGGCGCAGGCCGAGGGCCACCGAGGCGAGGGCCCCCAGTCCGGCGGCGACGGCCGCCCCACGGAAGACCCACCTCACCTGCACGATCGCGGCGTCGAGAAGGGCGCCGGTGTCGGTGTGGTCGGGCATCGCGACGACGGCCGCGTAGTACTGGTGCAGGCCGATCGCGGTGAGCAGGGCCAGCCCGACGACCATACCGACCATCCGGGCGACGACGACGAGGGCGGTGGCGCTCCCGTGGGCGTCGTGGGGCGAGTCGGCGAGGGCGGCGTTGTTGACCGGTGCGAGGGCCAGCCCGACGCCCAGCCCGACGAGGGCGAGGACGACCGTGGCGGCGGGACGGTCGAGAGAGCCGCGGCCCCAGGTGGACATCGCGACGAGGCCGGTGGCGGCGAGGACGAGACCGGCTCCGCTGACCAGGCCGTCACCGAGCCGGCGCAGCGACCAGCCGCCGAGCAGCGCTCCGACCGGGACGGCGAGCAGGAACCTCACGAGGACGAGTGCGGCGCCGGTCTCGGAACGGGTCAGCACCAGCCGGGCGAGCAGCGGGACGTCGACGACCACCGCGACCAGCGCCACTCCGACGAGCAGGCTGACGGCCAGAGCCCATCCGGCGCGCCCTCTGACCACCCCGCGGGGCACGAGCGGAGCGGCCGTGCGGCGATGGTGGACGAGATAGAGCACCGCGCACACCGCGGCGACCGGCAGGAGGACGTACCCCGAGGGTCCGACGATCTCGGTGGCCGGGTCGGCCGACGCGAAGGTGAGCACGACGCAGCCGAGGGAGACTCCCACGAGCCCCGCCCCCAGCAGGTCCGCCCGCCGCAGGGTCCCCCATGACGCGTGGCCCCACAGGCCCAGCGCCGCCACCGCGAGCACCAGCGCCAGCGCACCGATCGGCGTGGCGACCCGCGAGGCGGAGTCCCCGAACGGCACGAACGGGACGCCCAACGTGACGTCGGTCGCCAGCCGCTCCGGGGCTGACAGGGCGAGCCCGGCGGCGAGTGCCGCGAGCGCGCCGAGGACCAGCGGCACCAGCCGCGGGCGTCGGGGCATACCTCCGCCGGCGAGGACGACCCCCACCGCCAGCAGCACCCCCAGCGTGGCGTTGACCCAGAAGATCGTCCGCCACCTCGAGACCGCCAGGATGACCGCGCCGAGGAGGGGGCCGAGCACCGAACCCAGCTCCTGGACGGCTCCGACGACGCCGAGGGGGGTTCCCCGGCGGGCGGGTGGCCAGAGGTCGGCGACCATCGCCAAGGTGGCGGGGACCAGGCCCCCGCCGCCGATCCCCTGGACGATGCGGCCGGTGACGAGGACGGGCAGCTCGACGGCGAGCGCGGTGACCGCCGAGCCGGCCACGAACACCGTGAGGCAGCCGAGCAGCACCCGCTGGCGCTCCACGAGGTCGGCGAGCCGACCGATGAGCGGGAGCACGGCGACATATCCCAGGAGGAACCCGGAGATGATGGGTGTGGCCTTCTGCAGCGCGTCGATGCCGACCCCGACCCCGCGCATCATGTCGGTGAGGGCGAGGACGACGACATAGGTGTCGGCGGCCGCGAGGGCGACGGCGACGGACGCCGTGGCGAGCAGCGCCCTAGGGGCGGGTGATCTCAACGGCGGTCCCATAGCTCGTGAGCCGCAGCGTGTAGGTCGCCGTCGTCGTATCGAAGAAGGCGCCGGTCATGACGGCCGTGCGCAGCTGGTCCTTCGCGGTGATCCCGAACGTCACGGTGAAGGTCCCGGTGCCGTCGCCGAGCATGAACAGCTGCTTGATCCGCGACCCCGGCACGGTGCCGGTGTAGCGGTCGAGCACCTCGTCGCCCGAGCGGATCTGCTCCCCCTTGGCCGGGTCCGACGCGTCTGTGAGCAGGGTCGAGACGCCCTTGTCGGGGTTGAAGAACACCGACGGGTTGGGGGCGCCCAGGGTGGCGAGGTCGGTCTCGACGTAGTCCGGCGTGAAGAACTTCATGTAGGCCGCGTCGCCGATGCAGATGAGGTCGACGGTGCCCGCGATGCCCTTGACGGTTCCGGTGATGCTGCCCTTGAACCTCGGCTCGGTCGAGCTGACGACGCCGACGCCGGTCGCCCCGGTCACGCCGTTGACGTCGGCGGGGACGTCCTTGCTCGACAGGGTGAGCTGGACGTACCTCGCCTCGTCGAGCACCCGCTTGGCGGCCGCGAGCCGCTGGCTGGGCGGGACCTGCGGCGCCGCTGCCGAGCCCCCCGAGCAACCGGCCGTGCCGAGCAGGGCCGTGGCAGCCACGGCCACGGCGGCGGAGAGGGCACGACGCATGGGCGACACCTTAACCGCTGGTATGCCGTCGCCCGGCTGAGAGCGCGGCCCCCCTCCCCCTCCCCCGCCTCAACACCTCAACACCTCAACACCTCAACTTTCCCGCCCCATCGGGGAAACCCGAGGTTCGCCGGGGTTGATAACCCCGGCGAACCTCGGGTTTCCCCTGCGAAGCGACCGGTATGCCGCCCCGGAGCGCCAGTCAGCCCAGGACGAGGGCGTCGGCCTCGGGGTCGCGGTCGACGGCGACGGTGTCGCCCTCGCGGACCTCGCCGGCAAGCAGGGCCTTGGCGAGCCGGTCGCCGATCTCGCGCTGGACGAGGCGGCGCAACGGCCGGGCACCGTATGCCGGGTCGTAGCCGGTGATGGCGAGCCACTCCCGTGCGGCGTCGGTCACCGACAGCGTGATGCGCCGCTCGTGCAGCCGCGTCGCGAGAGCCCGGACCTGCAGGTCGACGATCTGGCTCAGCTCGGCGGTCGTCAAGGCGTCGAACACGACGACCTCGTCGAGCCGGTTGAGGAACTCGGGCTTGAACGCCTCCCGCACCGTCGCGAGGACGGCCTCCTTCTTGGCTGTCGTCGCCATCGAGGGGTCGATCAGGTACTGGGAGCCGAGGTTGGAGGTCATGACGAGGATGACGTTGCGGAAGTCGACCGTGCGGCCCTGCCCGTCGGTCAGCCGGCCGTCGTCGAGCACCTGCAGGAGGATGTCGAAGGTCTCGGGGTGGGCCTTCTCGACCTCGTCGAGGAGGACGACCGAGTAGGGCCGCCGGCGCACGGCCTCGGTGAGCTGCCCGCCCTCCTCATACCCCACGTACCCCGGAGGAGCGCCGATGAGCCGGGCCACCGCGTGCCGCTCGGAGTACTCGCTCATGTCGATGCGGACCATGGCCCGCTCGTCGTCGAAGAGGAAGTCGGCCAGCGCCTTCGCCAGCTCGGTCTTGCCGACGCCGGTGGGGCCGAGGAACAGGAACGACCCGGTCGGGCGGTCGGGGTCGGACAGCCCGGCCCGCGCCCGGCGCACGGCGTCGGAGACGGCCCGAACCGCGCCGGTCTGGCCGATGAGCCGGGAGCCGACGATCGACTCCATCGACAGCAGCTTCTCGCTCTCACCCTGCAGGAGGCGCCCGGCGGGTATGCCGGTCCACGCCGAGATGACCTCGGCGATGTCGTCGGCCCCGACCCGCTCCTTGACCATCAGGTCGGCCGCAGCGGTGGACTGTTCCACTGCGGACGCGGCGGCGAGCTCCTTCTCCAGAGCGGGAATGTCGCCGTAGAGCAGCCGGGATGCCTTCTCGTAGTCGCCCTCGCGCTGCAGGCGGTCGGCCTGGGTGCGCAGGTCGTCCAGCCGGGCCTTGAGGTCACCCACCTTGTTCAGCCCGGACTTCTCCGACTCCCACCGGGCGGTGAGGGCGGTCAGTGCCTCGGTCTTGTCGGCGAGGTCGGCCCGCAGCCTGGCCAGCCGCTCGATGGAGGCCTCGTCGGTCTCCCTGGAGAGGTGCAGCTCCTCCATGTTGAGCCGGCCGACGACGCGGCGGAGCTCGTCGACCTCGACCGGGCTGGAGTCGATCTCCATCCGCAGCCGGGACGCGGCCTCGTCGACGAGGTCGATGGCCTTGTCGGGCAGCCGGCGCCCGCTGATGTACCGGTCGGACAGGGTGGCGGCGGCGACGAGCGCGCTGTCCTCGATCTCGACCTTGTGGTGCGCCTCGTAGCGCTCCTTGAGTCCGCGCAGGATCGCGATGGTGTCCTCGACGCTCGGCTCGCCGACGAACACCTGCTGGAAGCGGCGCTCCAGCGCCGGGTCCTTCTCGATGCGCTGACGGAACTCGTCGAGCGTCGTCGCGCCGACGAGGCGCAGCTCGCCGCGGGCCAGCATCGGCTTGAGCATGTTGCCGGCGTCCATCGAGGAGTCGCCGGTGGACCCGGCGCCCACGACCGTATGCAGCTCGTCGATGAAGGTGATGATCTGGCCCTCCGTGGCCTTGATCTCCTCGAGGACGGCCTTGAGCCGCTCCTCGAACTCGCCACGGTACTTCGCCCCGGCGACCATCGCCGCCAGGTCGAGCGACAGCAGCCGCTTGTCTCGCAGCGACTCCGGCACGTCGCCGTCGACGATGCGCTGCGCCAGGCCCTCGACGACGGCGGTCTTGCCGACGCCCGGCTCGCCGATCAGCACGGGGTTGTTCTTGGTCCGGCGCGACAGGACCTGGATGACCCGGCGGATCTCGGTGTCGCGGCCGATCACCGGGTCGAGCTTGCCGTCGCGGGCGGCCTGGGTGAGGTCGTCACCGTACTTGTCGAGGGCCTCGCTCGTCGCCTCCGGGTGCTCGGTCGTGACCTTCTGACCGGCCCGCAGGTGGTCGATCTGAGCCTCCACGGCCCGCGCGTCGACCTGGCCGGCACCGGCGAGCGCGTGCTTCTCGACGAGGGCGAGCAGGAGGATGTCGGTCCAGAGATGGGTGTCGCCGCGCGCGGTCATCAAGGTGGTGGCGTGTTGGAGCACCGCGAGGGCTGCCTGACCCAGACCCGGGGTCGCCACGGTCGAGCCGGAGCTGGACGGCATACCGTCCAGGCGGGCCCGGGCTGCAGCGGCGACCGCCTCGGCGGTGGTCCCACCGGCCGCAAGGAGGGCGGGGGTCGTCGTACCCGACTGCTCGGCCAGGGCGAGCAGCAGGTGCGCCGGCGTGATCTCGGCGTGGCCGGCGCTCTGCGCGGCGCGCTGGGCG
>CAYPYK010000121.1:0-9523 GCA_964414665.1 uncultured Intrasporangiaceae bacterium | reverse complement strand
GATGCGGTCGTTGATGCGAGGCTCGCTGATTGTCGTTCTCCTTCGTCGTCTGCGGACGACCGCACCGACGAGAAGAGGCTCCTCGACGCCAACGCGCGAGAAGCCTCACCGAGCCATCGGCCCGGCCACGCCGGTGGGCCGCGTGTGCCCGTTGGGGGCCGCGGCGACCTGCGTCGCCGACCGTGGGTGACCCGGCGACCCGAAGGTCGGCGCGGGTGGAAGCGGTGCTTCTCTTGCGTGCCGTCCCTGGCGAGACGACCGGTCAACGCTGAAGGCTACCAGCGCCCGGGGCGTACCCCGAAATCGTGGTCCGCTCCCCGGGGTCGAGCGGTCACCGGATCCGGAAGGCCAGGCCGTCGATCCGCGCCCGCAGCTCGCCGTCGGCCGCCAGCCGCTCTCCGAGCCGGGTCGCCAGGTCGCCGACCTGGCCCGCCGACAAGCCCGGGCGCAGGGCCAGCGCGACACACAGCACCCCCTCCCCGGCCGGGGACCCCTCCTCGAGGCCGTGGTCGGTGACGTCGTCCTCCTCGGCAAGCGCGCGGGACACCGCAGACTCGACGAACGGGTCCTCGTGGGGGGCGACCCAGGGGCGGTCCTGGGCCAGCGCCCACACCATCGAGGGCCGCAGGACGGCACTGGCGGGTCCGGCGACGTCGATGACGACGACGTCGCAGCGCTCGGCCACCGCGGCCCGACCGACCCGGGCCGCGGTCGCGGGGACCGGACGGGCGTCGGCGTCCCACCGGGCGAGGCTCTCTATGCTGCTGAACACCGGCAGCGCCCGCTGGCCGTCGGAGGCGAGCAGGGTCACCGAGGCCATCTCGACGTGGGTCTGCACCGCGTGCTCCCCGCTCTCGTCCACGCCCGCGGCCTGGGCGAGGACCGGGACGAGGAGGCGCGCGCCGCGCACCGCGGCCATCAGGGCTGCGGGGCCGGCGCCGGCCGAGACGACCCGGGCCAGCGCGGGGTCGGCGTCGCCGGTGTCGTCCTCGACGCCGCTCGGCGTCAGCTCCCGTCCGCGCCACGTCGTCCCCGCGGAGTCGGCCACGTCCGGCGGGTGTGGGTCACCCCCGCACGGGTCGCTCACGGCCGGCCGGCGACGTCGAGCGCCTCCGGGAGGGTGAAGGCGTCGCGGTACAGGGCAGAGCCGACGACGGCTCCCTCGACACCGACGGGCACGAGCTCGCGGATCGCGGCGAGGTCGGCGAGGGTCGAGACCCCGCCCGAGGCCACAACGGGACGGTCGGTGCGGGCGCACACCTCCGCCAGCAGCACGAGGTTGGGCCCTTGGAGCATGCCGTCCTTGGCGACGTCGGTGACGACGTAGCGCGCGCACCCCTCGGCGTCGAGCCGGGACAGGGTCTCCCACAGGTCGCCGCCCTCGCTCGTCCAACCGCGGGCGGCCAGGGTGGTGCCCCGGACGTCGAGGCCGACGGCCACCCGGTCGCCGTGCGTCGCGATGGCCAGCGCCGTCCACTGCGGGTCCTCGAGGGCGGCGGTGCCGAGGTTGACCCGGCGGCAGCCGGTCGCCAGCGCCCGCTCGAGCGACTCGGCGTCGCGGATCCCGCCGCTCATCTCGACGTCGATGTCGAGACGGCCGACGATCCGGGCGAGCAGCCCGGCGTTGGAGCCGCGCCCGAACGCCGCGTCGAGGTCGACGAGGTGCAGCCACTGCGCACCCAGCTCCTGCCAGCGCAGAGCGGCCCGCACGGGGTCGCCGAACTCGCCACCGCTGCCGGCAACGCCCTGGACGAGCTGGACGGCCCGGCCGTCGGCGACGTCGACAGCCGGGAGCAGCTGGAGCGCTGGGAGGTCGTCGGTCACGAGGGGCTCTCCTCGGTGGGCGATCCGGGCGGCTCGGCCTGCCTCACGGCAGCGTGGGCGAGCGCACCGGTGACGGCGAGCGCGCCCGGCCTGCTCGTCGCGCGGCGGGGGGGTGCGGTCCGCTTCGTGGTCGGCGACCGGCCGGTCGCCGACGTCGTGGCCGTCGCGGGTCTCCTGGAGGTCGCGCTCACAGGGCCCGCACCCAGCTCTCGAGCAGGGTGAGCCCGGCCTCGCCGGACTTCTCCGGGTGGAACTGGGTTGCGCACAGCGGCCCGTTCTCGACCGCGGCGACGAACCGGCTGCCGTGCACGGCATACGTCACCCGTGGCGCCACCGCAGCGAAGCTGCCCTGTGGCTCCGGCATCGTCCACTGCGCCACGGCGTAGGAATGGACGAAGTAGAAGCGCTCCTGCTCCACCCCGGCGAACAGCGTGGAGCCACCCGGCACCTCGACCGTGGACCAGCCCATGTGGGGCACGACCGGCGCCTCCAGCCGGGTGACCATGCCCGGCCACTGGCCGAGCCCCTCCTGGGGGGACTCGCTCGGCTCGGTCGAGCCCTCGAAGAGCACCTGGAGGCCGACACAGACGCCGAGAACCGGCCGGCCACCGGCGAGCCGCCGGTCGACGACGCCGGGGCCACCGGCCGCCCGCAGCCCAGCCATGCACGCGTGGAAGTTGCCGACGCCCGGGACGACCAGCCCATCGGCAGCTAGGGCCGCGTCGACATCGCCCGTCAGCTCGACGTCGGCGCCGACGCGCTCGAGGGCGCGCACGGCGGAGCGGACGTTCCCACTGCCGTAGTCGAGGACGACGACCCCAGCGGTCACCGGGCTCCCCCGCCGGGCTCGGTGCGGTAGGCCGCGTCCTCGGCGACGAGGGCGTCGAACGCCCGGACGGAGCGCCGGCTGGGCTCGACGACGCGGTCCTGCGGTGCGGGGCCGCCGACGAGCAGCGCCTCGCCCGGCAGGCCCAGCAGCCGGATGACCTCGACGAGCATCTCGATCGGGCGGCCGGAGGGGTTGCGCGCGGTCGAGATGATCGCGCCGGGGCGGGTGCGGGCGCCGGCCGAGGCGATGAGCACGTCCGGCGCGAGCAGCGGCAGGTCGGGCGTGCGGCGGATGCCGTGCCCCGGTTCCCAGACGAGCCACCGTAGCTGCTGGCGCAGGCCCTTGGGCTGGGCGCTGATGACGGCCCGGCCCTTCATCACGAAGAAGCCGATGGCCGGGCGGCTGCGACCGGGCACGGAGCGGGCGGACAGCATCTCGAGGCCGATGTCGTAGGGGGCGGCGCTGCGGGCGCGGTCCTCGGCGAGGCTCACCCCGGTCCAGCCGTCGTCGAGCGGGGTCAGGTGCGTGGCGACGACCCCACGGCGGGCCCAGGTGGCCACCGCGTCAGGGCGACCGTGCACAAGCAGCAGCCCATGCCCGGCGCCCATCTCGTAGCCCCTGCTGTCCATGGCTCTAGAGTGCGCCCTTCGCGCTCGGGATGCCTCGGACGCGCGGGTCGAGGGCCACGGCGGTTCGCAGCGCGCGCGCCAGCGCCTTGAACTGGGCCTCGACGATGTGGTGCGGGTCGCGGCCGGCGAGCACCCGCACGTGCAGGGCGATCCCGGCGTGGTGGGCGAACGACTCCAGGACGTGGCGGGTCAGCGATCCGACGTAGCTGCCGCCGATGACGACCTGGGCCTGACCCTCCGGCTCACCGGTGTGGACGACGTAGGGACGTCCGGCGACGTCGACGACGGCCTGGACGAGCGCCTCGTCGAGCGGGACGGTGGCGTCCCCGAACCGGACGATGCCGCGCTTGTCGCCGAGGGCCTCGCGTACCGCCTCGCCGAGGACGATCGCGACGTCCTCGACGGTGTGGTGGGCGTCGACGTCGAGGTCGCCGGTGGCCTCGACCGTGAGGTCGATGAGCGAGTGCCTGGCCAGGGTCAGCAGCATGTGGTCGTAGAACGGCACCCCGGTGCTGACCCGTCCGGCGCCGGTGCCGTCGAGGTCGACGCCCACCTTGACCGAGCTCTCGGAGGTCTCGCGGGTGAGGCTGGCCGTGCGGTGGGCGGGTCCGACGGGGCTCGCGTCAGTGCTCACGGTGCTGCCTCCTCGACATGGTCGGTCCCGAGCTCGGCGAGGGCGTCGAGGAAGCGGCTCGTCTCCTCGGGCGTACCTGCCGTAACACGAAGATAGTGCGGAAGACCCACGTCTCTGACGAGAACTCCCCGATCCAGCAGGGCCGACCACGCGGCGTGGCTGTCGGCGAGGCCCCCGAACAGGACGAAGTTCGCGTCGCTCGGCACCGGCTCGAGCCCCAGGCCGGGCAGGGCGTCGACGATCCGGTCCCGCTGCTCCTTGATGTCCCCCACCGTGGTGAGCATCGCATCGGCGTGCCGGAGCGCGGCCAGCGCGACCGCCTGGGTGAGGGAGGAGAGGTGGTAGGGCATCCGGACCAGGCGCAGGGCGTTGACGAGCTCGGGGTCGCCGGCGAGGTAGCCCAGGCGCGCCCCGGCCAGCGCGAACGCCTTCGACATCGTCCGGGTGACGACGAGCCGTGGCCGCCCCGGCAGCAGGGTGACGGCACTCGGCGTGCCCGGCCGGGCGAACTCGGCATACGCCTCGTCGACCACGACCACCGCATGCGCTGCCGCCTCGTAGACCGCCTCGACGACCTCGAGCGACAGTGCCGTGCCCGTGGGGTTGTTGGGCGAGCAGAGGAACACGATGTGCGGGTCGGCGTCCCTGGTCTGCCGGGCCGCTGCCGCCGCCTCGAGGTCGAACCGGCCGCCACCTGGCACGCCCCGCCAGCCGTCGACCCAGCCGGTCCCACTCGTCGTCGTGATGATCGGGTGCATGGAGTATGCCGGGGTGAACCCGAGCGCGACCCGGCCGATGCCACCGAACGCCTGCAGCAGGTGCAGGATCACCTCGTTGGACCCGTTGGCGGCCCACACCTGCTCCGCCGCGACGGCCGTGCCGGTGCGGGAGAGGTAGCCGGCCAGGGCCCGGCGAAGGGCGGTGAACTCGCGGTCCGGGTAGCGGTTCAGACCGGGGGCGGCGGCCGCCACGCTCGCGACGATGTCGGCGACCACCTCGGGCGGGACGGCGTAGGAGTTCTCGTTGGTGTTGAGGGCGACGGGGACCTCGAGCTGGGGGGCGCCGTACGGGGTGAGCCCCCGCAGGTCGCGCCGCATGAGGTCGTCGATGTCGGTCATGGGTGTCCTCGTGGGGCTAGCCGAGCTCGGGCAGGCGGGCGATGACGGCCTCGCCGTGGGCCGGCAGGTCCTCGGCGCGGGCGAGGGTGACCACGTGCTCCCCCACCTCGCGCAGCGCCGCCTCGGTGTACTCGACGACGTGGATGCCGCGCAGGAAGGACTGGACGGACAGGCCGCTGCTGTGCGCCGCGCTGCCCCCGGTCGGCAGGACGTGGTTGGACCCGGCGCAGTAGTCGCCGAGGCTGACCGGGGCGAAGCCGCCGACGAACACGGCGCCGGCGTTGCGGACCCGCGCCGCGACGGCCGCCGCGTCGTGGGTGTGGATCTCTAGGTGCTCGGCGGCGTAGGCGTCGACGACGGCCAGACCCGCGTCGAGGTCGTCGACGAGGACGACGGCGGACTGCGGCCCGGAGAGGGCCTCGGCGACCCGCTCGCTGTGCTTGGTGCAGGCCACCCGGCGGGACAGCGCGGCCTGGACCGCCTCGGCCAGCTCCGGGTCGGCGGTGACCAGGACGGCGGCGGCCATCGGGTCGTGCTCGGCCTGGCTGACCAGGTCGGCCGCGACGTGCTCGGGGTCGGCACCGGCGTCGGCGAGGACCGCGATCTCCGTCGGCCCGGCCTCGGCGTCGATGCCGATGATGCCCTTGAGGAGGCGCTTGGCAGCGGCGACGTAGATGTTGCCGGGCCCGGTCACCAGGCTGACCGGCTCGCACTCGACGCGCTCGGCCCCGGTGTCGTCGACGAACCCGTAGGCGAAGGCCGCCACGGCCTGGGCGCCCCCCATGGCGTAGACCTCGTCGACGCCGAGCAGGGCGCACGCCGCGAGAACGGCGGGATGGGGCCAGCCGTCGTGGTCGCGCTGTGGGGGCGAGGCGACGGCGAGCGAGTCGACCCCGGCGATCTGGGCCGGGACGACGTTCATGACGACGCTGCTGGGGTAGACGGCCAGGCCGCCGGGAACATAGAGCCCCACCCGGTCCACCGGCACCCAGCGTTCGGTCACGGTGCCGCCCTCGGCGACGACGGTCGTCGTGTCGGAGCGCCGCTGGTCGGCGTGGACCAGCCGGGCTCGACGCACGGCCTCCTCGAGGGCCCCGCGCACGGCCGGGTCCAGCGCGGTGAGCGCGGCCCGGACCACCTCCACCGGGACCCGCAGCGCTGGTGGGCGGATGCCGTCGAACCGCTCGGCCGCGGCATACACCGCCTCGGCACCGCGGTCCCGGACGTCCTCGCACGTGGGACGGACCGCGACCACCGCCGCCTCGACGTCGAGGGCCGCACGCGGCAGCAGGCTGCGCAGCTCGCGGCGGCCGAGCGTGCGCCCGCGAAGGTCGCGCACCGGGATGACCGGGTCCATGCGCAGGAGTCTATTTCCCGGGGGTGTCCCGGCCGTTCGCCGTCCACCCCCCGGTCGGCCCCGATCCCGGCGTCAGGTGCCGTAGAAGACCCGCTCGGCGGCCTGGCGGGCGCGCCGGGCGACCCGCCGGTAGCGCTCGGAGAGCTCCTGGCCCGAGCGGGGCGGCAGCCCGAGGACCCGGGCGATACCCTCGGCGTCGCGCAGACCGGTGGGCAGGGCGGCGATGGTGCGGCTGCGGAACAGCGTGCCGGCGTTGCGCATCGACGACGCGAGCCGCCATGACTCGGCGAGGGCCGCGGCCGACGCCGCGTCGACGAGGCCGAGCGACTCGGCCGCGTCGAGCGCACGCATCGTCGATGTCGTCCGCAGCTGGGGACAGGCGTGGGCGTGCTCGAGCTGGAGGAGCTGGACGCACCACTCCACGTCGGACAGCCCCCCCTGGCCGAGCTTGAAGTGCGTCTTGCGGTCGGCTCCCCGGGGTAGCCGCTCGGCCTCGATCCGCGCCTTGAGGGTGCGGATCTCGCGGACCTGCTCGGCGGTGAGGCCGCCCACGGGCCAGCGGATCGGGGCGACCAGGTCGAGGAACCGCTCAGCGAGCTCGGCGTCACCGGCCACCGGAGCGGCGCGAAGCAGCGCCTGGGCCTCCCAGACCAGGGACCACCGCCGGTAGTACTGCCGGTAGGCCGCGAGGGAGCGCACCAGTGGACCGTTCTTGCCCTCCGGGCGCAGGGCGGCGTCCACGTCGATGACCGGGTCGGGGCCCTGCCTACCGAGGAGGTGGATGAGCCGCTGCACGATCTCGGTGGCCTGCTCCTGGGCGGCGTTGTCGTCAGCGCCGGGGAGCGGGTCGTGGACGAAGACGACGTCGGCGTCCGATCCGTAGCCCACCTCGCCCCCGCCGAGCCGGCCCATGCCGACGACGAGCAGCCGGGTGACCGGGGGCGTACCGGTCCGGGTCCGAAGGTCTTGGACACAGACCTCGAGGGTGACCTGCAGCAGCGCGCCCATGAGGTCGGTGAGGGCCGCACCGACCGCGTCCAGGGGCAGCGTCCCGGTGAGGTCGGCGACCGCCACCCGGAACAGCTCGGAGCGCCGGATCCCCCGGGCGGCGAGCAGAGCCGACTCGGGGTCCTCCTTGCGCCCGGCCGCCGACCGCATCCGCCGCACGATCTCCTCCCGGGTGCGGGGGCGCAGCCCGCCCGGGTCGCCGAGGAACTGCACACACTCGGGGGCGGACTCGAGCAGGTCTGCCGCATAGCGGCTGCGGGCCAGGGTGTGCGCGAGGTTCTCCGCCGCCGAGCCCTCGTCGCGCAGCAGCCGGAGGTACCAGTGGGTCGACCCGAGCTCGTCGCTGATCCGCCGGAACGCCAGCAGGCCGGCGTCGGGATCGGCTTCGTCGGCGAACCACCCGAGCATGACCGGCAGCAGCTGGCGCTGGATGGCGGCCCGGCGGCTGACGCCGTCGGTGAGCGCCTCGAGGTGGCGAAGCGCGCGCCGCGGGTCGCCGTAGCCGAGGGCCGACAGCCGCTCGCGGGCCGCCTCCGGCGTCAGCCGCACCTCGGTCGCGCTGAGCCGGGCGACGGCGGACAGCAGCGGCCGGTAGAAGATCCGCTCGTGGAGCCGGCGCACCTCGCGGGCCTGGGCGCGCCACTCGCGCACGACCTCCCGGGCCGGCTCGCGGCGGTAGCCGAGGGCCCGGCCCAGCCGGCGCAGGTCGGCGTCGGACGTCGGCATGAGGTGCGTGCGGCGCAGCCGGTAGAGCTGGATGCGGTGCTCGAGCGTGCGCAGGAGCCGGTATGCCGCGTCCAGGACCGTGGCGTCGTCGCGACCGACATACCCGCCGCGGGACAGCGCTGCGAGCGCCTCGAGCGTCGTGCGGGAGCGGAGCGTGTCGTCGTCGCGGCCGTGCACGAGCTGGAGGAGCTGGACGCTGAACTCGACGTCGCGCAGGCCGCCCGGCCCGAGCTTGAGCTGGCGGTCGGCCTCCGCGGGTGGGACGTGCTCCTCGACCCGGCGGCGCATCGCCTGGACGTCGTCGACGAAGTTCTCCCGGGACGCGGCCTGCCAGACCATCGGCTGGACCACGGCGAGGTACTCCTCGCCAAGGGCCCGGTCACCGGCCACCGGACGGGCCTTGAGCAGGGCCTGGAACTCCCAGGTCTTGGCCCAGCGCTCGTAGTAGGCGCGGTGGCTGGACACGGTGCGGACCAGAGGACCCTGCTTGCCCTCGGGCCGCAGGGCGGGGTCGACCTGCCACAGCGAGCCGGCAGGGGTCGACGCCGAGCAGATCCGCATGAGGCGGGTGGCCAGGTCGGTGGCGACGGCCAGCGCCTCGTCCTCGGGGGTGTCGCCGACCGATGCGGCGACGAAGATGACGTCGACGTCGCTGATGTAGTTCAGCTCGCGGCCCCCGGTCTTGCCCATGCCGATGACGGCCAGCCGGCACCCGCGGGCGCGATCGCCCACCGCAGCGGTGGCGACGACGAGGGCGGCCTCCCGGGCCGCCTCGGCGAGGTCCGCCAGGGCGGCCGCCGTCTCGGGCAGGGCGATGACCTGGTCGGCACTGGTGAGGTCGACGGCGGCGATCCCGAGGAGCTGGCGCCGGTACTCCACCCGGAGCGCGTCCATCCCACCGCTCTCGTCGAGGCCACGCACCGCCGCCCCGAGGTCGGTGACCCGTCCGGCGGGCTCGCACGGCTGCGCCTGCGCGACCGAGGACCAGTGGGTCGGGTGCGCGACGAGATGGTCGGCGAGGGCGGTCGACGCGCCGAGGACGGCCAGCAGGCGGTCGCGCGCCCGCCCCGGCGAGGCCAGGGCCGCGGTGAGCCGCTCATGGTCGGCCCGGTCCGGCATCCGCTCGGCCGCCTCCATGAGCCGGACGAGGCCGAGCAGCGCCTGGTCGGGGTCGGCGACGTCGGCGAGGGCGCAGGCGAGCCCGTCGCTCTCGACCCGGTCACGGGAGTGGACCAGGGGGGCGAGCACGGCCTCCTCGAGGAGCCTCAGGGCGCGGGCCGGGTCGGTGAACCCCAGCCTGGTCAGCGCCCCGGGGACGCTCTCCCCGCGGTGGACGGTCACAACCTGGGAAGGTACCGCTCCAGCTCGAACGCCGTCACCTGGTTCCGGTAGTCGTCC
>CAYPYK010000120.1:0-9647 GCA_964414665.1 uncultured Intrasporangiaceae bacterium | reverse complement strand
AGGAGGGGACGGAGGAGCGGCTCCGCTACGACTTCCTCATCAACGCCACCGGCCCGCAGCTGAAGTTCGGCATGACCGAGGGCCTCGGCCCGGACCACGGCAACACCGTGTCGGTCTGCACCGCGGACCACGCCATCGAGGCCAGCGAGAAGCTTCAGGAGACCATCGCCAAGCTCAAGGCGGGCGAGCCCCAGACCCTCGTCGTCGGGATGGGTCACGGCACCTGCACCTGCGAGGGCGCGGCCTTCGAGTACGTCTTCAACGTCGACCACATGCTCCGCGAGGCCGGCGTCCGCGACACGGCGACGCTCATCTACCTGACCAACGAGGCCCAGCTGGGCGACTTCGGTGTGGGCGGGATGACGTTCGCCGAGATGGGCTTCCAGACCACGAGCGAGCTGTGGACCTCCTCGCTCTACCGGGAGCGAGACGTCAGGGCCATCCTGGGCGCGCACGTCGAGCGGGTCGAGCCTGGCCTGATCCACTACGAGACCCTCGACGGCGAGCACCACACGCTGGCCTTCGACTTCGGCATGCTGCTGCCGCCGTTCGGCGGGGTGAGCATGGCGGCCTACGACAAGGCCGGCACCGACATCACCAGCGAGCTGTTCGCCCCCAGCGGCTTCATGAAGGTCGACGCCGACTACACCCCGAAGCCCTACGAGCAGTGGTCGGCCGACGACTGGCCGAAGACCTACCTCGCCAAGGGCTACGACAACGTCTTCGCCGTCGGCATCGCGTTCGCGCCGCCGCACCAGATCTCGCAACCGCGCAAGAGCGTCAACGGCACCGTCATCACGCCGTCGCCGCCCCGCACCGGCATGCCGTCGGGGGTCATGGGCAAGACAGCGGCCCTGACCATCCGCGACCGCCTCAAGAACGGCCCCGCGGCAGCGGCCCACAACGCCTCGATGGCGGGCATGGGTGCGGCCTGTGTCGCCTCCGCCGGCGCCGGACTGACCAACGGCTCGGCCGCAGCCATGACGATGAGCCCCATCGTCCCGGACTACTCGAAGTGGGAGACCGGCCGCGAGGTCAAGGACACCCGTGGCGAGCTCGGTCTGGGCGGGCACTGGCTCAAGCTCATGCTGCACCACCTGTTCATCTACAAGGCCAAGGGTCGCCCCTTCTGGCAGTTCATCCCGGAGTGATCGACATGAGTGACACCAACGTCCAGCCGTTCGCCGACCTCTCGGGTGCCCCGATGCCCACCGAGAAGACGCTCAAGCGCCGCAAGAACCTTCCGTTGCAGACCTTCCGGTTCGCCGTGTTCAACGTGCGCATCCTCCGGATGATCACCAAGGGCCACCACTGACCGGCGGCCGTCCTGTGGTGCGCCCGGTGACCGTCGCGGTCGCCGGGTGCACCACAGCCTCGCGACATGGGTTGACCTGATGCACCCGCAGCGGTGGTGGGACGACCGAGCCCTTCCGCGACTGATGGACGTCATCCTCACCGAGCGCACCGCCGGCGGGTGGCGCGAGCGGGCCTGCGCCGAGGTCGAGGGCGAGGTGCTCGAGATCGGCTTCGGGTCGGGTCGCAACCTGTCCCACTACAGCGAGCGGGTGACCCGGGTGTATGCCGTGGAGCCGGCCGACCTGGCCTGGGAACGGGCCGGCTCCCAGGTGGCGGCGTTCGGCCGCCCCGTCGAGCGCGTCGGCCTCGACGCCGCCGAGCTGCCCCTGCCTGACGACAGCGTCGACGCCGTCGTGTCCACGTGGACGATGTGCACGGTCCCCGACCTGCCGCGGGCCCTCGCCGAGATGCGACGGGTGCTGCGCCCCGGGGGGACGGTCCACTTCGTCGAGCACTCCCTCGCCCCGCACAGCGGCGTGGCCCTGGCCCAGCGGGCGGTTCAGCCCGCGTGGGGGCTGGTCTCCGGAGGCTGCCACGTCGACCGCGACCTGCCCGAGGAGATGGCGAGGGCCGGCCTGGTCATCGACGACATGCGCGCGGCATACGTGATGAGGACCTGGCCGGCCCGCCCGTGGAGCTGGTTCGTGACCGGGCGCGCGTCAGAGGGAGCGGCAGGGAGGTAGCTCGCCCGACGCGCGCCCGGCTGACCGAGACGCGCTGACGCGACCGCTCAGCGGCCGAACATCTTGGCGAGGAAGCCCCCCTGGCCGGGCTCCTTGGCGTGGCCCTGGCAACGCTGGGCCCCCGGGACACCACGAAGCACCTGGTCGACGTGCTGGCCGCAACCGGCCCACGTCGTCTTACCGCACTGGCGGCACCGAACGGCTCTGCACATGTTGGATCGACTCCTGTCGTCGTTGAGGTCTGCCCGTCGCCCAGGATGTGGGCGCGTTCGCACGACTATACCCCAGGGGGTATGGTGATGTACATGAAGATCGTCATCATCGGAGGCGTTGCGGGCGGGATGTCCGCGGCGACCAGACTACGTCGGCTGGACGAGACCGCCGAGATCACCGTCCTGGAGCGCAGCGGGCACGTGTCGTTCGCGAACTGCGGCCTGCCCTACCACGTGGGCGGCGTCATCGAGAAGCGCTCGGCCCTGCTCCTGCAGACGCCCGCCTCGATCGGGGCCCGGTTCGGTATCGACGTGCGCGTGCTGCACGAGGCGGTCCGGATCGACCGCGAACGCCAGGTCGTCGCGGTCCGCGAGCTCGGGACCGGCGCCGAGGAGGACGTGCCGTACGACGCCCTGGTCCTCTCGCCCGGCGCCCGCCCGGTCCGCCCGCCGATCCCCGGCATCGAGCGTGCGCTGTCCCTGCGGGACATCGAGGACACCGACGCGATGGTCGAGGGCCTGCGCCGCGCCAAGACGGCGGTCGTCGTCGGCGGCGGGTTCATCGGCGTGGAGATGGCCGAGAACCTCATCCACCGCGGCGTCGAGACCGCCCTGGTCGAGGCGACCAGCCAGGTCATGGCGCCCCTCGACCCCGAGATGGTCGAGCCCGTGCACGAGCACATCCGCCGGATCGGGGTGCGCCTGCACCTGCACACCTCGGTCACCGCGATCGGCGCCGACGACGTCACGCTGTCGACCGGCGAGCGCCTCCCGGCCGACGTGGTCGTCGCCGCCATCGGGGTCCGGCCTGAGACCACCCTGGCGGCCGACGCCGGGCTGGCCATCGGCCCCCGCGGCGGCATCGCCATCGACGAGCACTTCCGCACCTCCGACCCGCACATCTACGCGGTGGGCGACGCCGTCGAGAAGCGTGACGGGCTCGACGGCTCCGAGGCCCTCGTTCCGTTGGCCAACACGGCGAACCGGCAGGGCCGCTTCGTCGCCGACGTCATCACCGGACACCCCGGCGCCGACCAGGCCGTCCTCGGCACCGCGATCGTCGGGGTGTTCGGCCTGCAGGTGGCCACGACCGGCTGGAACGAGAAGCGGCTGCGTGCCGCCGGCCGTCCCTACCGGGCCATCCACACGCACCCGTCGTCGCACGCCACCTACTACCCGGGTGCCGACCGGATGGAGCTCAAGCTCCTGGTCGACCCCGAGACCGACGCGATCCTCGGCGCCCAGGGCGTCGGCAAGTCCGGTGTCGACAAGCGCATCGACGTCATCGCCACGGCCATGGCAGGGGGCCTGCGGGCCAGCCGGCTCGCCGACCTCGAGCTCGCGTACGCGCCGCAGTACGGCTCCGCCAAGGACGCGGTCAACATGCTCGGGTATGTCGCGAGCAATGTCCGCAGCGGGGTCAGCCCGATGATCCAGTGGCACGAGCTGTCCCGGGCGATGGCCGACGGGGCGACCCTCGTCGACGTCCGCTCCGAGGGCGAGCACGCCCGTGGCTCGATCCCCGGCTCGATCCTCATCCCCGTCGACGACCTGCGCGACCGCCTCGCCGAGGTCCCGCCAGGGCCGGTCGTCGTGCACTGCGCGGTCGGCGTCCGTGGGCACACCGCCGTGCGGGTACTCCTGCAGCACGGGTGGGACGACGTCCGCAACCTCGACGGTGGCTACCGCACCTGGGCGGCCGGCACGAGCCAGCAGGGCGCCGGCCCCGAGCAGCTCGTCGCCGCCACCACCGCCTGAGGACGGTGCCACCACCGCCTGAGGGCGGTGCCACCACGCCCTGAGGGCGGTCACGGCGCCGGGCGCCGGCGTTGGGCGCATCGGCGAGGACCAGGTCAGAGCAGACCCTCCCAGCACCCGCTGTACCTCTCCCGGCGACCCGGCTGGGCACCGCGGCCTGGTCCGCGTGGGTCAGTCGCGGCGCAGGACGACGACCGTGTCGAGCGCCTCACGAGGTCCGTCGGCGGTCTGGACCACCCGCGTGCGCAGCTGCGCGGACTCCACGGTCACCGGCATGCCGGCGGCCTGGGCCACGACGTCGTCGGGGTCGTGCAGCACCCGCGGGTCCTGCGGTCCGCCCCAGCCGCCGTCGAGGTTGCTCTCGGCGTGGGCGATGACGAGCACCCGGCCCCCGGCGGCCGCGGCCACGATGCCGCGGTGCAGCGCCAGGGTCCACGCCTCGGCCGGCAGCTGGAGGTAGGAGAAGAGCACGACGTCGTATGCCGCCTGCTCGCCGGGAACCGGCCGCGTCGCGTCGGCGACCTCGGCGGTCAGCCGGCCGCGGGAGGCACCGAGGCGAGACGCCGCCAGCTCGCGGATGCGCTCGACCGCGACGGCCGAGAAGTCGGTCGCGAGCACGGTCCAGCCCTGCTCGGCGAGCCAGATGGCGTTGCGGCCCTCGCCCGCCGCGATGTCGACCGCCCGGCCCGGCGTCAGGGGACCAAGCAGCTCGGCCACCCACTGGTTGGGCGTGGAGGACCAGACGAGGTCGGTGGCGGCATACCGCGCGTCCCAGTCGGCAGCGTCCATGGTCGGGTCAGGCGAGCGAGAGGAAGAGCTTCTCCATCGACCCCACGTCCATCGTGTCCGAGTTGGGGTCGACGATGCACTGACGCAGCCCGAGGGCGATGATCGCGAAGCCGGCCCGGTCGAGCGCCTTGGAGACGGCAGCGACCTGGGTGACGATGTCCTGGCAGTCGCGGCCCTCCTCGATCATCTTGACGATGCCGCCGATCTGGCCCTGGGCACGCTTGAGCCGCTTGGATACCGCCTGCATCTCGTCAGGGTTGAGCTCCATGGACCGGCCTCCGACGCTGAGGGTGACAAATCGATCCATCATACCCTGGCCGGTATCGGGCTCGGCCGCCGCTGGGACGCGTGCCATGGCTATCTCCTCACACTGCAGTCGGGCCGGTGACGACCGGGCGGCCCGCCCGGAGCCAGGCGGAGGTCCCGCCGTTGACCGAGTGCGCCTTGACGCCGAACCGCGCGAGCAGGTCGGCCATCGACAGGCTCCGGTTGCCGCTCTGGCAGATGACGTAGACGTCCGTGTCCTTGGGGATGGACTCGATGTGGTGGGCGATCTGGCTCATCGGTGCGGGAGCGGCCCCCGGCACATGGCCGGCCAGGTACTCGTAGGGTTCGCGGACGTCGATGACGTGGGCGCCGTCGGCGTGGCGCGTGATGAACGTGGCAATGTCAACGGTGTTGGTCACATCGTCATCATACCCCCAGGGGTATGTTCTTCGCAATGCCGGCCCGGATGTTCGCCGTGCCGGCCCGGACGGGCGACGAGCCCGTCGACCGTGGCTCAGGCCTGCTGGGCGTGCTCGGCCTCGTGCGCCGCGACCTGGGCGCGGACGTCGTCCATGTCGAGGGCCTTGACGCCCTCGATGACCTGGTCGAGCGCCTGGGCCGGGAGGGCTCCGGGCTGCGAGAACACGAGAATGCCCTCGCGGAACGCCATGAGCGTCGGGATGGAGGTGATGTGGGCCGCCCCGGACAGCTGCGGCTGCGCCTCGGTGTCGACCTTCCCGAAGACGACGTCGGCGTTCTGGTCGGATGCCGCCTGGTAAACGGGGGCGAACATCTTGCACGGGCGGCACCAGTCGGCCCACCAGTCGACGAGGACGATGTCGTTGCTCGTGACGGTCTGCTCAAACGTGTCTGTCGTGAGGTCTACGGTGGCCATGAACGGTTCCTTCGTGTCGCGGTCGGGGACGCCCCGGGGATTCGGTGAATATACCCCCTAGGGTATACCTTCGTGTCAACCGACCACCAGGCCCTGCCATTCCAGGAGAACACGACTCGTGGCTGAAGTCACGCCCGGAGCACCGTGATGCTCGTTGCCGTCCTCGCCGGTGTCGTCACCGGGCTGGCCCTCGGTGCGCTCGGCGGGGGCGGAGCCATCGTCACCGTGCCGGTCCTGGTCTACGGCCTCGGGCAGTCCGCCCACGAGGCCACCACCAGCTCGCTCGTCATCGTCGGCGTCTCGGCGGTCGTCGCCGCGGTCGCCCACGCGCGGGCCCACCGGGTGCGCTGGGGGCAGGGCCTGGCGTTCGGGCTGCTGGGGACGGCCGGGACCGCCGCGGGCTCGCAGCTCGCGGCCTATATCGACGCGACCGTCCTGCTGGTCGCCTTCGCCGCCCTGCTGCTCGTCGTCTCGGCCCTGATGTGGCGCCGCTCCGTCCGCGAGGGGGCGGGTGCCGGGGACCCGCACGAGCGCGCGGCGCCGGCCATCGTCACCCTGCGCCCGGCGTTCCACTGCGACTGCTTCGCCGCCCTCAAGGTCCTGCTCACCGCCACGGGGGTCGGCCTGCTGACCGGGTTCTTCGGAGTCGGCGGCGGGTTCGCCGTCGTCCCCGCGCTCGTGGTCGCCCTCGGGTTCCCGATGCCGGTCGCCGTCGGCACCTCGCTGCTCGTGGTGACGATCAACTCGGCCACCGCCCTGGCGGCCCGGCTGGCCACAGGCGTCAGCCTCGACTGGCGGGTCATCGCGGTGTTCACGACGACGGCCATCGTGGGAAGCCTGCTCGGCACCCGGGTCGCCGCCCACGCCTCGCCGCGCACGCTGACCAAGGTGTTCGCGGGCTCTCTGGTGGTCATCGCGGTCTACATCGGGGTGCGCAGCGGGCTGACGCTGCTCGCCTGACCGGCCCCGGGCACGCCGCGGGCGCGCGTCGGAGCAGGGGGTCACGACGCGCGCCCGGGAAGGTCAGGATACCTGGGTCGGCGTCCGGATGGGGGCGAGCGGCACAAGTTTCTCGGCGGGGGATACGGATCCGTCCGGGCGTCCGTTCTGTTCCGCAGTGACGGCGCGACCGCCGTGAGAGCGATCTTCCAGCCACGTCCGGGCATGTGACCGGGGCGGTGCCGGGCGCCTGCCTCCTTCACGGAGGCTTCATCGCCGCACCGGCCGGCCCTTCACCGCCCTGCCGTTGACTCGGTAGTGGATCACAACAGACCACCTCGACCTCAGGCCCACCCACCAAGGAGCACACCATGAACAGCACCCAGCCAGAGCGCACCTCGACGGCTCCCGCGCCGTCCGCCCGCCACCGCCTCCTCAGCGTCCGCGGCGCGACCGCGGTCGCCGGTACCGCCCTCCTCCTGGCGCTCGGCGCCACCGCCACGGCCCAGGCCCTTCCGATGGGCCCGTTCGGCGGCGGCCCGAGCGCCGTGGTCGCGAGCCTCACCTCCTCCACCACCGCCACCACCACCACCGTCGACGCCGGCGTCGCCGCGGCGCTGCAGTTCAGCCGCGAGGAGGAGAGGGTCGCCCGCGACCTCTACGCCGCCCTGGCCGCGACGTACGACGGCGCCGCTCCGTTCTCGATGATCACCCGCAGCGAGCAGGTCCACTACGACGCGGTCGGGACCCTGCTGACCCGCTACGGGGTCAGCGACCCGTCGGCCGGCCGCAGTGCCGGCACCTATGCGGACCCCGTCCTGCAGACGCTCTACGACAGCCTGCTGACGCAGGGCAACGGCTCGCTCGACGCGGCATACGACGTCGGCGTCGCCGTCGAGAAGCGGGACATCGCCGACCTCGACGCCACGCTGGCGGGCAGCCTGCCCGCCGACGTGCGCGCCGTCCTGACCAACCTGCGCACCGGCTCAGAGCACCACCTCACCGCCTTCGAGAACGCCGCGAACGGCGTCCTCACCGGTGGTGGCTACGGCCCCATGGGCACCGGCGGACAGGCCGGCTCGGGCTACGGCACGGCCGGAACCAGGACCGGCAACGGCACGATGGGCAACGGGATGGGCGCGCGGGGAACCGCCGCCGGGACCGGTGACTGCCTCCTCACCGACAGCGGGGTCTAGCCGCCGCCGGCCTCACCCGTCGCCCCACGCAGGGGGAACCGGGCCGTGAACGTGGCACCACGTTCACGGCCCGGTGACGTCGCCGCCAGCTCTCCCCCGTGTGCCCGCACGATGCCGCGCGCGATGCTCAGCCCGATCCCCGAGCCACTGTCGTGGCCGGTGCTGCGACGGCCGGGAACGCGGTAGAACCGCTCGAACACCCGCTCGAGATCCTCCTCGGCGAGACCCTCGCCGGTGTCGGTGACCGCGACGACGGCGTCGTGCCTGTCGCGCCGGCACCGCACGGTGACCTCTCCGCCGGCCGGGGTCGCCCGGAGCGCGTTGCCGACGAGGTTGGTCACGACCTGGGCCACCCGGTCGGCGTCGGCGAGGACCGGCAGCGCGACGCCGACCGCCTCGATCGCCAGTCGCTGACCACCGTCGTCGGCCTGGGGCCGCAGCCGCTCGGCGGCAGCCGCCACCACGGCCGCCAGGTCCACCTCGGCCATCGCGAGCCCCAGCCGCCCCTCCTCGGCCCGGGACAGCGAGGACAGGTCCTGGCTGAGCCGTTCCAGACGCCGCACCTCCGCCACGACCTGGCCGAGCTCGGCGGCGCTCGCCGGGATGACGCCGTCGATCATCCCCTCGACGTAGCCCTCGATGACGGTGAGCGGAGTCCGCATCTCGTGCGCCACCTCGCCGAGGAGCCGGGTCCGTCGTGACTCGGTGTCGGCCAGCGCCTGGCCGAGGGTGTTGACGTCCGCCGCCAGCTCGGCGAGCTCACGTTCGTGCGGGACGGGCACGGGCACGGCATACCGGCCGCGCGCCATCTCCTTCGTCGCCGCGCGGACCGTGCTGAGCGGACGGACCAGGCGGTATGCCGCCAGCGCACCGAAGGCGGCGGCCGCAACCCCGCCCACGAGGGCGCCGACGAGCAGCGCCTGGTCGACGGCGTCGGCGACCTGCTGACGCAGCGCGCCCTGCTGGCCCTGCCCGGGGCCCATGCCGGGCCCCATCCCACCCCCGGGAGCCAGCTGCATCCGGTCGAAGAGGGTGGGCGCGAGCTGGCGGACGATGAGGTAGGTGGCGGAGAGCCCGAGGAAGGCGACGAGCAGGTGGGAGATGACGAGGCGGACGGAGAGGCGGTTCATCAGGGTCGCTCCGCCGGGGTGAGGAGGAGCTTGTAGCCGACCCCGCGGACCGTCCCGATGATCCGGGGGCTGGCCGCGTCGTCGCCGAGCGCCTTGCGCATGCTGCGGATATGCACATCGACGACGCGCTCGTCACCGTAGAAGTCGTACCCCCACACCTTCTCGAGCAGCTGAGCCCGCGAGAACACCCGCCCGGGGGCCGCGGCGAGCGCGAGCAGCAGGTCGAACTCGAGCGCCGAGAGGACCCCCGGACCGGTGTCCGTCGAGATCTCCCGCCGGTGCTCGTCGATCGAGAGCCCGGTGAGGCGGAGCACCCCGTCGTCCTCCGCCGGGGCGGGTGGACCGCCGGCCGCATCGACGGGGTGGGCGCGGCGCAGCACCGTCTTGACGCGCGCGACGACCTCGCGGGGGCTGAAGGGCTT
>CAYPYK010000119.1:0-9672 GCA_964414665.1 uncultured Intrasporangiaceae bacterium | reverse complement strand
CGGCGAAGTCGAGGAGCACGGCCGCCCAGAAGTCGACGTTCGTCTCCATCTTGCGCTCAGGGTGGCGCTCGGCCAGCTCGGCGATCGCGGCCTTCTCGAGCTCGAGGGCCACCTCGTAGCGCGGCGCCTCCAGCCGCCGACAGGTCTCGCGCAGGACGGCCGCCCGAGGGTCGTAGGCCCGGTAGACCCGGTGTCCGAACCCCATGAGCCGCTCCCGCCGGTCCATGACGGCCTTGACGTACGTGCGGGCGTCGCCCATCTGCTCGACGCCCTCGATCATGTGCTGCGCTCGCGAAGGGGCCCCGCCGTGCAGCGGTCCCGACAGTGCTCCGATCGCCCCCGAGAGACAGGCGGCCACATCGGCGCCGGTCGAGGCAATGACCCTGGCGGTGAAGGTCGAGGCGTTCATCCCGTGCTCGGCCGCCGCGATGAAGTAGGCGTCGATGGCCTCGACGTGCTTGGGGTCCGGCTCGCCGCGCCACCGGATCATGAACCGCTCGACGATCGTGCGGCCCTCGTCGACGCGTGACTGCGGGACCATCGGCGTTCCCTGCCCGTGGGCCGACTGCGCAATGAAGGACATGGCCATGACCGAGGCCCGGGCGAGGTTGTCGCGGGTCTCGGTCTCGTCGATGTCGAGGAGCGGCTTGAAGCCCCATACGGGCGCCAGCTGGGCCAGCGCCGACTGGGCGTCGACGCGGATGTCGCCGGTGTGCACCGGAAGCGGGAAGGGCTCGGCCGGCGGCAGCCCGGGGTCGAACTCGTTGTCGACGAGCAGCCCCCACACCTGCCCGAAGCTCACCCGCCCGACGAGGTCCTGGAGGTCGACGCCGCGGTAGCGCAGCGCCCCGCCGTCCTGGTCGGGCTCGGCGATCTCGGACTCGAACCCGATCACGCCCTCGAGGCCCGGACGGAAGTCGGGGTCGTCCGCGCGGGCCCCCGGCACAGCGGACGGAGCAGCCGGTGGGGCCGCCAGGGCAGGCGTCGCTGCCTCAGCCGTCCGGGCAGCCGCCGCTGCAGCATCCGTCGGGGCAGCCGCCGCTGCCGCAGCGGCCAGTGCGCCGGCCGCCGGCGTCGCGGCAGGGGTCTGAGGGGTCGCGGGCGCCAGGGCCTGCTCGGTAGAGGAGTCGGACATGGGTGTCCTCCTTCTGGTGGTCGCCGGTGTCGGGCTCGGGTCATTGTGCCCTGCGGCCCCGCGGGGCGGCACACCCCATCCCACGTTGCGGTCCGGCGCACCCACGGCCGGGGCGTCCACCGCGCGCCGGCCGCGGACCGATAATCTCCGGGTGAGCCTCTTGCCCGACCTCACCCCGCTGCGGGAGAGCGCGCCGTACCGCTGGCTGTATGCCGGCTTCACGCTGTCGAACGTCGGCTCGCAGATGGCCGTCGTCGCCATCGGCCTGCAGGTCTACGACCTGACCCGATCGACGGCGTCCGTCGGCCTCGTCGGCCTGGCCGCCCTGGTCCCACTCGTCGTCATGGGCCTCTACGGCGGCTCGCTCGCCGACCACCATGACCGCCGCTTCGTGGGGCTGGCCGCCAACGCCGTGTCGTGGGCGGCCAGCTGCGTCGCCGCCGCCCAGGCCTGGCTCGGCAACGCCCACGTGTGGGTGCTGTTCGCCATCGTCGCCGTATGGAGCGGCGCGTCGGGGGTGTCGGGGCCGGCCCGCTCGAGCATCTACCCGCGGATCCTGCCGGTGGAGCAGCTGCCGGCAGCCAACGCGCTCGGCGTCGTCGCGATGAACACCTCGCTCACCGCTGGGCCGCTGCTGGCGGGCGTCCTCATCGGCCGGCACGGGTTCACCGCGGCATACCTGACCGATGCCGTCATCACGACGGCCGCCCTGTGGGCCCTGGTCCGGCTGCACCCCATCCCGCCGGAGCCGCACGCCGAAGGGACCGCCCGGCGGGCCGGGCTGCGGTCGGTGCTCGACGGCCTCACGTTCCTGAGGACCGCCCCGAACGTGCGGATGACCTTCATCGCCGACATCGCGGCGATGCTGCTCGCCCAGCCCCGGGTCCTGTTCCCGGCGGCCGGCGCGGTGATCCTGGGCGGCGGCGCGTCGACGGTCGGCCTGCTGTATGCCGCGGCCGCCATCGGCGGGATCCTCGCCATGCTCGTCTCGGGGCCGCTCGGCTCGGTGCGCCGCCAGGGTCTGGCGATCCTCGTGAGCGTCGCCGGCTGGGGGCTCGGCATCGTCGGTTTCGGGTTCGCGCTGCTGGGGGCGGATGGCGCCCTGACCCGCGACCAGGCGCTGTGGGCGTCGGTCGGTGCGATGGCCTTCGCCGGGGCGGCCGACTCGGTGTCGGCGGTGTTCCGGACGACGATCCTCCAGGCCGCCACTCCGGACCGGATGCGCGGGCGGCTGCAGGGCGTGTTCATCGTCGTCGTGGCGGGCGGCCCGCGGCTGGGCGAGCTGGCCGGGGGCGGGATCGCCGGGCGGATCGGCGAGGGCGCGATGGCGGTGCTCGGGGGGTTGGCGTGCATCGCGGCGGTCCTGCTGCTCACGCTGTGGCAGCGGGGGTTCGTGCGCTACGACGCACGGTATCCGACGCCCTGACGCCCCAATCGCCGGCCGGGTCTCGGGCGCCCGTGGGTCAGCCGGCGGTCAGGTCGTGCGCTGGACCTTGTGCGGCGCCGCCTGAGCGCGGGGCTTGATGACGAGCAGGTCGACGTTGACGTGGCTGGGCCGGGTCGCCGTCCACACGATGGCGTCGGCGACGTCCTCGGCGACGAGCGGTCCTGGGACGCCCTCGTAGACCCGGTCGGCCCGAGCCCGGTCGCCCCCGAACCGGGTCAGCGAGAACTCCTCGGTCTGCACCATCCCGGGCGCGACCTCGGTGATCCGCACCGGTTCCTCGACGAGCTCGAGCCGCAGCGTCTCGGTGACCACGGCGACGCCGTGCTTGGCGACCGTGTAGCCCCCGCCGCCCTCGTAGGACAGGTGGCCGGCGATCGACCCGACGTTGACGACGATCCCGTCGCCGGGCGTGCGCAGGGCCGGAAGCAGGGCCTTGGTCACGGCAACCGTCCCGATGACGTTGGTCTCGTACATCGTGCGCCACTTGTCCAGGTCGGCCTCGGCGACCGGCTCGAGCCCGAGCGCCCCGCCCGCGTTGTTGACGAGCACGCTCACCGACGGCCCGGCCGCCTCGGCCAGCGCGGCGACGTCCGCGGCGCGGGTGATGTCGCAGGGCACCGCGACCCCGTCGATCTCGTCGGCGAGGGCGCGCACCCGCTCGGCCCTGCGAGCGGCCACGACGACACGGAACCCGTGCGCCGCGAGAAGCCGCGCGGTGGCGGCGCCGATCCCGCTGCTCGCTCCGGTGACGACCGCGGTCGGCGCGGTGGCGGCGCGGACGATCTCCGAGGCGGCTGCCGCGAGGGCGGAGGTGGGGTGCTCGCTCACGCGGTGCTCCTTCGGGGTAGGACGGACTGGGGGTCGACGGCGATCCAGGTGGCCTCGGCGTGGGCCAACAGCTCGCCCTCTGCGGTGTAGAGCGCGCTGCCCGAGAGGAACTTGCGTCCCTCGCCGCCGCGCGGCCAGCCGACCACGACGTGGGGCTCGCCGACCCGAGGCAGGGCGAGGACGTGCGTCGTCATCGTGCCGAGGACCAGCGGGCGGCCGGCGAACCCGGCGGACCAGCCCCCCGGGCAGTCCAGCGAACCCCAGACCACGGGCACCGTGGCCTCGCGCGGGACCCAGCTCGAGGCATACCGGCCGGTGCCGTCGCCCACCGGCCCGGGCCGCAGGCACAGGGCGTCGGCCGGGTCCCGACCGGTGCCGCAGACGAAACACGTCGGGAACGGGTGGTCCACGAGTCCCTCGTAGGCCGCCTCGGCGGCCCGGGCGAGCGCCGGTGGCACCGGCTCGGCGACCGGTCCGGCCGGCACGGGGGCCGGTGCGGCGGTCGCGACGAGGTGGTCGCCGTCGAGGAGTCGGACTGTGCCGTTGCCCGAGCCGTCCCCGTCGCCGACGACGGCGAGCGGCCGCTCCAGCGGCGGGGGGGAGGACAGCCGGACGATGATGGCGGGCGCGTCGCAGGTGGGCCGCACGTGCTCGGCGAGGGCGCCGCTGACCCAGCCGCCGTTGCCGGACTCGGGGGGCCCGCTGTAGCGGGTCGCGATGGTGATCGTCATCCCGCCAACCTACTCAACCCCACCGCGTCGCTGACGGACGCCGGTGACACGATGGGCCGCTATGCCGACCGCCGCCGCGCCCGATGCCGAGTTCTCGCTGCTCCGGATCGCGCTGCCCGCCTTCGGGCCGTCCGCCATGGCCTCGGTGGGGACGGGGGCCGTCACCCCGGTCATCGCGCTGAGTGCCCGGGGTTTCGGGGCCACCGTCGGCCTCGCCGCGCTGGTCGTCGCGGTCTCCTCGGTGTCCGAGCTCGTCGTCGCGCTGCCCGCCGGGGCGTTGGTGGCGCGGGTGGGCGAGCGCCGGGCGCTCATCGGGGCGGCCCTGGCCGACGCCGCCGCGTCCCTGCTCGCCGTGGTCGCGCCCGCCCTGTGGGTCCTCATCCTCGCTCTCGCCGTGCTGGGGGTGACGAATGCGGTGTTCCTCCTCGCCCGCCAGGCCTACCTCACCGACGCCGCCCCGGTGCACCTGCGCGCCCGCGCGATGTCGACGCTCGGCGGCGTGCACCGGGTCGGGCTGTTCGTCGGTCCATTCGTCGGGGCGCCCGTCGTCGCCACGTGGGGACCCCGGTCGGCGTATGCCGTGTCAGTGGCGGCTGCGCTGGCGGCGGCCGTCGTCGTGTGGCGGACCCTCGACGTCACCGCCCAGCACGAGGCGCGCACCGAGGCCGCGGAGCGGGTCCGGGTCCTTCAGGTGGTGCGGGCCCACCGCCGGGTGCTGCTCACCGTCGGCGTCGGTGTCCTCGTCGTCGGCATCGCCCGGGCGACCCGGGTGGCGGTCGTGCCGCTGTGGGCCGAGTCGGTCGGGCTGTCGGCGGCGCAGACCTCGCTCGTCTTCGGCGTCGCCGGTGGCATCGAGATGCTCCTGTTCTACCCGGCGGGGTCGGTGATGGACCGCTTCGGGCGCGTGTGGGTGGCCGTGCCGACCGTGGTCGTGCTCGGCCTCGGCACCCTGGTCCTCCCGCTCACCTCGACCCTGGTCGGCGTCGGGGCGGTGGCCGTCCTGATGGGGGTCGGCAACGGCATGGGCTCGGGCATCGTCATGACCCTCGGGGCCGACGTCGCGCCGGAGCTGGGCCGGGCGCAGTTCCTCGGCGCCTGGCGGCTCGTCTCGCTCGTCGGGCTCAACGGCGGGCCGCTGCTCGTCAGCCTCATCGCCACGCTCGCGGGGCTCGCGACGGCCTGCGCAACCGTCGGAGGACTCGTCGTCCTCGGCGGGCTGTGGCTGGCCAGGTGGGTCCCGGCATACGACCCGCGTCGGGAAGCCCAACGTGACCCGAGCGCGAGTTGAGCCGGACATGCCGCGCCGGCGGTTCGGCAATGAGAGGCTTACCTTGTGACCGAACTCATCGACACCACCGAGATGTACCTCCGGACGATCTACGAGCTCGAGGAAGAGGGCATCGTCCCACTGCGTGCCCGGATCGCCGAGCGGCTGGGCCACTCCGGGCCGACGGTGTCGCAGACGGTGGCGCGGATGGAGCGCGACGGGCTGCTGGCGGTCGCGGGTGACCGCCACATCGAGCTGTCCGAGGAGGGCCGCCAGGTGGCCACCCGGGTGATGCGCAAGCATCGGCTGGCCGAGCGCCTCCTCGTCGACGTCATCGGCCTGGAGTGGGAGTTCGTCCACGACGAGGCGTGCCGGTGGGAGCACGTCATGTCCGACCGAGTCGAACGCAAGATCCTCGCCCTCGTCGGCGAGCAGCGCGAGTCGCCCTACGGCAACCCCATCCCGGGCCTCGACGAGCTCGGTGACGAGCGCCCCGAGCCGGGGAACTTCCGCACGGGTCTGACGACCCTGGCCGCCGTCGCCGCCGACCTGCCCGTCTCGGTGCTGGTGCGGCGGATCGGCGAGCCCGTGCAGGTCGACCACGACGCCCTCACCCTGCTCACCGCCGCCGGCCTCCTGCCAGGTCATCCGGCGCGCGTCCGAAGAGAGGGCACCCGGGTCATCGCGACCCGCGACGGCGCGGACGAGGCCGCAGGGGTCTCCCTCCCCGACGACATCGCGGTGCATGTCTTCGTCTCCCAGGAGTGAGCGGCGCGAGCGGCCGGCCGAGTGCCGGACCGTGCTGACGGCCGGCACCCGATCTCCCGGACTGTGAGCACGGCCCTCGCGGCCCGTTCGTCACGCCGGTCCAGGATCTTTCCGGGCGCGCCGAACGGGATGTGACAGCGGCCGCCGGAGGTGGCTACCGTGGGTTACCTTGGTCACTCGTGAAAGGCATTCCCCTGATGCCCTCCGCCTTCCCGCGTGCCCGGCGTCCTCGCCGTGCCCGCCACCCTGCGCCCGCCGCTCGACGTGGCCCCGAGTGGCACCGCCTGGTGCCCCGGGGGGTCGCGGTCAAGGGCGGCGTGGCAGTCGGCCTGGCGGTCGCCGTCGGCGCCGTGCTCGTCCCCCCCGCGCCATGGGCGCCCGCCGTGACGACCCTCTCCGCGGTCCCGAGCGCAGCCCTGGCCAGCCGCACAGCCGCCCCGGGCCGCGCCTCGCGGACCGCATCCCGGGCCGCGCTGGCGGCCCAGCCCGCGATCTCGGCGCCGGTCGAGGCGGCCCCGCAGTCGCGGCCGGCGTTCGGCGTCAGCGGCTTCCGTGTGGTCCCGGCCGCCCCCTCCGGTCGCGCGGCGGCCGGGCCCGCGGCATACGACGCCCACCGGTATGCCGCGGCGGCGCGGGCCAGCGGGCTAGGGCCCAACGCGGCGGTGGTCTATTCCGCGGTCCGCACCGCGTTCGGGATCACGAACATCGGCGGCTACCGCCCCGGCGACAGCGGCGACCACGGCACCGGGCACGCCTGCGACATCATGATCACGAGCCGGGCGCAGGGAGACGCGGTGGCCGCGTTCGTCATGGCCCACGCGAGCGAGTTCCACGTGACATATGTCATCTGGCGCCAGCGCATCTGGTTCCCGGGGACCTCGTCGTGGCGCCCGATGGCCGACCGGGGCGGCATCACCGCGAACCACTTCGACCACGTTCACGTCTCGGTGAGCTGATGCGCCGCCTCCTAGGAGGGCATGGCCGGGAGCCCGTGCGTTCGGACCGCGAAGCGACGTCGCGCACCGCACCGTGACACAAATGTGACATTGCGCTGCGTAGTGTGTAGCGTTGAAACAGTTCGTTCTCCCCTGGGACGGACTCTTGGAGGCGGATCGCCAAATCCTGCCACTGCCCCCGAGTCTCTTCGCACCATCGCTGGCAGGAGCGGGGGACCCACCTTCGGGGCCGTCTTGATGAGGTTCCTTGGGGTGAAGTCCGACCGGAGGGCATCCTTCGCGAGGACCGGGCACAACCTCTGCCCGAACCCGACAGCTCACCTCGTAGGCGACAGAGAGGTTCACTGTGTCTGACTACGCCTCGACCGGCCGTCATCGATCGCCGGGCCGCTATAGCCCGCTGTCCGAGCTGTCCGTGATCGTCTCGCGCGCGGGCGAGTCAAGCGTCAAGGCCTCCGCGGTGCTGGCTGCCTCGGGTGGCCTGGTCGCCGCCTTCGCCCTTCCGGCGACGGCCGCCACCGGCGCCAGCGCGCCGGAGCGCAAGGCCCCCCGGGCCCCCGCGAGCGCCGCTCCGGCCGTGGTCGCCCCCGAGGCGGCCGTGCCGGTCAAGGCCGAGACGGTCGGCGCCCTCGGTTTTCGGGCCGTCGCCAAGCCCAAGCCCAAGCCTCAGCCCCAGGCCATCGTCTCCCGGACCGTGGTCGCGTCGCTGTCGCGTTCGGCCGTCCGGGCCCCCATCGTCAACATCCCGCAGTCCTCGAGCGCGATCGTCAACATCGCCCGCGGCCTCTTCGGGATCCCCTACGTCTATGGCGGCGAGTCACTCTCCGGCTTCGACTGCTCGGGGTTCACCCAGTACGTCTACCGCCAGGCCGGCATCTCGATCCCGCGCACGGCGTCAGCTCAGCAGGCCGCGGCGGCCCGGGTCTCGAGCCCGCAGCCGGGCGACCTCGTCTTCTTCGGCTACCCGGCCTACCACGTCGGCATCTACGTCGGCAAGGGAATGATGATCGACGCGGCCCACTCCGGGACCGTCACCGCGGTGCGCGCCATCTACTCCGGCGTCAGCGGCTACGGCCGGTTCTGACCGAGCCGCCTCCGGCGCGGCATACCGGCCGCCCCTGCGAGGTCCCCCGCCCTCTCGGCGGGGGCACTTCCGCATCCGCATGCTTTGATGGGGACATGGACCCCATCGAGCTCGACGTCTGGGTGGACCTGGTCTGCCCGTCCTGCTACGTCACCAAGCGGCGGCTCGAGGCGGCTATCACGGCGAGCGCGCACCCGGCCGAGGTCGCCGTCGTCTACCACTCCTTCGAGCTCGACCCGCAGGCCCCGCGCGGCGAGGGTACGGCCGCTGCCCAGCTCGCCCGCATCCACGGGGTGAGTGAGGAGGACGCGATGGCGGCCGCCAGGGCCGTCGCCATCGACGCCCGTCCTGACGGCATCGTCATCGACCTCGCGACGCTTCGGCCGGCCAACACCCTGGACGCGCACCGGCTGCTGGCGGCGGCCAGGTCCATGGGCGGCCCGGCGCTGCAGTCGGCCGCGCTGGAACGCCTGTATGCCGCGGAGTTCGCCGAGGGAAAGGCGCTCGACGACCCCCTGGTCCTGCTCCGGCTCGGCGCCGACGCCGGCGTCGACGAGCGTCGGCTGGCGGCCGTCCTGGCGTCCGACGAGTTCCTTGCCGAGGTCCGTGCCGACGAGCGGGCGGCTGCCGACCTCGGGGTGAGCGCCGTCCCGTTCGTCCTGGCGGGCGGCCACGTGGCCTCGAGCGGGCTCCAGACGATCGACGGATTCTCGCGGCTTGTCGGGCTAGCGTCCGGGCTTTAGTAGGGCTAGCCTTACCTCAGTTCCGCGGGAGTGAGCCTTCACCACCGGCGCCGGGAGGCGCGGTGACTACCGTTGGGCGGCCGAGCCGGGAGGTCGTCAAGCGGTGGGGGGAGGGCCGGTACGCCAGGGGTGGGGAATGGCGTCCGGCCCGGAGGCTCACCCCGCGGATCCTTTGTGGTGCAACCCTTTCCGTCTCGATCGAACCCGGCAGGGGCGCCCTCATAACAGCGACTGGAAGGCCCTGAGCAACGGTTCTGAGAACAGCACGAACCGGATGAGGTCGATCCCGGGCTCGCGTGCGACGTCCTCCCGGACCGTGGCGACGGCGACCCGGGCCACCTCGTCGGCGGGCCACCCGTAGATCCCCGCGCTGACCGCCGGGAAGGCCACACTGTGGGCCCCGACCTCGCGTGCCACCGCGAGCGAGCGACGGAAGCACGACGCCAGCAGGTCCGGGTCGTTCTGACCTCGGTGGCGGTTCGGGCCGACGGTGTGGATGACCCAGCTCGCCGGCAGCTCCCCGCCGTGGGTCGCGACGGCGTCGCCCACCGCGAGGCCGTCGGGGTGGGTCGTCGCCCGCAGCCGCCGGCAGGCGTCGAGCAGCTCGGGGCCGGCCGCTGCGTGGATGGCGCCATCGACGCCGCCACCGCCCATGAGGCCGGAGTTCGCGGCGTTGACGATCGCGTCGACCTGCTCGGTGGTGATGTCGCCGC
>CAYPYK010000118.1:0-9702 GCA_964414665.1 uncultured Intrasporangiaceae bacterium | reverse complement strand
CCCACCGGGCCGAGGACTGGGTGTCGGGGAGGATGACCCCGACCTGGACGCCGGCCGCCGAGCTGCTTGAACTGCCGCCGCCGCCGCTGCTGCTCGAACCGCAGGCTGCGAGGGCGAGCGTGCCAGTGACCGCCACCGCTGCCGTACGCAAGAACTTCGTTGTCATGCGCTCTCCTGAAGATGAGTCGTTGGCCCGAGCTGCGCCCGGGCCATTATGTTGCCTCCCCGAACATAATGGTCGTGGCCCCTCGGGAACAGGGCCGTAACCAAATCGTGTCCGGGAGATGTCCGCTTCGTTGCCACGCCCGCGTGCCGGTTCGGCGTGCGCCCCCCCGGGGCCACCCCTAGTGTGACCAGCGCCACACTCCCGTGCGCACCCCTCTTCCTCACCAGGAGGCATCAATGGCGATGTCCCACCGGGCCCGAGCCGCTGCGGCGGCCGGGGTCCTCCTGGCGCTCCTCGTGGGCGCCCTGCCGGCTGCCGCGGCGCCGGCGTCGTATGTCGCCCTCGGCGACAGCTACTCCTCGGGCACGGGGACCCGCAGCTACATCAGCGACGGGACGAGCTGCCAACGCTCGGTCTTCGCCTACCCCTCCCTCATCTCCGCCGCCAAGGGCTACGCCCTGGTCTTCCGGGCCTGCTCCGGCGCGACGGTCGCCGACGTCGCGAGCACCCAGCTGTCCGCGCTGAGCAGCAGCACGGCATACGTCTCGATCTCGGTGGGCGGCAACGACGCCGGCTTCGCCAGCGTTCTCACCGAGTGCGCGCTCCCCTCGTGGATGAGCAACTGCAACGGGGCGGTCAGCGGTGCCCAGAGCCTCATCCGCTACACCCTGCCCGGACGGCTGGCGACGCTGTATGCCCAGATCCGGTCGCGGGCGCCGAACGCCCGGGTGACCGTCGTGGGCTACCCGCGGCTGTTCAACGGGAAGGACTGCAACGCCTTCACGTGGTTCTCCTCCACCGAGGAGTCCAAGCTCAACGCCACCGCGGACCTGATGAACTCCGTCACCGCCACCGCTGCGTCCGCCGCAGGCTTCGGCTTCGCCAACCCGACCTCCCGCTTCATCGGCCACGCCGTCTGTGGGTCGCCGGAGTGGATCAACGGGCTGTCCTGGCCGATCACCGAGTCCTACCACCCCAACCGGACGGGGCACGCCTCCGGCTACACCCCGACCGTCAGCCCCTACCTCACCGGCTCGGCCGTCACCGTCACCTCGGCGGTCCTGCGCAAGGCCACCCGCTCCGAGTCCGTGCTGGCCCGGGCCGACAAGCGGTATGCCGCCCTCGACGCGACCATCACGCCGGAGGTCGTCGTCAGGCCGGACCTGCACGGTGCACGCGCTCTCGCGGCCGCGAAGAAGGCTGGGGTCGACGTCAACGACCCGGCGAGCGTCAACGCAGCGGACCGGAAGTACGCCGCCGCCCAGGCGGCGGCCTGGCACAGCTGAGCGGTGCCGTCTCGGGGTGGTCGCAGACCGGCGGCCACCCCGGGGCGCATACAGTCGGAGGATGACCCCCTCAGGTAGTCCTGACCTCGACATCGTCCTGTTCGGTGCGACGGGCTTCGTCGGTCGGCTGACCGCGGCCTACCTCGCGGGCCAGGCCCCGGACGGGGTGCGGATCGGCCTGGCCGGGCGCTCGCTCGAGCGCCTGGAGACCGTGCGCGTCGAGCTCGGCCCGCCTGCGGCGGCCTGGCCGCTGCTGGTCCTCGACGCGGGCGACGAGAGCGCCGTCGCCGACCTCGCCTCCCGCACCCGGGTGGTCGCCACGACGGTCGGCCCCTACGCCGCGTACGGCGGCCCACTGGTGCGGGCCTGTGCCCGCGCCGGCACCCACTACTGCGACCTCACCGGCGAGGTGCTCTTCGTCCGGCGCAGCATCGACGACAACGAGATCGCCGCGCGGGAGTCGGGGGCCCGGATCGTCCACTCCTGCGGCTTCGACTCGATCCCGTCGGACCTCGGGGTCATGCTCACCGCCCGGACCGCGGCGGCCGACGGCGAGGGCGCCCTCGCCGAGACCACGCTCTATGTGCGCTCGATGAAGGGCGGGTTCAGCGGCGGCACCATCGACTCGATGCGCCGGCAGGCGATCGAGGCCGGTAGCTCCCCCGAGGCCCGCAGGGTGGTCGACGACTCCTACGCGCTCAGCCCCGACCGGGCCGCCGAGCCGCCCTCACGCAACCGGCCGAGCACCCCGCCCGGCCCGGTCGACCGGATCACCGGAGCGCTCCAGGTGGGCCGCGCCCCGAGGTCCGGCCGGTTCACGGCGCCGTTCGTGATGGCCGCGTACAACACCCGCATCGTGCGCCGCAGCAACGCGCTCACCGGATGGTCCTACGGCCGCGAGCTCCGCTACCGCGAGGTCAGCGACACCGGCTCCGGGATCGTCGGCGCGGTGTCCGCGGCCGGGCTCTCCCTCGGTCTGGGGGCGGTGGCCGGCGGCATGGCGTTCGGCCCGACCCGGGCGGTGCTCGACCGGGTGCTGCCGAAGCCGGGCGAGGGACCGAGCGAGGAGGCGATGGCCGCCGGACGGTTCGTCATGGACATCGAGGCCGAGACCACCACCGGCGCCCACTACCGCACCCGGGTCGCGGCCGAGAAGGACCCCGGCTACTCCGGGACGGCTGTCATGCTGGGCCAGAGCGCGCTGGCCCTCGCCCTCGACGAGGCCCGGATGCCCGACCGGGCCGGGGTGCTGACCCCCGCCACCGGGCTCGGGATGCCGCTCGTCGAGCGGCTGCGTGCAGAGGGGTTCACCCTCGAGACCACCCGCCACTGACCGGCATGCCCGCACCGCGGGCCGACGGTCGGCAGGACCCCCTCGCGACACGGGGTCCCGCGCGCCACGGGCGGTGCGGGAGGAATAGGGTCGGAGACGACAGGAGTCTCGACGAGGAGGACCGATGACCGACCACGAGCCCGTCAGCGTGATGTCCGACGCTGAGTGCTGGGAGATGCTGCACGAGAACGAGTTCGGTCGTCTCGCCTTCCATCTCGTCGACGAGGTCCACATCGTCCCGATGAACTACGCGGTCGACGATCACCGGCGCCTGGTGTTCCGCACCGCCGAGGGCAGCAAGCTCCTCGGCCTGACGATCAACGCCGACGTCGCCTTCGAGATCGACGAGTTCGGCGAGGACCTGGCGAGCAGTGTCATCGTGCACGGCCGGGCGCGGGTGCTCGAGGGCCGCGAGGCCGCCGCCACCGACTCCCTGCCGCTGCGGCCGTGGGTCGACACGGCGAAGTTCACGGTCGTGGCCGTCGAGCCCGACGAGGTGAGTGGCCGCCGGTTCCAGCTGTCCCGGCCGTGGACGCACATGATGCCGCACCACGAGATCTGAGCGACCTCCTCCGGCAGGGCCGTCAGGCCCCTGCCGGTCCCTGCCTCAGGTGAGGCGACGCACCACCGACAGCGGGGCATGCCGCATCAGCGTGCCGAGGGGGCGCCACGGCCAGGCCGGGACCCGGGCCTGCGCAGCGCCCTTCTCGATCGCCTCGACGATCGCGGCCACGCCGGGGACGGTGTCGACGATGAACGGGGCGTTGGCGACCCGTTCGTTCATCTCGGAGCGGATGTAGCCCGGATAGATCGTCGTCACCGTGATGTCGAGGTCGGGCGCGGTGAGGAGCTCGGCGCGCAGCCCCTCGGCGAGGGCCGCCACGCCGGCCTTGGTCGCGGCATAGGTCGTCGCGGACCTCGGCATCCCGCGCAGGGCCGACATCGACGAGATGACGACAAGGTGCCCGCGCTGCTGGGCGCGGAAGACCTCCATCGCCGCCTCGATCTGGGCGAGCGCTCCGACGAAGTTCGTCATCGCCGTCGCCCGGTTGGCATCGTGGCGGCCCGTGCCGAGCGGGGCGCCCTTGCCGAGTCCGGCGTTGACGACGACCCGGTCCAGGGCGCCGAACGCCTCGGCGAACCCGTGGACGACCTCGAACACGGCGGCGTCGTCGGTGACGTCCAGCGTCTGCACCTCGACGCGCCGATCGGGGTGGGCCCCGGCGATCTCCGCTCGCAGCGCGTCGAGACGGTCCAGGCGCCGGGCCGCGAGCGCCAGGTCGTGCCCGCGCGCGGCGAGCTGGCGGGCCAGCTCGGCCCCGAGACCGGAGCTCGCCCCGGTGATGAGCGTGGTCGGCATCCGCGGCCGCTCAGCGCGCGGAGAGCAGGCCGGGCCCGGCCGTCTCGAGGTGGCTGTGGTCGTTGAACGTCAGCATGAGCGGCCCGGAGGTGTCGACGGTGACGGTCGAGAGGGAGGCGTTCACCATGACCCGCTGCAGCCGGCCCCACAGGTAGGGGTCGCCGTCGAGGACGGTGGTCAGGGCCCAGGTGATGGCCCCCGCCGAGGAGCACACGACGGCGGTCTCGCTCGGTCCGAGCCTCGCCATGAGCCGATCGAACGCCTCCTCGACGCGCTGGCAGAACACGGAGAACGGCTCCGGGTAGTCCTCGTCGTGCTCCCCGTCCGCCCAGCGGACCATCGCCTTCTCGAACATCATCATGAAGGCCCGGTACGGCCGGAAGGTCCGGGCCAGGTCAGCCTTCATGACCGTCATGGAGCGGTAGGACGGCTTGTGGCCCGTGATGATCGCCGTGTGGTCGTACTCGTCCCAGCCCGCGTCGATCTCGAGGCCGCGGTCCCACCCGGCGGCCTCGACGAGCGCGGTGGCGGTCAGCTGCTGGCGGCGCAGGGCGCCGACGACGAGGACGTCGGGGTGGACGCCCCGCTGCTTGAGCGCCTCGCCGGTGATGGTGGCCTGGCGGGTCCCGAGGTCGGACAGGACGTCGTAGTCCTTCTTCCCCCAGGACGCCTGCCCGTGCCGGACGAGAAGGATCCTGCTCACGTCGTGCCCTCCTGCGCGGGTGGCGCGGTCGCAGTGCGTTGGTCGGTATGCGGTGGCGGTGGGGCGGCCGCGATGAGCCGGCGGCACCGGTCCTCAAGGTAGACGACGACGTCGAAGAAGCGGCCGTAGGCCGGGTTGGTCGTCTGCCCACGGTGGTAGCGATAGTAGATCTGCTGGCCGATCGCGGCGAGGCGGAACAGGCCGAACACCTCGTAGAACGTCCAGCCGCCCGGGTCGAGCGGGAGGCCCATCCGGTCGGTGTAGTAGGCGACGGCCTCCGCTCGGGTGAGCATCCCCGGCTCGTGGGTCGGTTGGAGGCGGTACCGGCGGAACGGCTCGTCGTCGTCGGCCTGGACCCAGTACGCCATGGCGCCGCCCAGGTCCATCAAGGGGTCCCCGACGGTCGCCATCTCCCAGTCGAGCACGCCGATCACCCGGGTCGGGTCCTCGGGGGCGAGGACGAGGTTGTCGAACCGGAAGTCGTTGTGGATGAGCACCTCGCCGACGTCCTCCATCTGGTGGGCGTCGAGCCAGGCCATGACCTCCTCGAAGTCCCCGACGTCGTCGGTGCGCGCCCGTCGGTAGCGCTGCGACCAGCCCCCGACCTGGCGCGCGACGTACCCCGGGCCCCTGCCGAGGGCTGCCAGCCCGGCGGAGTCGACATCGACCCGGTGCAGCTCGACGAGGGTGTCGAGTGCCGCGGTGCACAGGCGGCGCACGTCGCGCGCCTGCAGGCCCAGCTCGGGAGGGACGTCACGGCGCAGGATCGTCCCGACGATCCGGTCCATGACGTAGAACTCGGAGCCGATGACCGACTCGTCGGCGCAGTGGGCCACGGTCCTGGGCACTTGGGGGAAGACGGGGGCCAGCGACGTGAGGATGCCGTGCTCACGGCCCATGTCGTGGGCGCCGCGCGCCTTGGTCCCCGCGGGGGGCCGGCGCAGGACGAGGTCGCGACCGGACGAGGCACCCGGCGAGGCGGCATACCGCAGCAGGTAGGTGAGGTTGGACGCCCCGCCGGAGAACTGCTGCACCTGCGGTATGCCGTCGAGCCCGGACGCGTCGGCGGCGTGGGTGCGCAGCCACGCGGCGGCCGCGGGGACGTCGAACGCGTCCTCGTCGCGGACCGGCCCGGCTCCCGCGGCCTCGCTCACGCGTCCCCCTTCTCCGGCTGGACGTCGCCGCGGCGGGCCAGCCGCGCCGCCCCGGCACGGAAGAAGCGGTCGTAGACCGGCCGGGCCAGGCGCTTGGCCCAGTAGGCGCGGCGGCCGAGCGAGTCGGTGAGGATGAGGTGGCGGTGGGCGTCGACCCCCTTGAGCACCACCGGGGCGATGTCGTCGGCCGACGCGATCGCGCCGGTGATCAGCCGCTCGGCGGTCCTCTCCATCACGACGTCGGTGCCGCGCAGCGAGGAGTGCAGGTTGGTCCGGAAGAACGCCGGGCAGACCACCGAGGTCACGACGCCCCACGGCTCGAGCTCGAACGAGAGGGTCTCGGAGAGGGCGACGACGCCGGCCTTGACCGCGTTGTAGGACGCCATCCCGGGGCCGTGGACGAGCCCGGCGAGCGAGGCGATGTTGACGATGTGACCGGACCGCTGCCTCTTGAGCATCGGGGTGAACGTGCGGCAGCCACGGACGACGCCGAGCAGGTTGATGTCGACGACCCGGCGCCAGTCCTCCAGGCTCTCGACGTCGATGCGGCCGCCCGTGGCGACGCCCGCGTTGTTGACGAGGATGTCGAGCCCGCCCCAGTGCTGGTCCACCCACACCCGGGCCCGGTCCCAGTCGCCCTGGTCGGTGACGTCGAGCCGAAGGTAGTCGGTGCCGTCGGGCAGGTCGGGCGGCCGCTCCTGCGCGAGGTCGCCGACGAGAACCTGGTCGCCCCGGTCGCGGAACCGCGCGGCGAGGGCGCGGCCCAGACCCGAGGCTCCCCCGGTGACGAGGACGCGGGCGCTCACGTGGCGGCCGCCGCGGCGAGGTAGGGCTTCAGCAGGATCCGGGCGACGACGCCGAGGTGCACCTCGTCGGGGCCGTCGGCCAGGCGCAGCGAGCGCGCCCCGGCATACGCCGCCGCGAGGGGGTAGTCCTCGCTCATCCCGCCGCCGCCGTGCACCTGGATCGCCATGTCGATCACCTCCGCGGCCATCCTCGGGACGGCCGCCTTGATCTCGCTCACCTCGGACAGGGCTCCCATCGTGCCAAACGTGTCGAGCTTCCAGGCGGCGTGGTGGACCAGCAGGCGCGCCTGGTTGATGGCGATCCGGGCCTGGGCCAGCCGCTCCCGGTTGCCGCCGAGGTTGACGATGGGCTTGCCGAAGGCGACCCGGGAGACCCCCCGCTCGCAGGCCATCTCGAGGGACCGCTCGGCCAGGCCGATGAGCCGCATGCAGTGGTGGACCCGGCCGGGGCCGAGCCTGCCCTGGGCGATCTCGAACGCCCTGCCCGGTCCGGCGACGATGCTGCTCGCGGGAAGGCGGACGTCGGTGAGCGACACCTCGCCGTGGCCGAGGGGCTCGTCGTACTGCCCGAGCGAGGTGACGGTGCGGACGACCTCGACGCCCGGGGCGTCCATGGGGACCAGGACCATCGAGTGGCGGTGGTGCTTGTCGGCGCCCTCGTCGGTGAGGCCCATGAAGATGCCGACCTTGCAGTCCGGGTGACCTGCGCCGGTCGACCACCACTTGCGGCCGTTGAGGACGACGTCGCCCCCGTCGAGGATCGCCGTGGCCTGCATGTTCGTCGCGTCGGACGACGCGACGCCCGGCTCGGTCATCAGGAAGGCGCTGCGGATGCGGCCGTCGAGGATGGGGTCGAGCCAGGTGTCCTTCTGCTCCTGCGAGCCGTACTTGAGGATCACCTCGGCGTTACCGGTGTCGGGGGCGTTGCAGTTGAAGACGAGCGGCGCGATCAGGGAGCGGCCCATCTGCTCGGCCGCAGGGGCGTAGTCGGCGTTCGTGAGGCCGGCGCCGCCGTCGGTGCCGAACCGCACGGCATACGGGCCCTCGTGGCCGGCCGGGAGGAACAGGTTCCACAGGCCCTGCGCGCGGGCCGCGGCCTTGAGCTCCTCGAAGACCGGGTGCGGCGGCCACGGGTCCTCGCCGCGGGCCCGCCGGTCGGCGATGTCGCGGAACACCTCGGCCTCGACCGGGGCGATCTCGTTGTCGACGAAGGTGCGGACGCGGCCGGCGAGGTCGGCGGCGCGGGCGGAGAGTGAGAAGTCCATGTGGTTGACCCTAGACGGGTATTGAGCAATGCTCAACAGCATGCCGCCGGCTCGCTCCGCGCCCGGCCCCACCGTCCGGGGTCCGGGTGTGGTGCCGGTCGGCCGCTCGGCGGCCGCGGGCTCCCGGGTCCGGATGTCGCCGGCCGACCGCCGTCGCCAGCTCGTCGGGATCGGGCTGCGCAAGTTCGTCGAGCAGCCCGTGCAGGACCTGTCTCTGGACTCGGTCGCGGCCGAGGCCGGGGTGTCGCGGGGGCTGCTCTTCCACTACTTCCCGACCAAGACCGACTTCCACCTGGCCGTCGTCGAGGCGGCGGGGCGCCGGGTGCTGCGCAACGTCCGGCCGGACGAGGGGGTCGACGGTGACGCGGGGGTGGTGCAGGTGGTCGAGCGCTTCGTCGCCCAGGTGACACGACGTCGCGACTCCTACCTCGCACTGGTCTACGGCCAGGCGCCGATCTCGATCGGGACGAGCCTCGACGGATCCGGCGACACGGCCTGGACGCTGCGCGAGGAGGTGGCCCGGCTCGTGGCGGCCTCGCTCGGGCTTCCTGCGGCGGCACTGCCGGCGGCCCACGGATGGGTGGCCTACGTCGAGGACCGCGCACTGCAGTGGTCGGCGCCCCCGGATCCCGCCGCGGAGCCCGGCACCATGCAGCCCCTGGCCGACCTCGTCGACCACTGCGTCGCGGCCTTGCACATCCTGGTGGCACCCTAGGCAGCGCGCTCGGCGGGCGCGGCGACCCGCCTTCATACCTCCCGGGGTATGCTTGCGCGCCATGTGGGAGACGATGACGATGTGGAGCCGCCGGCGCTGGTACGCCGCCGCCGCGGCCGCCGTTGCCACCGTCCTGGTCATCGCCGTGCCCACCGCGATGATCCCGACGCCGATCTTCGGCCGGGAGATCCCCCCGACCTGGTGGTCCTGGCCGGTCCTCGTCGTCACCGCGGCCATGAGCGGGCTGCTCCTCGCCACCTACGTCCGCCAGCCCGGCGATGCCCCGGCCGCCGAGGACGCCGAGGCTCAGCTGGACAAGAAGGGCGTGGTCGGCGGGTTCCTCACCTACCTCGCCGTCGGCTGCCCGGTCTGCAACAAGATCGCCCTCATCGCGCTCGGCTCGGCCGGCGCCCTGCAGTGGTTCGCGCCGATCCAGCCCTACCTTGGGGTCGCCGCCCTCGCCGTCCTCGCCTGGGGCCTGAAGGCTCGCCTCGACGGCGAGCGGGCCTGCCCCGTCCCGGCTGCCACCCGGTCCTGAGGCTCGGGGGGGGCGAGGCCGCGACGCACCGCCGCGTCACCACCGCTGGGCGACGTCCTCCGCCGACCCGACGAGGCCGTCCACCCGCTGGCGCACGTCGTCGTCCCCCGCCACCCAGCCCGACCAGGTCCCGAAGCACTGCTGGGTCTGCGAGCGGACGACCCACAGGTCCGTCCGGTCCGTCCGCTGGTGCCACGGGATGAACGTCAGGTCGGCACGCTCACCCCGCACGCGCCACGGATCCGTCCCCGAGCCGGGGGTCCATGACCACTCCAGCTCCTCGCGGATCTTGTGAAGGCGGCCGTCGACGACGAACGAGTTCTCCGTCGACCCGGTCCCGTCGGTCCACCGCCCGCCGACCTGCAGGCCCACCTGG
>CAYPYK010000117.1:0-9703 GCA_964414665.1 uncultured Intrasporangiaceae bacterium | reverse complement strand
TCCTTGAGCGCGAACAGGTTCGCGGCGTGCTCGGTGTCGATGAAGACATACGAGGTGGTCTGGTAGATCGGCAGGGCTCGGGCACCGGTCGCGCTGTCAGGCGACTGGCCGGCGTGCACCTGGCGGGTCTCGAAACCCCACTGCGAGGCGTCGGTCATCGGTAGTACTCCCATCACGTCGGGTGACCGGGGCCGTGGTCGGCCGCGGTCACGGCATACAACACGTCATGCGGGACACCCACGGTGGGACGAGCCCGCGCTTGCGACCGGCATCGCCGGTCGCCAGGTCCTCACCCGGGGCACCCCACCGCGGTTGGAGGGTTGCCGGCCAGCGAGCCGGGGCTTGGCGCTGGCACTCATGACCTGCGAGAAGGAAACCACACCTCGTGCCCGACACGGGACCTCCGTCTCATCGTTCGGAACCAGGTGAGCCCGGTGACAGGATGGGCACATGACCTTCCGCGCGGACGAGTACAAGGCGGCCGCGGGCCGCTACCGCGCCGGTATGCCGTACCGCCGGGTCGGGCGGTCCGGGCTCGACCTGCCGGCGATCTCCCTCGGCCTGTGGCACAACTTCGGTGACGACGTCCCCCTGCAGCGCCAGCAGGCGATCCTGCGTCGGGCGTTCGACCGGGGCGTCACCCACTTCGACCTCGCCAACAACTACGGACCTCCCTACGGCAGTGCCGAGCGCAACTTCGGGACGCACTTCGCGCGCGACTTCCGGCCCTACCGCGACGAGCTCGTCATCAGCTCCAAGGCGGGCTACGACATGTGGCCCGGGCCCTACGGCCAGGGCGGCGGTGCCCGCAAGTACCTCATCTCCAGCCTCGACCAGTCGCTCTCGCGGATGGGGCTGGACTACGTCGACATCTTCTACAGCCACCGGTTCGACGAGACGACGCCGCTCGAGGAGACGATGGGGGCCCTGGACTCCATCGTCCGCTCCGGCAGGGCCCTCTACGTCGGCATCTCGTCCTACTCCGGAGCCCGGACCCGCGAGGCGGCCGGGATCCTGCGCGCTATGGGCACGCCCCTGCTCATCCACCAGCCGTCCTACTCGATGATCAACCGCTGGGTCGAGGAGGACCTGCTCGACGCGCTGGAGGAGACCGGCGTCGGCTGCATCGCGTTCTCGCCGCTCGCCCAGGGGATGCTGACGAGCAAGTACCTCAAGGGGATCCCCGAGGGCTCGCGCGCCGCCCAGGACAAGAGCCTGGACCCCTCGCTGATCAGCGAGGACCGGCTGCGCCGGATCCGGGCCCTGGACCGGATCGCGAAGGGCCGCGGCCAGACCCTCGCCCAGATGGCCCTCGCGTGGGGACTGCGCGACCCGCGGGTCACCTCGGTGCTCGTCGGCGCATCCAGCGTCGAGCAGCTCGACGACAGCCTCGCGGCGACCAAGAACCTGCGCTTCTCCGCTGCCGAGCTGGCCGCGATCGACAAGCACGCCGTCGACTCCGGAATCAACCTCTGGAAGACCTCGTCGGACAAGTGAGGACCCGCCCATGAGCACCACCCCCGACGACTACGTCCCCAGCCCGACCGGCTGGGTCCGCGACCAGGTCGAGAAGATCCTTCAGGCCGGGGACACCGGAGTCGTCGACATCCTCGACCGGCCCGTCGTCCTCCTCACGCTGACCGGGGCCAAGAGCGGCAGGAGGCTGCGGGTCCCCCTCATGCGGGTCGAGCACGACGGCCGGTATGCCGCCGTCGGCAGCCGCGGGGGCGCGCCGACCCACCCGCAGTGGGTCCACAACCTGCGGGCGCACCCCGAGATCACCCTCCAGGACGGCACCCGTTCGTGGCCCGCGCTGGCCCGCGAGATCGAGGGCGCCGAGCGCGAGCAGTGGTGGTCCCGGTGTGTCGCGGCCTACCCCCCGTACGCCGACTACCAGCGCAAGACCGACCGGCTCATCCCGGTGTTCGTCCTCGAACCCCGGCCATGAGCGAGCTGCCGCCCTACGACAGCAGCTTCGACCTCGGGGGGCTGCCGGGCGACGGTCCACCGGTCGGCGAGCCCGGCGAGGACGCTCTGTTCGCCCTGGAGGGGACCTTCGGGTCGCTGCCGCGGCCCGCCGCGGTGGGGTCCGAGGACCCGGCTCCGGCTCCGGCCCCGGCTGCCCCACCGCCGGTGACCTACCGGCCGCCCGGCTCGGTACCTGGCCCGGCATACCCGCCGGTCACTCCCCCGCCGCCGCCCGGCTCGGCGCGCCCTCCCGCGCGCGCGGCGCGGCTCGTGGTCGGGCTGCTGGCCGGCCTCGTCGCGTTGGGCCTGGGCGTCGGGCGCGGGCTGTCCGACGGCGGCTCGTCGGGCTCCGCGAGTGACGAGGGGTCCTTCCCCACGTGGGTCGACCCGGGGTCCGGCTCGAGCGACGCACCGACCCCCGACGCGGCGGACACGTCCATGAGCATCCTCGGCACCGGCCTGCCGAACTCCGCCGAGGCTGTCCGCATCGTCGTCCTCGGCACGAGCGACGGGCAGGTCGACTACACCGTCGACGCCGACGGCGAGCTCTCGCGGGCCAGCGCGACCGGCAACCTCACCGAGAGCCTGGACTTCGCCACGACGTCCCGGGTCGTCGTCACCCGGGACGACGCCGAGAACCTGTGGTGCATGGTCTACATCGACGAGGGCCTGGTGGCGACCACCCCCGAGGCGGGCTCGCCGCAGTGCGTGTACGACGTCGTGGACATCGCGGCGGCCCTGCCCGGCGAGTGACGGCTCAGGCGTGCGCCGAGGGGACGCGGGCCTCGCGCCGCACCCGGCGCAACCACCACAGCCCCAGCACCGGGAGCACGAGCGGGACATAGCCGTAGCCGGCCCCGAAGTGGGACCACACCGTCTTGTCCGGGAAGGCACTCGGCGCGAGGTACGACGCCAGCCCGACGGTCAGCACGCCGGCGAGCTCGACCGAGCAGGCCGCGGTGGCGATGAGGACGGAGGTGCGGTCCCCTCGTGCGAGAGCCACCGTCGCCACGAGGTAGATGACGGCCGCGACGGCCGACAGGACGTAGGCGAGCGGGGCCCGGTCGAAGTACTCGAGGATCTGCAGGACCGAGCGGCCGGTCGCCGCCAGGGCCAGCAGGGCGTAGACCGACACCAGGATGCGCCCGGGCCCGGAGCCGGACCTGGTGGGGGGCCGGTCCGGTGCGGCCTCGGTGACCGGTGGCTCAGCCATGTCCGCCCCAGATCTGCCGCAGCCGCACGACCATGACGAGGACCCCGAACGCCCCGACCGCGACCGTACCCATCGACCAGCGCGTCTTCTCCTTGATCGCGAGGAACGCGGTCCCGACCGGGATCACCGGCAGGGTGAGCAGGTAGGCCACGAACGTCGCGCGCTGTGCGGTGTCGGCGATCCGCCCCAGCCCGATGAGCCCGGTGACGAGCTGGACGAGCAGGCCGACCTCGACCACCGCGGCCACAGCGAGCAGCCGGTCGTCGAAGAGCCGGTCGCGGGCGGCATACCATCCCGCCATGGCGAGCAGCCCGGCCGACAGCCCGCACAGGACGTAGGTGAGGGCGGCGTGCACGTCGCACAGCCTACGTCGGGTCCCACCCGGTCCCCTCCTCGCCCGGTTCTCGCTCCCCCGGGCCTGCTCGGCGGTGCGGACCGGGCGGCCGGTGGTGGCAGTCGTCCAGCCCGCGGAGCGCGCCTGCTGACACGCGGTGTGCCGGGGCGGGAGGATGGCGCTATGCCGCCGGCCGACCCAGTGAGAGACCTCTCCGCGACGGCGCTTCTCGGGCGCTACGCCGAGGTGATGGGCGAGCTGTTCGACCGGGGTATCGTCCGCACCCGCAACGCCCCGGCGGGCGACCTCGCCGAGCTGCTCGTCGCGCGGGCTCTCGGGGGCACACTCGCCCCCAACCCCGCCCGCGGCTGGCACGTCGCCCTGCCCGACGGGCGGCACCTGCTCGTCAAGTGCCGGGTCATCCACCCCGGGCAGCGGACGGGCCAGTCGTACTCGGCGATCCGCAGCTGGGGGTTCGACGGGTGCGTCTTCGTCCAGCTCGACGCGTCCTCCTATGGCGTCCGGTCGGCCGTCGAGGTGCCCGTCGCCGTCGTCCGGGAGATCTCCCACCAGCGGGACTGGGCCGACAGCGGCCGGGTCCGGGTGGCCGAGGACCTGGCCGGCCTGCCCGCAGCGGTGTCCCGGACCGAGGCCCTGCGGGCGGCGCTGGCGGCCCTCGACGTCGAGCCCCCGAGGTCCGGCCCCACCCAGGAGGTGCTGCCCTTCGACGCAGCGGAGGCGACCGTGCTTCCGGCACATGGCGATGTCCGGCCGACCGGCCGGTGCTTCTGCGGGTGCGGGCAGCGGGTGCCCGAGGGCCGGTTCTTCGTGCAATCGCACGACCGCCGCGCCGAGGCCGACATCATCCGGGAGCGCTACGGCAGCATCGCCGGTTTCGTGGCGGCTCACCTCCACGAGCCCCACCGCGCCGCCGAGGGGCCCTGAGCCCGAGGGGCCACCCCGAGAGCATCGGCCGGCACTCGGGGTTGGATCAGGGTCGCACCTGATGGCGGCCGCCACGAACCGCGGCGCATAGTGGAGGTATCGGGGAGACACCCCGAAACCACCAGACAGAAGGACACGCACCGCCCGTGAACAACATCCACAGCAACTTCGCCCAGCAGGGCCTCATCCGTCCCCGCACCGACCGGGTGCTCGGCGGCGTCTGCGCCGGCCTCGGCCGTCGGTTCGGCCTCGACCCGTGGCCCACCCGCCTGCTGTTCGTGCTGATCCTCATGATCATCCCGGGCAGCCAGATCCTCATCTACCCGATCCTGTGGATCCTCATGCCGTCCGAGGAGTCGCTCTCCCCGAGCTACCCCGGACCCGAGGGCTACCACGCCTACCAGGGCTACCCGACTCCTGCAGCCCAGCCGCAGCAGGACGCGCCGGCTCAGCCGGCGGCGCCGCCATCGGCCGGGCCCGACTTGGCACAACGCCCGCGACGCCCGACCGGAGTATGCCGGTCGGGCGTCGTCGTCTCCGAGGCCGGCGCGGGACCAGGGTCAGCCCTCGGCGAGGACGTCCGTCAGCGCACCGACCAGCACGGCGATCTCGTCGTCGGTGACGACCAGGGGCGGAGCCAGCCGCAGGGTCGAGCCGTGGGTGTCCTTGGCGAGGACGCCGTGGGTCATCAGGGCCTGGCACAGCTCTCGCCCGCTCGGCCCGCCGGCCTGGACATCGAGGCCGGCCCACAGCCCGCGGACGCGGATGGCGGCCAGCCCGCCGCCCACGAGGGGGCGCAGGCCGTCCTCGAGGAGCGCGCCGAGACGGCGGGCCTCGGTCTGGAACTCCCCCGTCGCGAGCATGTCGCACACCTCGCTGCCGATGGCGGCGGCCAGCGGGTTGCCGCCGAACGTCGAGCCGTGCGAGCCGGGGTCGATGACGGCAAGGACGTCGGCGTCGGCGGCAATGGCCGAGACGGGGTAGAGGCCGCCGCCCAGCGCCTTGCCGAGGATGTAGATGTCGGGCGTGACGTCCTCGTGGTCGCAGGCGAAGGTGCGGCCGGTTCGCGCGAGTCCGGACTGGACCTCGTCGGCCACCATGAGCACCCCCGCATCGGTACAGATCCGGCGGACCTCGGCGAGGAACCCGTCCGGGGGGATGAGCACGCCGCCCTCGCCCTGGATCGGCTCGAGGAGGACGGCGACGGTGGTGTCGTCGATGGCTGCCCGGATCGCGTCGGCGTCGCCGTAACGGACGGTGCGGAAGCCCGGCGTGTAGGGCCCGTAGTCGTCGTGGGCGACCTTGTCGTCGGAGAAGCTGATGATCGTCGTCGTCCGGCCGTGGAAGTTGCCCTCCATGACGACGATCGACGCGCGCTCCTCGGGTACTCCCTTGACCCGGTAGCCCCAGCGGCGGCTCACCTTGATGGCCGTCTCGACGGCCTCCGCGCCGGTGTTCATCGGCAGGATCATGTCCTTGCGGGTCAACTCGGCGAGCGCATGGGCGAACGGGCCGAGCTGGTCGTTGTAGAACGCTCGGCTGGTCAGGGTCAGCCGGGTCAGCTGCTGCTGCGCTCGGGCCACCAGCCGCGGGTGGCCGTGGCCGAAGTTGAGCGCGGAGTACCCCGCGAGGCAGTCGAGGTAGCGCCTCCCCTCGGTGTCGGTGACCCACGGACCCTCAGCGTGGGCGATGACGACCGGCAGGGGGTGGTAGTTGTGCGCGGCATACCGCTCGGTGAGGTCGATGTGGTACGCGGTTCCACCGACGCCGGGTGCGGACGTCATCGATGAGCCTCCTTGCTCGGTGAGCCACTCGGGGTTGTGATGGCGGCGCGCACCAGACTAGCCCCGGCCGGGGCGGGCTCCCGCGACGGCCGGTCCGGCCGGCGCAAACCCACCCCAGGGAGGCCGCGGCGGGCCGTCAGCCCGCCGCCTGCGAGGTCGGCGCCAGCAGGAGGTAGCCCTGGGCGGCAAGGATGACGACGATCGCCACCCAGCGGTCGAGCGGGATCGTGACGCCGTAGCGCAGGCGGTCGACGACGAGCAGCCCGACCTGGAGCACGACGATCCAGCCCAGCGTCACCAGGGCGAGCTCGGCGTACTGCAGGGCCGAGGCGTAGACCCAGAACAGCAGGAGGAAGGCGGCCACGCCGAGCATGAGCGGCCTGGACTGCCGGTCCATCGCCCACTCCTTGGCGGCGATGGACCCGACGATGTCGAGCGTGGCCAGCGAGACCATCGCGAGGGAGGCAACCACCGGAACAGGCCAGGACTGGGGCACCGTGATGAGCGGCAGCGACTGCAGGGACACCATGGCTCCTCCTCCGCCCGACCGCTGGGCGGCCGTGTGAGTAAGGAGCACCTCACCCGCCCGCAGATACCTCGCCGGGCGGGGCGGCGATCTCGCTCAGGGGGCGGCGCGCAGGTCGGAGGGGAAGGCACGGATGGCCGCCGGCGTCGCCAGGAACGTGCCGAGGAGGGGCACGCCGTGCTCGCGACATGCGTCAATCAGCACCTGGTGCCAGGCGCGGTCGGTGTCGGTCAGCAGGATGCTGCCTGGCCGGCCACGTCCGGCGATGACCATGCCGTTGGCCTCGCGGATGCGCGGCAGCAGCTCGTCCAGGACGGCGACGAGGGGTCCCGGCCCGGCGCCGTTGGGGATGTCGGAGAGGACGAGAGGCTGTAGGCCGACGGCTCGGTCGTCGCAGATCATCATGGCGAAGCAGCCGCGCTCGCGGTCCACAGGGCCGAGGATGAGGTCGATGACGTCGCCGGCGAGTGCCGGGTCGTCGAGCGGGGCGGTGGCGAGGTCTGTGGGCAGGTCGTGGTAGGTCATGACCGGCAGCCTGCCCCAACGGAGCGCCGCCGCCGCCGGGTTATCCCCAGGCCCGTCGGGCCCGGCCGGGGCTCAGGTCAGCCAGACCCGGCGCACCCGGTCCGCCTCCCGGCGGCCCTGGTCGCGCCCGGCGGCCTCGACGCCACTCGCCCGCGCCGTGTCGAGAGGGTTCAGACCCATGGCGACGGCGGCGGCACGGCTGGGGACGAGGACGATCGAGCGGACCTGGCTGCCCAGCCGCCGGGTCTGCGGACCGGGCCGGTCCCGGCGGCGCATCGCGATCGGGATCGGGGAGAGCACCAGCACCCGGTCGTAGCCGCGAGCCACATCGACGTTGGCCACACTGCGCAGCCCGCCGTCGACATAGCGCCGCTCGCCGATCGTCACCGGCGGGAACACCCCGGGTATGGCGCAGCTGGCCGCGACCGCGCGGTCCAGGGAAACCCCGGTGTCCTTGTCGAACACGACGGCCGTGCCGGTCGCCGCATCGACGGCCGTCACCGCGAGCGGCTCGTCGGGCCACGCTCGCTCGCGCAGCCGTCCGGCCACCGTCTCGAGCCAGGCGTCCTCGCTCGACGTCGCAGCCTGGAGCGCGGCACGGCCGACGATGGCCCGACCGGCGCTGCGGTCGCGCGCCGCCTGGGCACGCAGGAAGCGGACCGCGTCGCCCGGACCGAGCTGGCGCACGTCAGCGATCGGCCGTCCGGACCGGATGTCAGCGAAGGCCTCGCCCTCGGACGTGCCGAGGCGCAGATGGGCCGCCACGACCGAGCCGGCCGAGGTCCCGACCATGAGGTCGGCGTCCCGTACGTCGATGCCGGCCTCGCGCAGCCCGACGAGGACCCCCGCCTCCCAGGCGATGCCCGTCGCGCCACCGCCGGCGAGGACCAGTGCCTTGGCCGGGTGCCGCCGCAGCGCCGGCGCGGACCAGGGGGCGAACCCGGCGTCGTTCCACGGTCCGGGCGTGGCGGCCATCCGCGTGCCGGGCCCGTGGTCGGCCCCGGCGTCACCCGTCGTGCTCATCCCACCCGCCTGTCGTGTCGGTCCCGCCCGGTCATCCTCTCAGGTGACCGGGCGGGACCCAGCACACGGATCAGCGGGTGATCTGCGCCGTGGCGTCGAAGTACAGGTCGGCCTTGGAGCCGGCCCGGTACTGGTGGACCTCGACGGCGAGGGAGTGGCTGCCCACCGTGAGCGCCGCCGAGGGCAGGGTCAGCGTCGTCTCAGACACCGCCTTGACGTTCGAGCTGGCGCGCGTCTTGTAGTTGATGGTCCCCGACGGCATGTTGGTCCGGCCCACCTCGACGCCGTCGAGGTAGACGATGGCGCCGTCGTCGACCTTCAGCCCGAGGCTCGCGGCGGTGACGGCCGGCCCGGCCGGCACCGTCACCGTCGTGCGGAAGTAGTACGTCTTGCGACCCTTCGCGCACGCGATGGTGGTGTCCTGGGTCGACAGGCAACCCAGGGCGCCGGCGCCGGTCGGCCACGACGAGTCGTCGAACCCGCCGGCTCGCCAGCCGGTCCCCTGGTCGGCCGAGGTCGACAGGTAGCGCCACGTCGAGTGGTAGTCGAGCACCGTCGAGGTGCCGCCTCCACCCCCGCCGCCGAACACCGAGTTCTGTGCACCGGGGGTGCCGGTGCCGGTGCTCGCCGCCCAGCTCGACGGCAGGGCGTTGTCGCTCGCCGGGTCGATGAGCTCGAGGGAGGGTCCTCCCCCGTCGGGCTCGGTCGGCCACGGGTCGCTGGGGCCGTAGGTGACGGTGTCGACGACGCGGGCGCCGTCGGCGATCGTCACCTCCTCGCCGCCGCCGCTCAGGCCGCCCGGGTACTGCCCGAGCATGAGGAGGTCCCCGCCGTAGGCCGCCACGAGATCTGCGTCGCTGTCGACGAAGGCGGCATACGCGTGCCCCGGCACGACGGTGCCGGGCGGGAACGTGTAGCCGGTCGCGGACTCGGTCCAGCCGCTCATGTCGACGGCGCTGCCGGAGGGGTTGTAGACCTCGAAGAACTCCGCCCCGCCCGGTGCGGGGTTGTACTGGAGCTCGTTGATGACGACCACGGCCGACCCGCTCTGCGATGTCGGGATCTCGGTCGCGTTGGTGTGCGCCGCGATCTGGTCACGCCGCTCCTGGACGCCCTGGACGACCCGGTTGCGGCCGGTGGTCAGCGACCACCCGCCCCAGGCCTGCTTGTCGAGGGCGAGGTCACCGGAGTATGCGGCGCTCAGCTGGTCGAACCGGTCGACCAGGCCGTTGCCGGTGAGGAACTGGTCGGCGAGCGTCCGGACGCGGCGGTAGTGCATGGCCCGGAAGTCGTCCATCGCGAACAGCGAGGACCACAGCTTGCTGAACGACGTCGTCGGGAAGACGAAGTCGCCCTTGTTGTCCCGGCCACCGTTGAAGATGCCG
>CAYPYK010000116.1:0-9768 GCA_964414665.1 uncultured Intrasporangiaceae bacterium | reverse complement strand
CCGGCCGTCCAGCGGCAGCTGGTCCATCTTGAAGTCGCCGGTATGCAGGATCGTCCCGCCGGAGGTGCGGATGCAGATCGCCAGCGCATCGGGGATCGAGTGGTTGACGGCGACGAACTCGCAGTCGAACGCCCCGAGCACCTCGCGGTCGCCCTCGCGCACCGTCATGGTGCAGGCGTCGATCTTGTGCTCCTTGAGCTTGGCCTCGGCGAACGCGAGGGTGAGCTGGGAGCCGAGGACGGGGATGTCGGGCCGCAGCCGCAGGAGATAGGGCAGCGAGCCGATGTGGTCCTCGTGCCCGTGGGTGAGCAGAATCGCCTGGACGTCGCCGAGCCGGTCCTGGATGCACGAGAAGTCCGGAAGGATGAGGTCGATCCCCGGGTGGTGGTCGTCGGGGAAGAGCACCCCCGCGTCGACGACGAGCAGCTGCCCGCGGTGCTCGAGGACCGACATGTTGCGGCCGATCTCCCCGAGCCCGCCGAGCGCGATGATCCGGACCCCGCCGTCCGGCAGCGGCCCCGGGGCGTCGAGCTCCGGGTGCGGACGGCTCACGCGAGGTCCGTGTGCGCCAGCGCGGCCTCGACCGCCGCCCGCTGCTCGGCCGTCGCCTCGAGGAGCGGCAGCCGCACCACAGCGATCGGGAGGACCCCGGTGGCCACGAGCCCGGCCTTGGCCATGATCGCGCCCTGGGTGATCGTCATGACGGCGTCGACGAGCGGCACGAGCATCCGGTGCAGCTCGCGGACCCGGGCGAAGTCGCCGGCGAGCGCGGCGCGCACCATTGCGGCATAGGGCTTGGGGGCGACCTGGGAGGTCACGCCGACGATCCCGGTCCCGCCGTTGGCGAAGTGGGTGAGGTTGGCGGCATCGTCGCCGGAGTACCACAGCAGGTCGGTGGCGGCCATGACCTTGGTGGCCGCCCAGTAGTCGGCCTTGGCGTCCTTGACGGCTCGGATCCGCGGGTGCTCGGCGAGCCGGAGCATCGTCTCGGGCTCGATCGGTATGCCGGAGCGGCCCGGGATGTCGTACATCATCACGGGCAGGTCGGTCGCGTCCGCGACGGCGCTGAAGTGCGCGACGAGCCCAGCCTGCGGGGGCTTGTTGTAGTAGGGCGTGACGACGAGCAGGGCGTGAGCGCCGGCGGCTGCGGCCTGCCGGGCCAGCTCGACGGTGTGGGCGGTGTCGTTGGTACCCACGCCCGCGACGACCCTGGCACGCCCCCCCACGGCATCGAGGACGGCGCGCAGCAGCTCGGCCTTCTCCTCGTCAGTGGTCGTCGGCGACTCGCCCGTCGTCCCGCTCACGACCAGCCCGTCGTGACCGCTGTCGACGAGGTGGTCGGCCAGCGCCGCGGCCGCGTCGAGGTCGACCGAGGAGTCGGCCCGCATCGGGGTGACCATCGCCGACAGGACGTGGCCGAACTCGGGGGTCTCAGGCATGCCCCGAGGCTACCGCGACGCGCCCGGATGCTCAGCGCCCGTTCCGGCCGCCGATGCTAGTTTTCGAGGCGTGCGCGCCTACCTCGACCTCCTCGACCACGTCCTCACCACAGGGGTGGACAAGTCCGACCGGACGGGCACGGGGACACGCAGTGTCTTCGGCTACCAGATGCGCTTCGACCTCGCCGAGGGGTTCCCCGTCGTCACGACCAAGCGGCTGCACCTGAAGTCGATCATCGGCGAGCTCATCTGGTTCCTCCGCGGCGACACCAACGTGCGCTGGCTCCGGGACCGCGGCATCACGATCTGGGACGAGTGGGCCGACGAGAACGGCGACCTCGGCCCGGTCTACGGCCACCAGTGGCGCTCCTGGCCGACCCCCGACGGCCGCCACGTCGACCAGATCGCCCGGGTCGTGGAGTCGATCCGCACCAACCCCGACAGCCGTCGGCACATCGTCAGCGCCTGGAACGTGGCCGACGTCGAGCAGATGGCCCTGCCGCCGTGCCACGCGATGTTCCAGTTCTATGTCCGCCCCAACGTCGCGGATCCGGGCTCGGCGGCCCTTCTCGACTGCCAGCTCTACCAGCGCAGTGCCGACGTATTCCTCGGAGTGCCGTTCAACATCGCCTCCTACGCCCTGCTGACGATGATGGTCGCGCAGCTGACCGGCCTCGTCCCCGGCCATTTCGTGCATACCCTCGGCGACGCGCATCTCTACGCCAACCACCACGAGCAGGCCCGGCTCCAGCTGACCCGGGAGCCGTTCCCCCTCCCGACGATGCGACTGGCACCCCGGACGACCATCGACGACTTCGACCTCGCCGACGTCGAGCTCATCGGCTACCAGGCCCACCCGTCGATCAAGGCGCCCATCGCCGTCTAGGAGCGGGCGCGCCGGAGGCGGCCACACGGACCGCGGCGGCGCAGGCGGCCACCCCCGCTCGCGGCATACAGTGCCCCCATGACGCGGATCACGCTCATCGCCGCACTCGGCACCAACGGGGTCATCGGCCGCGACGGGCAGATGCCCTGGCACCTGCCCGAGGACCTGGCCCACTTCAAGGCGACCACGATGGGCCACCCACTTCTCATGGGCCGGGCCACCTTCGACACCATCGGCCGCGCGCTCCCCGGCCGCCGGACGATCGTCATGACCCACAACCCGGACTGGCAGCACGCCGACGTCGAGGCGGCCCACTCCTTCCCGGACGCCCTCACCCTCGTCGGCCCGGCGGACGAGGTGTTCGTGGCCGGCGGAGGCCAGGTCTACGCCGAGGCGATGCCGTGGGCGCACCGGATGGTGCTCACCGAGGTCGACGAGGCACCCGCCGGTGACACCGTCTTCCCCGTGTGGGACCGGAGCCGCTGGCAGGAGGTCGAGCGCTGGCCCCACGACGGGTTCGACATCGCGGTGTACGAGCGTCGATAGGCTGCCGTGGTGCCCGTCCACCGTGAGACCACCGACCAGGTCGCCCTCATCACCATCGACCGGCCCGAGCGCCGCAACGCCGTCAACCTCGCCGCCCTCGAGGAGCTGCACGCCGCCGTCGTGACCGCTCTGGGCGACGGCGCCCGGGCCCTCGTCCTCACCGGCGCCGGCGGGCACTTCTGTGCGGGCGCCGACCTCTCCGAGCTCGAGGACGTCGGTTTCACCGAGCGCCTCGCCGAGGTCCTCGGACACCTCGCCGCCGCTCCGGTGCTCACCGTCGCCGCCATCAGCGGGTCGTGCATGGGGTTGGGGATGCAGCTCGCCGTCGCCTGCGACGTCAGAGTGGCGACCGACGACGCGCGGTTCGCCGTGCCGGTCGCGCGGCTCGGGCTGATGGTGAGCCACTGGACGCTGGACCGGGTGTCCCGCTTGTTCGGTGAGGGCGCCGCGCGACAGATGGTGCTCACCGCCGAGGTCCTCGACGCCGACGACGCCTGGCGGCTCGGGTTCGTTCAGCGGCGCGGCGGTCTCGACGCCGCGCTGGCGATGGCGTCCGACGCCGTGCCCCTCGCGCCGCTGTCCCAGGCGGGGTCGAAGATCGGGTTCGACGCCCACGCCGGCAACTCCGCCGAGGTCGCGCGCTATGACGAGGCCTTCGCCGCCGCGTGGGCGAGCAGGGACCTCGCCGAGGGCCAGCGGGCCTTCACCGAGCGCCGCGCTCCGAGGTTCGAGGGCCGGTGAACGGGATCGCGCCGGGGGGCGGGCCCCTCTCCGAGAGGTCCGTCCGGGCCGCGCGGCCCGAGGACGTCGACGCGGTGGGCGCCGTCCAGTCGGCCGTCTGGCGCCAGGCCTATGCCGGCCGGCTGCCGAAGGAGGTCCTCGCCGGGTTCGACGCCGCGGTGTTCGCCGACAGGTGGCGGCAGTCGCTGCAGTCCCCTCCACCGGGGGTGTACCGGCTCCTCGTCGCGCTCGCCGGCGGGCGCATCGTCGGGTATGCCGCGATCGCGCCGAGCCAGGACCCCGACCTCGGCAGCACGGCCGGCGAGGTGACCACACTCGGGGTGGCACCGACCGACCGGGCGCTCGGCCATGGCTCCCGCCTGCTCAACGCCTGCGTCGACCTGCTGTCCGAGGCCGGTGCCGAGCTCGTCGCGGCCTGGCTGCCGGCCGACGAGGAGCGGACCCGGGCCTTCCTGCACGCCGGCGGCTTCGCGCCCGACGGCGCCTTCCGGGACCGGGTCGTCGCCCCCGACGGGGGGACCCTGCGCGAGGTCCGCCTGCTCGTGGCGACCGCGGCCTCCCCCGTCGCCGAGCGAGGCGGGGACGAGGGGGCACCCAGCGACCCGCGCGGCGCGCCGGGACCGGACACGTGACGAGCCAGGCCCCGAGCCTGTCGCCGACCCGCCGTCGCGAGGTGCTGCGCCAGGCCCTGTCGGTCGGCCTGGCCACCGGCGCGTACGGCATCAGCTTCGGTGCGCTCTCGGTGGCCTCCGGGCTGAGCATCCTGCAGACCCAAGCGCTGTCGGCGCTGTTGTTCTCCGGCGGGTCCCAGTTCGCCATCGTCGGAATCCTCGGCTCCGGTGGGGCCGGACCAGCCGCCGTGGCCGCCTCGACCCTGCTCGGTGTGCGCAACGGGCTCTACGGGCTGCGCACCTCCCAGCTCCTCGCGGTGGCCGGGGTCCGCCGCCTGGCGGCTGCCCAGCTCACGATCGACGAGTCGACCGCGGTCGCGCTCGCCCAGCCCGAGAGCCCCGCCCAGCGACTCGGCTTCTGGGTCACCGGGACCTGCGTGTTCCTCGGCTGGAACCTGATGACCCTCGTCGGCGCACTCGTCGGTGACGCACTCGGCGACCCCCGCCGCTACGGGCTCGACGCGGCCGCGGCGGCCGCCTTCGTCGCGTTGCTGTGGCCACGGCTGCGCAGCCGCGACGCGATGGCCACGGCCGTGCTCGCCGCCTTCGTCGCCCTGGCGACGAGCCCGGTCCTGCCCGCGGGAGTCCCCGTCGTCCTCGCGGCGCTGGCCGCGGTCGTGGTGGGACTGCGCCGTCCCGGACACCACGAAGGCCCGCTCGAGGGCGCCGACGGCACCCTGACCGGGTCGGACCCGACGCCATGACCACCTGGATGACGGTTCTGGTGGCGAGCGCGCTCGCCTACCTGCTCAAGCTGGCCGGCTACCTCGTCCCGGCGGGGTGGGCGGACGGCCCGCGCACCTCCCGGGTCACGACCTTGCTGCCGGTGGCCCTGCTCTCGGCGCTCATCGTCACCCAGGCGTTCACCGGGTCCGCGGGCGCGCTCGTCCTCGACGCCCGGGTCGCCGGGCTCGCCGCGGCCGTCGTCCTGCTCCTCCTGCGCGCGAACTTCCTCGTCGTCGTGCTCGGCGCCGCGGTCGTCGCGGGTGCGCTTCGGGCCATGGGGTGGGGCTGAGGGGCCCCGTCAGTCGGCGATGCCGAGGTAGTGCTCGAGGCCCACCGTCACGCCGGGGTGGTCGGACACGGCTCGGACCGCGGCGAGGACGCCCGGCATGAACGAGACCCGGTCGACGCTGTCGTGCCGGATGGTCAGCATCTCGCCCTCGCCGCCGAACAGAACCTCCTGATGGGCCACCAGTCCGCGCAGCCGCACCGCATGGACAGGGATACCGTCCACGCGGGCACCGCGCGCACCGCCGGGATCCTGCTCGGTCGCATCGGGCACCGCACCGAGCCCGGCCTCGGCCCTGGCCTGCGCAATGAGACCGGCCGTGCGCGCGGCCGTCCCCGACGGGGCGTCGACCTTGTCGGGGTGGTGCAGCTCGATGACCTCGGCGGACTCGTAGAACCTCGCCGCCTTGGCGGCGAACGCCATCATGAGCACCGCACCGACGGCGAAGTTGGGGGCGATGAGCACCCCGACCCCCGGATGAACCTCGGCGAGCGAGCGCAGCCCGGCCACCTGCTCGTCGGACCAGCCCGTCGTTCCCACGACCACGTGGACGTCGTTACGTACGCAGTGCGCCACGTTGGCGGCCGACGCGCTCGGCACGGAGAACTCGACGACCACGTCGGCGCCGGCGAGGTCGCCCAGGTCGTCGCCGGCGTCGAACCGGCCGACCAGCTCGAGCCCCGGCGCGGACTCGACCGCGCGGCATACCTGGGTTCCCATCCGTCCGGCCGCACCGACCACCGCGACCCGTATCACGTCTGCCACGCGAGCACCCTACCCGCGACGCCGGACCCGGCCGAGACGACTCCCCTCTCCCTGCGCGGGCCCCCCGAAGGTCAAGGGCCTGCCAAGAACGCTGTCGGTTCCGGTGACGTGCGTCACCGCTCGTGCTCAGCGCGTCCGGAGCATGGCCCGCGCTGTGGGATGTTTGATCTCGAAGCGCCTACGGCAACGTGCCGTAGAGCTGTTTGACATCGAAGCACCTACGGCATGGAGCCGTAGAGCCCCTGCCGGACGTGTTGCCCGCCCCATGCGGCGCAATGAGGACGGGCGAGCTGGGTTGACGGACAACAGGTCCGCCCCGGTCGCGCCGTCCGCAGAGAAGGGCCAGGCCCCCAGCCGCCCTTCTCGCCGATCACAGCACAGGTCGCTCCCCCGCGATGCGGGCTCATCGAGCGACGTGTTCCCGCGTTCCCGGACTCCCACGTTCCCGGACTCCCACGTGTTCTCGCGTTCCCGGACTCGGTGGTCGGCGTCGGCTCCTGCCCCTCCAGGAGCCTGCCCACGGAAGGACATCCCCTCATGAACATCTCCCTTGCCAAGGCGCTCGCGGCGGTCACCGTCGCCGCCACCACCCTGGTCGCCGCGGCCACCGTCACGACCACGAGCGCCCACGCCGGCACGTCGGCGCCCACAATGAAGGCGTACGTCGGCGGCAACGGCAGCCGCGGCATGGGCGCCGTGCGGGGCTGGGCCTCACCGGCGACCATCGGCGTCGGTTCCGTTGTCGTAACCGCCAACTGGAGCGACCTCGAGCCCACCCGGGGCGCCTACAACACGACCTCGATCGACAAGGCGCTGTCGTCGGCGGCCGCCAAGGGACTGAGGGTGCGGCTGCGCGTCATCGCGGGCACGCAGGCACCGAACTACGTCAAGAGGATCGGCGGTAGCCAGATCCCGTTCTACGACCATCAGGGGCGGGCGGCGACGACCATCGGCCGCTTCTGGACCACCGCCTACCAGAGGCGCTGGCAGAAGCTCATGACCCACCTGGCGACGAAGTACGACAACGACCAGCGCGTGCGCGCCGTCAACATCGCCGGCACCGCCACCGTCTCGGCTGAGGTGATGCTCACGATGGGCAACGACACGCTCCCCGGCTCGACGATCACCAACAACTCGCGGCTGCTCGCGGCCGGCGCCACCGAGACCGCCCGCCGGGCCGCGTTGATGAACGACATCGGGTTCATGCAGCGGGTCTGGGTCCATACGCACACGACGCTCTTCGCGCACCCGTACGTGACGATCAGCCCGTCCCCGAAGCGCAGCGTGACGACCACGGAGCAGATCATCACGGCCGCGTACAACGCCAAGCCGGGCGCGACCGTCTTCGGCCACACCGGCGCCTCTGAGTCGACGTTCAACGGCACCCGGCACGCCAACGCGCTGAAGCTGTACAACTTCTTCGTCGCCAAGCACTACCCGTTCATGGCCCAGACCCAGAGCTACAGCGGTGGCGCGAAGAACCAGGGTGTCGGCGACCTCGCCTATGTCCTCACCTGGCTGGCCTCCCATGGCGCCTACTCCACCGAGCTGCCCTCGGGGTGGCAGAACGACGCGGATGCCCTCAGGGTCCTCCCCAACACGTCGCGGTCGATGACGGCATCGACGACCGCCGGGTCGGCCCTGATGCCCTGACGGCCCCCCGGCCCAACCTGCCCGGCCCGCCCAGGACTGGTGGCGGCATACCCACCTCGGGATGCCGCCACCATCGCGTCGGGGCCGGGTCCGGCTGACACCGACCTTCCTCGGACCGCCGATCAGCGTGAGAGACAAGCCTTCCCTGCTCATCCGTTCGGTCGATGGGCGTCTCAGTCGTCCATCGCGCTCTCTGGGCACCAACGGCGGATGCGGGATCGGCCCGTCTTGGGAAGGGTTGTGCCAGAAGGTTCCTGAACCCCCTTGCCAGGGACCTGCCCGCCAGGAAGGACCACCATGCACGGCAGGCGCATCGCCGCACTTGCTGCAGCGAGCTGCGTCGTGCTTTCCGGGTATGCCGTCGCGAGCGACACGTCCGCCTCTGCGCGACCATCGAACAGCTACCTGGCGGCGGATACGGTGCCCGACAGCGGAATCCAGAACGTCGCCTACACCGGAACCATGAAGCCCTATGTCCTCGGCAACGCCAGCCGGAGCCTCGGGGGCATCTCCGGGAATACCGCCGCACTCAGCGCCCGGGTGAACGCCGTTGTCGTGAGCGTGGACTGGAAGCAGATCGAGACCAGCCAGGGCGCCTACATCGACAGCGTCATCGACGGTCAGCTCAGCTCGGCACAGAGCAAGGGCCTCACCGTTCGGCTGCGCGTCCTCGCCGGCACGATGGCTCCCGACTACGTCAAGGAGATCGGCGGCACGCCGATCCCGTTCTACGACCACCAGGCAAGGGTCGACACGACCATCGGCCGGTTGTGGACGACCGCCTACCAGGCGCGCTGGCAGGCGCTGATGTCCCACCTCGCGGCCAGATACGACACCAACCCCGTCGTCCGTGAGGTCAACATCGCCGGCACAGGCGCCATCTCGGCCGAGCCGATGCTGACGATGGGCAACGACACCATCACCGGGTCGACGATCACGAACAACTCGCGGCTGCTGAGCGCCGGGGCCACCGAGACGGCCCGCCGGGCGGCCCTGATGAACGACATCACGTTCATGCAGCGCACCTGGGCGCACACCCACACGACGCTGTTCTGCCACCCATACGTCACCCTCGAGCCCCAGCCGAAGAACAGCCTCAGCATCACCAAGGAGATCGTCGAAGCGGCCTACGCCTCCGCGCCGGGCGCAACGGTGTTCGGGCACACCGGCGCCAGCGAGACGACCTTCAAGGGCGAGACGCACTCCACGGCTCTCGACATGTACGAGTTCTTCATCGCCAGCGGCTACCCGTTCATGGCCCAGACCCAGGCCTACAGTGGCGGCGCCAAGAACGAGGGCGTCGGCGACCTGTCCTACGTCATCACCTGGCTCGCCGCACACGGCGGGTACTCCACCGAGCTCCCCTCTGGCTGGCAGTACGACGGCGGAGCACTGCGGGTCATGCCGGGCACGACGCGGCGGATGGTCGCCTCGTCCACGCACGCTGCCGGGTCGATGCGCACCGCCTGACCCCCACCGTTCCCCGATCGCCAGAGGGGCTGGATGCCGGCTCGACCGGGCCTCCAGCCCCGCTGGCGTCCTGCGCCCCGCGACCCTGTCCGAGGCCACCTGGGACCAGGCCGGCGCAGCCACCGTCGCAGCGGGGCGGCAAACCCGGGTGTGGGTATGCCGCCCCGCTGGACGTGCCGTGAGCACCGCTCAGGCGTCGGCAGGCTCGCTCTGGGCCGACTGCCCTTCGCCGCGGCCCTCGCCGTGACCACGGCCCCGGCGACGGCTGCGCGGCCGCCGCTCGCCGTGCTCGCCGTGCTCGCCGTGCTCGCCGTGCCCATCGTCGTTCCCGGCATCGTCGCCGCCGGAGTGCGGCTCAGCGTGCTCAGCCGGGCTCTCGGCACCCTCCGACTGCACCGCCGCGAGGCTGAGCTTGCCGCGAGGGTCGATCTCCTTGAGCTCGACCTGGACCTTCTGGCCCACCGCGAGGACGTCCTCCACGGCGTCGATCCGCTTGCCGCCGACCAGCTTGCGGACCTCGGAGATGTGCAGCAGTCCGTCCTTTCCGGGCAGCAGCGAGATGAACGCGCCGAAGGCCGTCGTCTT
>CAYPYK010000115.1:2416-9801 GCA_964414665.1 uncultured Intrasporangiaceae bacterium | reverse complement strand
GGTCGATCTTCAGCTACCGGGGGGTGCCGCTGGCGCCCGGCGTGGTGTCCCGCGCGACCCTGCAGTCGGGCATGGACGCGATGCACCCGCGCTCCGGCGGGTAGGACCGGCCGAGGATGGCCGGTCGCCGACGTGCCGCCTGAAGCGCTAGTGCCGGGAGGCCCGGCCGCCGAAGACCCGGCGCGCCACGTGGCTCAGCCAGCGTGGCAGGGCGAGCAGGGCCTCGGCCCAGCCGCTCCAGGCCCGGACACCCTCGGACGGCGCGAGAGCGGCCCGCATCCGCGACTGGCGGCTGCGGGTGTGCGCGGCGGTGCGCCATACGAGCCGTGCGTCGGCGCCCACCTCGGGCAGCGTGTCGCCGGGCGCGCAGTAGCGCGCCCGCTCCAGTGTGCCGACGACGCGGCCGAGCGCCAGCTCGCTCTCGCCGCCGAGGTATGCCGCGTGCGTGACGAACTGCCCGGCCTGCCGTGGCGTGCTGCCGGAGGGAGCAACGATGCCGACGTCGCCGAGCCGGGCGAGGAGCGACTGCCACTCCACCTCGGCGCGGGCTGCTGCGTCCAGGGCCAGGTGTCGTCGCCGTCGCCGGCTCAGCCAGGCCCCGAGCGGCAGGAGCAGCGCGAGGAGGGCGAGCAGCCCCAGCCCGACGAACAGCTCGCGGTGGTCGCGGAACCACGAGCTCGGGCTGACCGTCGTGGTACCGGTTCCGAAGATGGGGCCGCCGGGGTCGTTGACCCGGCTGGACGGCGTCGGGGTCGCTGCGCCCGACGAGCCGCTGCTCGCGGTCGGGAGGGGACCGACGTCGACGGGGTTGAGCGAGTAGTCGGGGGCGGTGCCGCTGCGGCCGCCGGGGGTCGGCTCGAAGCGCACCCAGCCGAGGCGGGGGAAGTAGAGCTCTGGCCACGCGTGGGAGTCGGAGGCGACGACGGTGAAGTGGCCGTCCTGCCCTGAGCCCGGAAGGAAGCCGATGGCCATGCGGGCCGGGATGCCCTCGGCACGGGCCATCATCACCATCGCCGTCGCGAACTGCACGCAGTAGCCCCGCTTGGTCCGCAGGAACGCGGTGAGCGGGTCCTCGTCGATGTGGGCGGCGTCGAGGGTGAGCGAGTAGGTGAACGCGCTGCTGCGCAGGTAGGCCTGGATGTCGCGGGCCGCGTCGAGGGCGGTCGCCGTCGGCGGGACGATCTGGTCGAGCGCGGTGCGCAGGGCCGGCCGCGCGGCCTGGTCCACGACGAGATCGACGTCGGGGACCTGGCCGGTCGCGTCGCCGGCGAAGTCGCTTGCGGTGGGGTCCAGGACGGCGTACTGCACCGTGTAGTTCGAGACCTGGGAGCTCACCCGTACGGCGCCCTCGGCATCGAGGGACCACGTGGGGCGGGTAAAGAGCCGGGTCGCCAGATCGGGGACGGCGAGCTGGGGCGGAGCGATGTGGTTGTCCGTCACCCGCAGCTGCTGGGTCGACCTCGGCACGCTCGGGTCGGCCAGTAGCGGCGGAAGCTGCTGGTTGTCGGTGACGAAGGCGCGCCGGCCGGACGGCTGCCACTGCCCATCCACATAGGTACTGAGCACATCGACCCGGAACGGCGGCGTCGTGGCGTCGCCGGTGTTGTACGTCAACACCGGGTTCGTGGTGCGGTCGGCGAGGTTCTTGCTGATGTCGACGGTGGAGCTGAGCCGGATGCCGCCGCCGCCCCCGCCCCGGGAGTTGGGGGACCGGCCGAGGCCGTCGGCGAGGAAGGTCGTCGGGAGGTGGGGCACGAGCGGGGTGAGCAGCACCGCGGCGGCGATCGCCCCGACCCCGAGGACCCGTCCGAGGGACGCGAAGTCCAAGGCGGCGTCCCCCGCGAGCCGCGGGGGCTCGTCGGAGCGGGTGACGGCCGTGGCCCAGCGGCGCATCGTGACGACGCCCTGGCGGCCGACCATCGTTACCCACACCGCGGCGGGGATGACGAAGTAGAGCATGGCGAGCCCCGTCCCCGAGTTCGTCGCCACCCCCAGGTAGGCACCCAGCAGCGGCAGTCCCGCCACCGTGGGGGAACGCAGGGTGACGGCCATGACGTCGACCGCGAGGGCGACCAGGCTGACGAGCAGCCCGAGGCCGAGGACGATTCCCCGGGTCGTCGGGGCCGGCGCCGTATGGGTCCGCACCGTGTCCATCGCCTCGAGCAGCAGGTTGTTGAACGCCAGGACGGTCTCCGGGCCGGGCAGGCTCGCATACAGGTGACCGCGTCCGTAGAGCAGCCCCGCGCCGACGGCGGCCGTGACGATCTGCCCGCCACCCACGACCCAGGGCGAGTCGGCGAACGAGCGCAGGCCCATCCCGGTCACGGCGACCACGAGGACCATCGCCATCGCCGGGCGCACCCAGGTCGTGGAGTCGAACAGGGTCGTCAGGGGCAGCGTGACGGTCAGCGTCGCCAGGGCGGCCAGGGCGGCGTCAGCGGGGCGGGCACGGCTCATCGCGCGGCCGCCGTCCGGGCCGATGTCGTGGCGGCCGACCAGGCGTCCGGAGGGGTCGTCCCGGCGGTCACGGTGAGAGCGGACCACCCGGTGGCGCGGAGCGTCGCCGTGGTGGCGGCCGCGCGCGACGCGTGGCCGCCGGCCTGGCCCGAGGACGCGAAGCCCGTCTGGTCGATGACGAACGCCACGCCCGTCGATCCCGGCTGGCGCAACGACGCCGTGCCTCGGGCCGCGTCGTCGTCGAGCCCGGCGATGAGCGCCACCACCAGGCCGCCCTGCGACGTGGCGGTGCTCGCCGCGTGCAGGACCGAACGGTAGCCCTCGTCGGGCCCGGGCTCGATGCGGGCGAGGCTGTCCAGGGCCGTCTCGAGGTCGACGTCCTCGGCCACCCCGAGGTCCCGGGACGGGTCGGCCGTCAGGAGGTGGACGGCATACCCCGACCGGACGAGGTGGGCCACGACGGAGGCGCACATCGTGACCGCCCACTCCAGCGAGGCCGGGCGCGTCCCGCCGGAGTGGGCATGGGTCCTGGTGTCGAGCAGGATCACGGCCCGTCGCTGGGCCGGCCGGTCCTCCTGGCGCACCATGAGCTCGCCGGTGTGGCTCGTCATGGGCCAGTGGATGCGGCGCAGGTCGTCGCCGTCGCGGTACTCGCGGATGGCCTGGTCGTCCTCGCCGTGCAGGCCGATCATGTGCGGGACCGTGCCCTCGGAGCCGACGCCGGAACCGAGGGCCCGGGCGCCCGAGAGCGGGTGGATCCGGGGCAGCACGATGATCGTGCCGTAGCCGGACATCCGGGCGCTGCGGGAGGTGAGGCCGAAGGGGTCCCGGACCCGCACGCCCAGCGGGCCGAGGCGGTGCCGCCCTCGGGTGTGGCAGCGGACGGTGTAGGCGACGTCCCGCCGCTCACCGGGGTGCATCGACGGCAACACGAACCGCGGCCGGTCGCCGAGGGCGTAGTCGAGCTGCTCCTCGCCCATGATGAGCGGCGTCCGGGTGCCCCCCGGGTTGCGGATGGTCACGGTGACGTGGGCGGGCTCGTCGATCCGGACCCGGCTCGGGTTGGCCGTCCGGCTCACCTCGAGCCCCAGGTCGTGGCGAGCACCCAACAGCGTGCTCGCGAGCGGCAGGGCGAGCAGGAGCAGCCCGATCCGGGTCGGGTCTGGGTGCCCGAGGCCGACGCCGGCGAGCAGCAACACGCCCCCCGCGGAGAGGAAGGCCAGACCACGGGTGGTGAGGGAGTCGCGCAGCGCACGCATGGCTACCGCCGGGACGCGGTCACCGCGACGGCGGGGGGACGCGGACCCGCTGGATGAGGTCGGAGAGGACGTCGGCGGTCGAGCGCCGCGCGAGCTGGGTCTCGCCGGTCGCGATGAGCCGGTGGGCCAGCACCGGCACCGCGATGGCCTGGACGTCGTCGGGCAGGACGTGGTCGCGCCCGGCGATCGCCGCGTGGGCGCGTGCGGCGCGGAGCAGGTGGATGCTCCCGCGAGGCGACACCCCCAGCCGCAGTGCCGCGCTGGTCCGGGTCGCCTGGGCGAGGTCGACGATGTACTGCTTGAGTGCCGGTGCGGCATACACCGAACGGACGGCCGCGATCATCGCGCCCACCGCCGCGGCGTCGGTGACCGGCTGAAGGGTGTCGAGCGGGCTGGCGCCGCTGTGCCGGTCGAGCAGGTCCATCTCGCTGGACGTGGCCGGGTAGCCCATCGAGATCCGCGCCATGAACCGGTCGCGCTGGGCCTCGGGGAGCGGGTAGGTCCCCTCCATCTCGATGGGGTTCTGGGTCGCCAGCACCATGAACGGCGACGGCAGGGAGTATGTCGTCCCGTCGACCGTCACCTGGGTCTCCTCCATCGACTCCAGCAGCGCCGACTGGGTCTTGGGCGAGGCCCGGTTGATCTCGTCGCCGACGACGACGTTGGCGAAGATCGCGCCCGGGCGGAACTCGAAGGCCCGCACGTCCTGGTTGAACACGCTGACCCCGGTGATGTCGCTCGGCAGCAGGTCTGGCGTGAACTGGATCCGGCGGACCGAGGCGTCGATCGAGCGGGCCAGGGTCTTGGCGAGCATCGTCTTGCCGACGCCGGGGACGTCCTCGATGAGCAGGTGTCCCTCGGCCAGGAGGGTCGTGATGGCCATCTGCACGACGGCCGACTTGCCCTCGATGACGGAGTTCATCGCCCGGGCCAGCGAGGCGCTGACCTGGAGGACCTGGTCCAGCGCCGCCCCCCGTCCGATCCGGTCCTCGGCGCCCGGCCCGGTCCGGGCCGGTGCGCCCTGCTGCTGTTCCTGACCTGCCACGGGTCTCGGCCCCCTTCGATGGTCCTGGTCTTCGATCTTGCCCCACTTCTCCCCACGGCGGGTAGCCACGGTCGCGACCTCTTGTGGCGTCCGTCCCCGGGGGAGGTCGCGGCACCCCGGTTCGGCCGTCATCGGGGCCCATCGGGGGCGGTCTTCGGTCGCGAACGGCACGCGTGGGTACAGCGTCCCCCACTTCGCACCACCTCTCTGACCTGTATAGATTGTGGACCAAGAGGTCGAATTCGGTCCGGGTCGCGACATTCGTGGTCACAAGTGGAGTAAAGTGGTGGAATCCGGAGCGCGGTGCCGCATCCGGGGGGCGAGCGAACGGAGGTGAGGCCGGTGTTCCTCGGCACCCACACGCCTCGCCTCGACGACAAGGGCCGGCTGTTCCTGCCGGCCAAGTTCCGGGAGAGGCTGGCCGGCGGGCTCGTCGTCACCCGGGGCCAGGAGCGCTGCCTGTACGTGTTCCCGATGGACGAGTTCGTCGCGGTGACCGACGCGATGCGGCAGGCTCCGACGACCAGCCGCCAGGTCCGCGACTTCATGCGCGTCTTCCTCTCCGGCGCCTCCGACGAGATCCCCGACAAGCAGGGGCGGGTGACCATCCCCGTCCCGCTGCGGCAGTACGCCGGGCTCACCAGGGACTGCACGGTCATCGGCGCCGGGTCCCGCATCGAGGTATGGGACACGACCGCGTGGACCGACTACCTGGCCAGCACCGAGCAGGCCTACTCCGACCAGTCCGAGGAGGTCGTCCCAGGCCTGATGTGACCCGCCGCCACCGTTGTCCACCGACCGCCCACCGACCACGTCAGCACCGACGAGTACCGCCCGCGGGTCCCTGACCTCCGGCCTCCAGCCGCATCGGAACCCCGACACGACTTCCCCCGTGCCGGGCCCGATCGGATGGGGACCGGTCGACAGGGGCCCGCCCCGGCCCGGAGCGCGGCAACCCCACCACCGCGACCACCCGCCACCACCGCGACCACCCGCCACCACCGCGACCACCCGCCGCCACCACCCGCCACCACCAGGAGCACCCGATGCCGACCCGAGGACCGGCCGCCGCACGGCACGTCCCCGTGCTGCGCGACCGGGTGGTCGAGATCCTGGCCCCGGCGCTGGAGGGGCCGGGGGCCGTGTGCGTCGACGCGACGCTGGGGATGGGAGGCCACGCGGAGGCGTTGTTGCGCCGATGCCCGGGCGCGCACGTCGTCGGCATCGACCGGGACCCGCAGGCCCTGGCGCTCGCCGGTGAGCGACTCGCCGGGTTCGGCGCCCGGTTCCGGGCCGTGCATGCGGTCTACGACGAGCTGCCCGAGGTCCTCGCCTCACTGCGCATCGAGCGGGTGCAGGGCGTCCTGTTCGACCTCGGGGTGTCCTCGCTGCAGCTCGACGAGGGCGGGCGAGGCTTCGCCTACGCCCTGGACGCACCGCTCGACATGCGGATGAACCAGCAGGACGGCCCGACCGCGGCCGACATCCTCAACACGTATGCCGTGGACGACCTCACCCGGATCCTGCGCGCCTACGGCGAGGAGCGCTTCGCCCGCGGCATCGCCGCCGCCGTCGTGCGCGAGCGGGCGCGGGAGCCGTTCACGACCTCGGCCCGGCTGGTCGACCTGCTGCGCGACGTCGTCCCCGCGGCGTCGCAGCGCAGTGGGGGCCACCCGGCGAAGCGGACGTTCCAGGCCCTGCGGATCGAGGTCAACGGCGAGCTGTCGGCCTGGGAGCGAGCGCTGCCGGCCGCGGTCCGCGTGCTCGCCGTTGGCGGGAGGGTCGCCGTGTTGTCCTACCACTCCCTCGAGGACCGCATCACCAAGACGGTGCTGGCCGCCGGCGCGACCGACCGGACCCCGCCCGGGCTGCCGGTCCCGCTGCCCGAGCTTGCGGCATACCTGCGGCTGCTCACCCGAGGCGCGGAGGTTCCGAACGAGCAGGAGCAGCACGACAACCCCCGATCGGCGTCGGCCCGGTTCCGGGCCGCCGAGCGGGTCCGCGACACCCAGGGGGAGCGCCGATGAGCCAGCAGACCGCCACCGCCCGCGCCGCTCAGCGCGGCGGGTCGCCGACCCGGCGGCCGGCCCGGTCGCTCCAGGTCATCAGCGCCGCGCCGCCGCGACGCGGCCAGTCCGCGTTCGTCGCTCTCTGCACGCTGTTGCTCTTCGGTGGGCTCATCGCGGTCCTGCTGCTCAACACCGAGATGGCCAAGGGGTCCTTCGAGCTGGACCGGCTACAGGCCCGCACCAACGCCCTCGCCGACACCCAGGAGTCCCTCGCCCACGACGTCGATGCGCAGAGCGCTCCGGCCGAGCTGGCCAGGCGGGCGCTCGCCCTCGGCATGGTGCCCTCCTCGTCGGCGGCGTTCCTGCGGCTCAGCGACGGCAGGATCCTCGGGCACGCCACCCCGGCCACCCGTCAGGGGACCTTCTCCGTCGCGACGGGCACGCCGGGCCCGACGGCGACGACCCCGAAGCCGACGACGACGAAGCCGACCCCGAGGCCGGCGACGACGAAGCCGGTGACGAAGCCGACGACGAAGCCGACGAGGACGACCGCCCCGAACGCGCCGGCGAAGAAGACGACGACCACACCGGGACAGGGGGGCTGACGATGGCCGG
>CAYPYK010000115.1:0-2316 GCA_964414665.1 uncultured Intrasporangiaceae bacterium | reverse complement strand
GCGCCGGCGAAGAAGACGACGACCACACCGGGACAGGGGGGCTGACGATGGCCGGGAGAGCGCGCGGAGGGACCCCGCGGCGCACGGGCGCCGGTCGCTCCACCGGTGGAGCAGGCCGCCGCCCCGGGTCCTCCGCTCGCCCCCGCCCGGCCGGGCGCACGTCGCCTGCACCGGCCTCCGGGCGCGCTGCCGCCTCCCGAGCGACGACGTCCCGGCCGCCGCGCCAGGGCCCGCGGCGGGGCCCCACCTCCCGACCGTCCCGGGTCGGGAACCCCCGGCGCCGGATGCGGACGATGACCGTCGCGGTCCTGTTCGTCTTCAGCATCTTCGGTGCCCAGCTCGTCCGGCTGCAGGGCCTGGACTCCTCCGCGGTCGCCGCACAGGCCCTCAAGCAGCGGCGGGCAACGGAGACCATCCCGGCGATGCGCGGGGTGATCCGCTCCTCCGACGGCGTGGTCCTCGCCTCGAGCGTCATCCGGGAGACCGTCTTCGCCGACCAGACCGCCGTCTGTACGTATGGCACCCACTCCGACACCTGCGACGACAGCACGGCCCCGTCGGCCATCGCCGCGGCCACGGCCAAGCTCGCCCCCCTGCTCGACACGACGCCCGACGCCCTGCGGCCCCTCCTCACGGGCACCGTGCAGTACCGCTACCTCGACCACAACGTCACCGACGACACGTGGAACAAGATCGAGGCCTTGCACATCCCCGGCATCTACCGCGACCGCACGGTGGCCGCGACCGACCGGATCTACCCCCAGGGCGCGACCACCGCCTCCCTGGTCGGCTTCACCCTCGACGACGGGAGCCCCGGTGGCGGGGTCGAGCAGATGCTCGACCCGATCCTCAGGGGCACTCCCGGCAGCGCGGCCTACGAGGCCGCCGCCGACGGCACCGTCATCCCGGCCGGCGTCCAGGAGATCACCCCGGCGAAGAACGGCCGGGATGTCACGTTGACCATCAACTCCAACCTGCAGTGGTACGCGCAGAACGCCCTGGCCGCCAAGGTCAGGCAGACCCGGGCGCTGTCGGGAACGGTCGTCGCGATGGACGTCAGGACCGGCAGGCTCCTCGCCCTGGCGTCCTACCCGAGCTTCGACCCCAACAACCTCGCCAAGGCCACCGGAAGCCTGGCCAACCTGGCCTTCAACGACGTCTTCGAGCCGGGGTCGACCGGAAAGATCATGACGGTCGCGGCCGCGATGCAGGAGGGGAACGTCACGCCCACGACTCCCGTGGTGATCCCCGGCCAGCTGCACCGCTACGACACGTGGTTCCACGACGCAGAGCCCCACGGGACGGAGTACCGCACCGTGGCCGGGGCGCTCGCCCAGTCGAGCAACCTGGGCGCCATCCTGATGGGCGAGACGATGCGGCCCACGACGCTGGAGTCGTACTTCCGCAAGTTCGGCCTCGGCTCCACCTCGGGGATCGGGTTCCCCGGCGAGGCCGCCGGCCTGCTGGCCCCCTCGCAGACGTGGAGTGGCACCCAGCGCGACACCGTCGCCTTCGGCCAGGGGCTGTCGGTGACGGCGATCCAGGTGGCCTCGGTCTTCCAGACCATCGCCAACGGGGGCGTGCGGGTGCCACCGCGGCTCGTCGCCGGGACCGAGGGGACCGACGGGACGTACCAGGCCGCTCCCCAGACTGCGGGCACCCGCGTGGTGTCCACCAAGGTCGCCACCGAGCTGAGCAGGATGCTCGAGGGCGTCGTCAGCACCCAGGGCACCGCCCCCCAGGCCCGCATCCAGGGCTACCGGGTCGCCGGCAAGACCGGGACCGCGGACCGCTTCGACCCCACGGTCAAGCGGTACCGCGGCAAGACGGCGAGCTTCATCGGGTACGCCCCCGCCGACAACCCGCAGATCGTCGTGGCGGTCATCCTGCAGCGTCCGATCCGTGGCTACTACGGCGGGACGGTCGCGGCGCCGGTCTTCCACGACGTCATGACCTACGCCCTCCAGGCGCTCAAGGTGCCCCCGACGGGGACCACGCCGCAGAAGGTCGCCCTCCACGTCAGCGCGGCCAAGGCGGCGGCCGACCCGCACACCCTGCGGGACGGGTCCGGCGGCTCGGCCCGGTAGTCTCTGCCGACGTGCCCGTACCTCGTCCGGCGGCGGCCCCCGGCCCCCTGCTCGGCGACCTCGCCAGGCTCGTCGGGACGGTGCCCTCCGGGGACCCGTCCGCCGACGGGCGCATCGTGACGGGGGTGACGCTGGACTCCCGCGCCGTGCAGCCGGGCGACCTGTATGCCGCCCTCCCGGGCGCCCGCGCGCACGGCGCCACGTTCGCGCCCCAGGCCGCAGCGGCCGG
>CAYPYK010000114.1:0-9858 GCA_964414665.1 uncultured Intrasporangiaceae bacterium | reverse complement strand
ACGTCACGCCGGGCCGGATCACCAAGGCCCTCGGCGACGGGCACATCGTCATCGTGGCCGGGTTCCAGGGCGTCAGCGCGGACACCAAGGAGATCACCACCCTCGGGCGCGGCGGCACCGACACGACGGCGGTCGCCCTGGCGGCGGCCCTCGGCGCCAGCGTGTGCGAGATCTACACCGACGTCGACGGGGTGTTCACCGCCGACCCGCGGATCGTCCCGACCGCGCACAAGATCGACCGCATCTCCAACGAGGAGATGCTCGAGCTCGCCGCGAGCGGGTCCAAGGTGCTCCACCTGCGCAGCGTCGAGTACGCGCGCCGCTTCGACATCCCCATCCATGTGCGCTCCTCCTTCACGTCCAGGGAGGGCACCCTCGTCACCGACCACCCCGTCCCCGAAGGAGCCGTTGTGGAAGAGCCGATCATCGCCGGGGTCGCCCACGACCGCACCGAGGCCAAGATCACCGTCGTCGGCGTCCCCGACATCACCGGCAAGGCGGCTGACATCTTCACCGCCCTGGCCGAGGCCCAGATCAACCTCGACATGATCGTCCAGAACGTCTCGGCCACCGACACCGGCCTCACCGATATCTCCTTCACGCTGCCCAAGGCCGACGGCCAGTCGGCGCTGGAGGCGCTTCAGCGGGTGCAGGGGACGGTCGGGTTCGTGACCCTCCTCTATGACGACCAGATCGGCAAGCTCTCCCTCGTCGGGGCGGGGATGCGGTCCAACCCGGGCGTCTCGGCGACCTTCTTCCGAGCGCTGGCCGACAGCGAGGTCAACATCGAGATGATCTCGACGTCCGAGATCCGGATCTCGGTGATCACCCGCGCGGCGCTCCTCGACGAAGCGGTCCGCGCGGTGCACACGGCGTTCGGGCTGGACTCCAGCGAGGGCGAGGCCGTCGTCTACGCGGGTACCGGGCGCTGATCCCGCTGACCTGCGCCGACACGAGCGACACGACCGGCATCAAGCCGACCCTGGCCGTGGTCGGCGCCACGGGCGCGGTCGGCCAGGTCGTCTGCGAGGTGCTCGCCATGCGCGAGCAGCTGTGGGGCGCCGTGCGCCTCGCCGCCGCCGACGACGAGGCCGGGACGGTATGCCGCCTGGGCCACCAGGAGATCACCGTCGAGCCGCTGCGACCGGAGTTCTTCGACGGGGTCGACGTGGCCCTGTTCGACATCCCACCGCAGATCGCTGCCCGGTGGGTGACGCTGGCTGCCGGCCGGGGCGTCGTCGTCATCGACAACAGCCCGACGTTCCGGCTCGACCCCGAGGTCCCGCTGGTCGTCCCCGAGGTCAACCCGCGCCGGGTTCTCGACCGGCCCCGCGGGATCATCGCGAACCCCGGCGCCACGGTGACGACGATGATCGACGTCCTCGGCGTGCTGCACACCGGGTGGGAGCTCACCGAGCTCGTCGTGACGACGTTCCAGTCGGCGTCCGGCCTCGGCCGCAGCGGTATCAACCGGCTCTACGACGAGCTCGAGCTCGTCGCCGGCGACCGCCAGCTCGGCCAGCGCCCCGGTGACGTCCGGCGACTCGTCGAGCACGAGCTCGGGCCCTCGCCCTTCCCGGGTCCCCTCGCGCTCAACATCCTCCCGTTCGTCGGCAGCCACGCGGGTGGGGGGTGGACCACCGAGGAGGTCAAGGTGCGCGCCGAGGTCCGCAAGATCCTCGAGATCCCGCGCCTCAAGGTGGCCGTCACCTGCGTGCGGGTGCCGGTCGTCTCGACGCACTCGGTGAGCATCCACGCGACCTTCGCGCGGGACGTCGACCTCGGCCAGGTCCGCGACACGCTCGTCCAGACCCCGGCCGTCGTCCTGCTCGACGACCCCGAGGGCGGAGAGTTCCCGACGCCGTCCGACATCGTCGGGGCCGACCCGCGGTTCGCCGGGCGGCTGCGCCAGGCAAGCGACTTCCCGCGCACCCTCGAGGTGTTCATCTGCGGTGACAACCTCCGCAAGGGCGCCGCCCTCAACATGCTGCAGACGGCCGAGCTCGTGGCCCGCGAGCGCGCCGGGATGGCGCCACAGCCCTGAGGCTCGAGGCGGAGCGGCCGACCGCGGCGCGGTGGCTGCGCCCCGTCGGATGAGGCACGGTGGGGCACGATGGACCGTCGTCGTGCGTATGCCGCCTGCCTCCTGCCGCTCGTGGCAGCCGTCACCGCCGGGTGTGGCGGCGCCGACAGCGGGGGTGCCCCCACGACGCCCATGCCGACGTCGTCGCCGACGTCGTCGTCCTCCCCCACGAGCAGCGCACCGGCGACGACCTCGACACCGTCGGGCACGAGATCCTCCCCATCGCCGACGACCACGACGCACCCGCCCACCACATCCCTCGCCCCGGTGCCGAAGGCGGGTGCCGAGCCGACCGTCCGCTTCCCCCCCAACGCCCCCGCCGTCGGCGCCGGGCCGAACGCCGTCGTGAGCGCGGTGCCGGCCGGCGAGTGGGCGCGGATGGTGGGCTACTCGTGGGCCTCGGGCTGCCCGGTGGGCCGGTCCCGGCTGAGCTACGTCCAGGTCAACTTCTGGGCTTCGACGGCAAGCGCTCACGAGGAGCGCTCGTCGTCCACTCCTCGATCGCGGCGGCCACGGCGAGGGTGTTCACCCGGCTCTACGACCTGAGGTTCCGGATCCGGCAGATGGTCCCGATGGACTCTCGGTGGGGGCACAACCCCAAGGGGCCCGGTGCCGACGACTACGCCGCCATGTCCGCCGACAACACCTCCGCGTTCAACTGCCGGTATGTCGGTGGCGCCGAGGCCAGCAGGGTCTACAGCAACCACGCCTACGGCAGGGCCGTCGACGTCAACGACGTCGAGAACCCCTACGTCGCCGACAACGGGACGGTCTACCCGGGCACCTACGTCCTGCACCGGCGCGGCGCCGCGGCGGGGGTGTTCGGCTCGAGCGGGAGCGCGGCTGTGCGGGCCTTCACGGCGAAGGGGTTCACGTGGGGCGGGCTGTGGAGCCATCCGGACTACCAGCACTTCGAGCGATGAGGGCCGCGACCGGTCGTGGGGCCCGCCGGTGGCCGCGGTCCGTCCGGCCCGGCGCCGTGCCCGCGGCTCCCGCCACCACTGACAAGCCCTGGGCGCCCGTCCCCGCGCCGAAGCCCGCCACCGCGACCTGCGCCGTCCCGTCGGGGGTCACGGCCGCCCAGGTCGTCCTCGTCACCTCATCCGGGTCGTCCGCGGCCACCCGCGCCTGCCACCGCTCCGGCACCTGCTACCTGCTCGACCACGGCCCGTACGCCGGCCATGTCGGCCGCAACGGCGTGAGCTACAGCAAGGTGGAGGGCGACCTCAGGACCCCGGCCGGGACCCTCCCGCTCCGGGGCGGCGCCCACGGCAACCCGGGGCTGCGGATGGGCTGGTTCGTCGTCGACGGCTACGACGTGTGGGTCGACGACCCGCGCTCGTCGCTCTACAACACCCACCAGCGCAAGCCGGTGGGCGGCCGGTGGACCTCGGCCGAGCTGCTCAACCGGCCGGCCTACAGCTACGCCCAGGTCATCGGCCACGACGAGCGGCGCACTCCCGTCACGGGGTCGGCGATCTTCCTGCACGTCGACCTCGGGGGCGGGACCGCCGGATGCGTGTCCCGGTCGACGGCCGGCCTGCTCACCGTGCTCCGCTGGAGAAGCCTGGCGCGGTCATCACCATCAGGTGAGCCCGCCTTGGCGTGCCGCGACCGGACGCGGCAGAGTTAGGGCATGACCGTTCGCACCGTTGCCATGCTCACCGCCGGGGGCCTCGCCCCGTGTCTGTCCTCCGCGGTCGGAGGCCTCATCGAGCGATACTCCGAGGTCGCACCCGATGCGCGGATCATCGCCTACCTCGACGGGTATGCCGGCCTGCTCCAGGGTCGCTACCTCGAGGTCACCCCGGACGTGCGCGCGGGCGCCCACCTGCTGCATCGCTACGGCGGCTCCCCGATCGGCAACAGTCGGGTCAAGCTGACCAACGTCAAGGACTGCGTCAGGCGCGGGCTCGTCGAGGAGGGCCAGGACCCTCTGCACGTCGCGGCCGAGCGGCTCACCGCCGACGGGGTCGACGTCCTGCACACCATCGGTGGGGACGACACCAACACAACGGCCGCCGACCTCGCGGCATACCTACACGAGCACGACTACGAGCTCACCGTCGTCGGTCTCCCCAAGACCGTCGACAACGACGTCATCCCGATCCGGCAGAGCCTGGGCGCGTGGACCGCCGCCGAGCAGGGTTCGCGGTACGCCCAGAACATCATCGCCGAGCACTCCTCGAACCCGCGGATGCTCATCGTCCACGAGGTGATGGGCCGCAACTGCGGGTGGCTGACCGCCGAGACCGCCCGGCGCTACCACGCGTGGGTCGGGGAGCAGGAGTGGGTGCCGGGCATCGGCAACGACCCGCGCCAGTGGGATGTCCACGCCGTGTTCGTCCCGGAGCAGCGCATCGACATCGACGCCGAGGCGGAGCGTCTCCGGGCGGTCATGGACGAGCTCGGCTGCGTCAACATCTTCCTCTCCGAGGGCGCCGGGGTCGCCGAGATCATCGAGCAGCTGCAGGCCTCGGGCCAGGAGGTCCCCATGGACCCGTTCGGCCACGTGCAGCTCGACAAGGTCAACCCCGGCGCCTGGTTCGCCAAGCAGTTCTCCGCGAAGCTCGGGGCCGAGAAGCACATGGTGCAGAAGAGCGGCTACTTCTCCCGCTCGGCGGCCGCGAACGAGGAGGACCTGGCCCTGATCAAGAACTGCACCGACCTCGCGGTCGAGTGCGCGATGCGTGGCGAGTCCGGCGTCATCGGGCAGGACGAGGAGGCGGGCGACGCGCTCACGGCCATCGCGTTCCCGCGGATCGCCGGCGGCAAGAAGTTCGACGTCTCGGTGCCCTGGTTCACCGAGCTGCTCACCTCGCTCGGTCAGAGCGCGGGCTGAGGCCGCGGTCGCGCGGCCTCGGTGACGGCGGTCGGCTCCGGCTGACCCGTCGTCAGCCGGCGGCGGCCAGCGCGGCCGCCCGGGCGTCCCCTCCGGCCGTCATGACGGTGACCCCGAGCTTCTCCATGGTGGTGCGCATGCCCGCGCCGGCACCGCCGGCGACGAAGGCGGAGACGCCGTTGTCCCGGACGAACCGGACGATGCGCGCGTGGTGCGCACCCTCGCCCTCGGCATCGTGGAGGGCGTCCCAGCCCACCTCGTGCACCGTCCAGTCGGCGATCTCGCCGTTCTCGACGGTGGCGATGGCCACCGTGTCGGCGCGGCCCACGCCGCGGCCCACCTGGTCTCCGGCAAGGGTTACGGCCACGATCATGATGTCGTTCCTTTCGTCGGGCGTTCTCCTGCCCGCGGCCATCCTGTCACGGCGGCCCGCAGGACCGAACTGCGGGCCGCCGACCCGACGGCGGGGCCGTGGCCGAGGTCACTCGATGACGGTGACTCCTCGCCGGAGGGCGACCCGGTCGGTCTCCCTCGACGCCTCCGGCTGGGTGCGACGCTCACCCCCTGGCAACCCCGCGCCGACGCCTGGTCCTCCCAGCGTGCCGCTGGGCACACGGCATACGCTCCGTCCATGGATCCCGGCACCGGTCCCAGCAGGGCTGCGCGCGCCCGGCGCCCCGCACCCGCCGACGCGATCGCCGGGGTCGCCGTCGTGGCGTGGACGGCCTGGTGGGTCCACGGCCAGGCGCATCCGTCCGGGATCTCCTGGCACTTCTTCCGCGACGGCGCGGACGGCATGCTCGCCGGCTCGGGCCTGCACGTCTACGCCCAGCACCCCACCCTGCAGATCGGGCCGCTGGCGTTCCTCGTGGCCTCAGCGATCGGGGCGGTCGCCGGCTCGCACGCGCTGGGCCTGGCCCAGCTCGTCATGGTCCTCGGGCTCGGGGTCGTCGTGGGCCTGCTCGCCTGGCTCCTGCCTCCGGCCGGGCGGGCCTGGCGGGTCCTGCTCGGAGGGCTCGTGCTCGCGCCGGCCTGGACAGTCCTCGCGGTGCGGTGGACCCACCTAGACGACGTCCTCGCTCTGGTGCTCATCACGGTGGGGCTGTGGGGTACTCGGCAGGGGCGCGGACACCCGGCGCTCGCGGGACTCGCCCTCGCCGGGGCCTGCGCCGCCAAGCCGTGGGCCGTCATCGCCCTGCCGCTTCTGCTCCTGCTGCCGACCCGGGTGCGCTGGCGCGCGGTGGCCTATGCCCTGGTCGGCACCGCCGTGGCGTGGCTGCCGTTCCTGATGGCCGACCCGGGGACCCTGTCGGCGCTGCACCCCCAGGTCCGGGTCGCGGACTCCTCGGTCATGTGGTGGCTCGGCTACCACGGGACCTACCTGCCGGCGTGGGACCGGCTCGCCCAGCTCGCCGGCGCCCCGCTGGTCGCCCTGATGGCCGTATGGCGCCGGTCGTGGCCGGGTGCGCTCCTGGCCGGGGTGGCGGTACGGCTCGTCCTGGACCCGCAGGACATCGCCTACTACGCCGCGGGCGCGGTGCTGGCAGCCCTGGTGCTCGACCTGTTCGGGCGGCGCTCGCGCGTGCCGTGGACGGCGCTGGTGACGGCGGTGGCCCTGTGGCAGCCGTTCGTCGTCGACTACAGCCGGCGCATCGAGCTGAGCAGCGGCGTCTCGCTGTGGTGGTACCGCAACCCCGGCTCGGTGGCGGCCATCCACCTGGTGTGGGCGGGCCTGGCGGTCCTCGCGGCGTTCTGGCCGACGACGGCCCGGGTGGCCGCCGCTACGGTCACCCGGCGCGGGTGGAGGTCGGGCCCGCGCCGGCCCGGGCGGGCGGTCGGCGCTCCGTAGCGTGCCTCGGTCGTGCCACACTGCCCCGGTGACACCGAGCCCGTCGTCGAAGGGGCCGCGCAGCGCGCCCACCCTCGAGGAGGTGGCTGCCCGCGCGGGCGTCTCCCGGGCCACGGCGAGTCGTGTCCTGCGCGGGGCGAGCAACGTCAGCGACAGTGCGCGAGAGCAGGTGGCGGCTGCGGCACGGGCGATCCACTACTCCCCCAACCATGCTGCGCGCTCTCTGGTCACCGGCAAGAGCGACTCGGTCGCGTTCGTCATCGACGAGACCGAGGAGCGGGTCTTCGCAGACCCGTTCTTCCTGGGAATGCTCCGCAGCGCCCACGAGGCGGTGGCCGAGGCCGGGCTCCAGCTCGTCTTCACGGTGATGTCACGGCTCGAGGACCGAGCCCGGTTCGTGTCGTACGCCGCGGGCGGACACGTCGACGGGGTCCTGCTGCTCTCCCTGCACAGCAGCAACGACCTGCCGCAGCAGCTCGAGGCCGCGGGGGTGCCGGTGGTCCTCAGCGGTCGGCCGCCCGGGCGCCCGGACGGGCTGCACTTCGTCGACGCCGACAACGTCGAAGGGGGCCGGCTGGCCACGGCGTACCTCGTCGGGTCGGGGCGCGGGACCATCGCGACCCTCACCGGACCGCTGGACATGAGCGCCGGCCAGGACCGGCTCAGGGGGTATCGCGAGGCGATGGCCGCGGCCGGGTGTGCCGTCGACGAGGATCTCGTCGTGGAGAGCCTGTTCACCTCCGCCAGCGGCCACGACGCGATGGCCGCCCTGCTCGAGCGCCGCCCCGACGTCGACGGCGTGTTCGCGGCGTCGGATCTCGTTGCGATCGGGGCGATCCGGGCGATCCGGGCCACCGGGCGCACGGTGCCCGACGACGTCGCCGTCGTCGGTTTCGACGACATCCCGGGGGCGGGCGAGCAGGACCCGCCGCTGACCACCGTGCGGCAGCCGATCTCCGAGCTGGGGGCCGAGATGAGCCGGCTCCTCCTGGCCAGGATAGGCGGCGGTGCGCCGCCGTCGGTGACCGTGCTGCCCGTCGAGCTCGTCCGCCGCCGCTCGGCCTGACCCGGGCCGCAGGCGCGCGGGCGGTCCGGCGTTGCGTGCACCACTGTTCCGTGCGCCACCGGATCGTCTCCAACGGTTGACAGGGCGGCCCCGGTGCGCCACTCTGTGCTCGTGAGAGCGCTCTCACGATCTCGGTCCCACGGGGTCGGCGCTCCGCCTGGTCAAGGAGGACCGATGCGTCGAACGTCTATGGGCCGCCGGGTGGCGGTGTCGTCGTCGGCGGCCGTGGCCGCGGCCGCCTTGCTGCTCTCGGGGTGTGGCTCGAGCTCGAGCTCGGGGTCGGGCAGCCCGCAGGCCGGGAGCGGTCCGTGCGGGACCGACCAGCCCACCACGCTGACCGTGGGCCTGTTCGGGACCTTCGGGTTCAAGGAGAACGGGCTGTGGGACGAGTACAAGAAGACGTGCCCCAACATCACCGTCACCGAGGACGTCGTCGAGCAGTCGGCGGACTACTGGACCCGGCTGAAGACCCGCCTCGCCTCGGGCGGCGGTCTCGATGACGTCCAGGCCATCGAGATCGGGTTCGTCGCGGACGTCGTCCAGAACCACGCGAAGCAGTTCGTCAACTGGAACTCCGTCCCGAACGCGGCGGCCGACAAGGCCGAGTTCTTCCCGTGGAAGTGGGGCCAGGCCAGCTCGGTCGACGGCTCCACGACGGTCGGCCTCGGCACCGACATCGGTCCGGAGGCCATCTGCTACCGCAAGGACCTCCTCGACAAGGCCGGCCTGCCGTCCGACGGGGCGACCCTCGCCACGAAGTGGGCGACCTGGGACGACTTCATCGCGTTCGGCAAGCAGTACGAGGCCTCGAGCTCCAAGCAGGCGGGCTCGCACTTCGTCGACAGCGCGGCCAGCATCTTCTCGACCGCCGTCTACCAGGGCAGCCAGGCCTACGCGGACGCCTCCGGTCAGTCCGCGGTCGAGAGCAGTGATGGCGTGAAGAGCGCCTGGGCCTACGCGACGACCGCCGCCCAGGACAAGATCACCGCCGGTCTCGAGCAGTTCTCCCCGTCCTGGAACAAGGCGTTCTCGAGCGGCAGCTTCGCCGCGCTCGCCTGCCCGACGTGGATGATGGGCTACATCCAGGGCCAGGCCGGCGACGCGTATGCCGGTAAGTGGGACGTCGCTCCCGTGCTCCCCGGTGGAGCGACGAACTGGGGCGGCTCGTGGCTCGGCGTCCCGACGGCCGCCAAGAACCAGGCTGCCGCGATCGCCCTCGTCGAGTGGCTCTCGGCGAAGGACCAGCAGGTCACGATGTGGACCTCGGCCAAGCAGGGCGGTCACTTCCCGTCCAACAGCCAGGCCGCGGCCGACCCGGCCGTCGCGAGCGCAACCAGCGCCTACTTCAGTGACGCGCCGGTGGGCCAGATCTTCGGCGGCATCGCTGAGAAGATGAAGATCCCGCCGATCGGGCTGTACGACACTCAGATCCAGCAGGCCTTCACCACCCAGCTGACGAACATCGAGACCAAGGGCACGGCTCCGGACCAGGCATACTCCGACGCGCTCGCGGCGATCAAGCAGATCACCGGCTAGGCGATGCGGCGGGGCGCCGGCCGTCGAGGGACCGGCCGGCGCCCCATACGCATGAGGACACGTTGCCCAGCCAAGGAGACTCCATGACCGCAGCGTCCTTGCGCCCGAGCCCCGCGGGGGAGACCACCGACCCGACCGGCGGCGGCACGCCCCCCCGCCGGCGTCGGTCCCACCGGCTGCCGGGCAGCAGGATGGGCTACGCCTACGTCCTGCCCTTCTTCGTCGTCTTCGCCGCCTTCAGCATCTACCCCTGGCTCGACACGGCCTGGGTGTCGCTGCACGACGTGCGGCTGTCCACCTACGACAAGATGACGTGGCTCGGCCTCGGCAACTACCAGAACCTCTTCACCAACGAGTTCTTCTGGAACGCGTTCCGCAACACGATCACCATCGGGATCATCTCGACCGTCCCGCAGCTGTGCATGGCGCTCGGCATCGCCCACCTGCTCAACTACCGGCTGCGGGGGCGGACCTTCTTCCGC
>CAYPYK010000113.1:0-9921 GCA_964414665.1 uncultured Intrasporangiaceae bacterium | reverse complement strand
CCCTCCTTCCTGCCGGCGCACGTGACGACCCGGCAGTGGGGGCAGGGCGACCCGTACGGCCGCATCCTGCACTTCGGCATCCGCGAGCACGCGATGGGAGCGATCCTCAACGGGATCGCCCTGCACGGCGGCACCCGTCCCTACGGGGCGACGTTCCTGGTGTTCAGCGACTACATGCGCCCCTCGGTGCGGCTCGCGGCGCTGATGAAGCTGCCTGTGGTCTACGTCTGGACGCACGACTCGATCGGCCTGGGCGAGGACGGCCCGACCCACCAGCCGGTCGAGCACCTGGCCGCGCTGCGCGCCATTCCGGGGCTGTCCGTGGTCCGGCCGGCCGACGCCAACGAGACCTCGGCCGCCTGGGGCGCCGTCCTCACCCGAGCCAGGCCCGCGGCTCTGGCGCTCAGCCGGCAGAACCTGCCCGTCATCGACCGCAAGCGGCACGCGTCGGCGGCCGGCGTGGCCAAGGGCGGCTACGTCCTCATCGACGGCGGCTCCTCCGGCAAGGAGGTCCCCGACGTCATCCTCGTGGCCACCGGATCGGAGGTCCCGGTCGCCCTGGCCGCCCGCGAGGCGCTGGAGAGGGACGGCACCCGGACCCGCGTCGTGTCCATGCCCTGCCGTGAGTGGTTCGACGATCAGCCGCGGTCCTACCGCGAGAAGGTCCTGCCACCGCCGGTCCGGGCCCGGGTCAGCGTCGAGGCCGGGGTGGCCCAGGGCTGGCGCGAGGTCGTCGGCGACGCCGGACGCTGCGTCAGCCTCGAGCACTTCGGCGCGTCGGCCTCCGGCGAGATCCTCTTCCGCGAGTTCGGCTTCACCCCCGCAGCGGTCGTCAAGGCCGCCAAGGGGTCGCTCGCGGCGGCTACCACCACCACCGGGAAGTGAGACCCCATGACTGACAACCCAGCCCTGCAGGCCCTCGCCGACGCCGGCGTCTCCATCTGGCTCGACGACCTCAGCCGCGAGCGGCTCACCACCGGCAACCTCCGCGAGCTCATGGACAGCAAGGGCGTCGTGGGCGTGACCACGAACCCGTCGATCTTCCAGTCCGCGATGTCGTCGGGCAGCGCCTATGACGACCAGCTCCGCGAGCTGGCCGCGGCCGGAGCCAGCCTCGACGAGGCGGTCTTCGCCATGACCACCGACGACGTCCGCGACGCCTGTGACGTGCTCAGACCCGTCCACGACGCCACCGACGGCGTCGACGGACGGGTCTCCATCGAGGTCGACCCTCGGCTCGCCCACGAGACCGACGCGACCGTGGAGCAGGCCGTGGCGCTCGCGCGCGCCGTCGACCGGCCCAACGTGTTCATCAAGATCCCCGCCACCGTCGAGGGCCTGCCGGCGATCACCGAGGTATTGAGCCAGGGCATCAGCGTCAACGTGACCCTGATCTTCTCGCTCGACCGCTACCGGGCCGTCATGGGCGCCTTCCTGGCCGGGCTCGAGCAGGCCAGGGGCGCCGGCCACGACCTGGCCCGCATCCACTCGGTGGCGTCCTTCTTCGTCAGCCGGGTCGACACCGAGGTGGACGGGCGGCTCGACGCCATCGGGACCCCCGCGGCGGCGCAGCTGCGTGGCCAGGCCGGGATCGCCAACGCCCGCCTCGCCTACCAGGCCTACGAGGAGGTCTTCGGGACGCCGCGCTGGGAGACGCTCGCCGCGCTGGGGGCACGCCCCCAACGGCCGCTGTGGGCGTCGACCGGGGTCAAGGACCCGGCATACCCCGACACGATGTACGTCACCGACCTCGTCGCGCGAGGCACCGTCAACACCATGCCCGAGAAGACCCTGGATGCGGTCGCGGACCACGGCGACATCCACCCGGACACGGTCACCGGCGGGTATGCCGGCGCCACCGCCACGCTCGACGCCCTGGACGCCCTGGGGATCTCCTACTCCGAGGTCGTCGAGCTGCTCGAGGTCGAGGGCGTCGAGAAGTTCGAGAAGTCGTGGTCGGCGCTCCTCGGAGGCGTCGAGGCCGAGCTGGGCGCGGTGGCCCGGTGAGCAGCATCCTCGTCGCGGCGACCGGTCCCGCAGCCGACGCCGTCGCCGCCCACGTCCCGCAGCTGGTCTCCGACCGGGTCGCCAGCCGGCTCTTCGCGCAGGACCACACCCTGTGGGGGCCCGCAGCCGAGGACGAGGCCGCCAAGCGCCTCTCCTGGGTCGGGTTGCCCCGCACCTCCCGCCCCCTCGTCGGGGAGGTCACCGCCCTGCGCGAGGAGCTCCGCCAGGCGGGGATGAGGCGGGTCGTGCTCTGCGGCATGGGTGGCTCCTCGCTCGCCCCCGAGGTGATCTGCGCCGCCGCCGGCGCCGACCTCGTCGTCCTCGACTCCTCCGACCCCGACGTCGTCCGCGCGGCCCTGGCCGACCTCGCCGAGACGGTCGTCGTCGTCTCGAGCAAGTCGGGGTCGACGGTGGAGACGGACTCGCAGCGCCGGGCGTTCGAGCAGGCGTTCCGCGACGCCGGCATCGAGCCCACGCAGCGGATCGTCGTGGTCACCGACCCGGGCAGCCCGCTCGACGGTCAGGCTCGCGAGGCCGGCTACCGTGTCGTCAACGCCGACCCCGACGTGGGCGGCCGCTACTCCGCCCTCACCGCGTTCGGGCTGGTCCCCTCCGGGTTGGCCGGGGTCGACATCGAGGCCCTCCTCGACGACGCCGAGGCGGTGGCCGACCTCCTGGCCGCCGACGACGACGCTAACCCCGCCCTCCAGCTGGGCGCCGCGATCGCCGGTACCGACCCGCTGCGCGACAAGCTTGTCCTGGTCGACGCCGGCACCGAGAACGTCGGGTTCGGGGCGTGGGCGGAACAGCTCATCGCCGAGTCGACCGGCAAGGACGGCACCGGCATCCTGCCCGTCGTCGTGCCCGCTCCCGGCCCGTCCCGTCCCACCGGTGACGCGACGGTGGCCCGACTGGTCGCCGAGGACGCCCAGGACATCGTGGCTGAGGGCTCCGTCGTGGAGGTGGGCGGCCGGCTCGGCGCCCAGCTCCTGCTCTGGGAGGCGGCGACCGCCGTGGCGGGACGGCTGCTCGGCATCAACCCGTTCGACCAGCCGGACGTCGAGAGCGCCAAGAACGCCGCCCGCGCGCTCCTGGACCAGGGGATCGGGACGGCGGACCGGCCGGACTTCACCGAGGGAGCCGTCGAGGTCCGCGCGCTCGGCGGCGACTGGCTCGGGAGCGCCGCGACCGTCAGCGCCGCGGTCGACGCCCTGCTCGCCATGGTCGACCCCGAGCACGGCTACGTCGCCGTGATGGCCTACCTCGACCGGGAGGCCGACGCGCCGTTCGAGGACGTCGCCGGGTCCCTGGCCGACCGCGTCCGCCGTCCGGTGACCTTCGGATGGGGGCCCCGCTTCCTCCACTCGACCGGCCAGTACCACAAGGGGGGTCCCCCGACCGGGGTCTACCTCCAGGTGACGACAACGCCGGTGCAGGACCTCGCCGTCCCCGGGCGCGACTTCACCTTCGGCCAGTTCATCGCCGCCCAGGCCGGCGGCGACGCCCAGGTGCTCGCCGACCACGCCCGCCCCGTGCTGCGGCTGCACCTGACCGAGCACGACGCCGGCCTGGCCCAGGTGAGAGCCGCCCTCGTCGAGGGACGCCGGTGAGCCCGGCCAAGGTCAGCGCCGAGGACAACCCGCTGCGGGACCTGCGCGACAAGCGGCTTCCCCGGATCGCGGGACCCTGCGGCTTGGTCCTGTTCGGCGTCACCGGCGACCTGGCCACCAAGAAGCTCATGCCGGCGATCTACGACCTGGCCAACCGGGGTCTGCTGCCGCCGGGCTTCTCCCTCGTGGGCTTCGCCCGGCGGGACTGGGCCCACCAGGACTTCGGCGCCATCGTCCACGAGTCGGTCAAGGCCCGGTCCCGGACCCCGTTCCGCGAGGAGGTGTGGCGGTCCCTGGCCGAGGGCATCCGGTTCGTGCCGGGCTCGTTCGACGACGCCGGGGCCTTCGACCGGCTCGCCGCCACCTTGCACGAGCTCGACGAGCAGCGCGGCACCGGGGGCAACCACGCGTTCTACCTGTCCATCCCGCCGACCTGGTTCTCCGCCGTGTGCGAGAGGCTCGAGGCGTCGGGGCTCAGCACCCCACAGCAGGGGTCGTGGCGCCGGGTCGTCATCGAGAAGCCGTTCGGCCACGACCTCGCCAGCGCCCGTGAGCTCAACCGCATCGTCGAGTCGGTCTTCCCGGCCGACGCGGTCTTCCGCATCGACCACTATCTCGGCAAGGAGACCGTCCAGAACCTCCTGGCGCTGAGGTTCGCCAACCAGATGTTCGAGCCGGTCTGGAACAACCGCTACGTCGACCACGTCCAGATCACGATGGCCGAGGACATCGGCATCGGGGGGCGCGCGGGCTACTACGACGGTATCGGCGCGGCCCGCGACGTCATCCAGAACCACCTGCTGCAGCTCCTCGCCCTCACGGCGATGGAGGAGCCGGTCACCTTCCGCGCCGACCATCTGCGCGCCGAGAAGGAGAAGGTCCTCTCGGCCGTCAAGATCCCCAAGGACCTCGCCAAGGCCACGGCGCGCGGCCAGTACGCCGCCGGCTGGCAGGGCGGCGAGCAGGTCATCGGCTACCTCGACGAGGACGGCGTGCCCGAGGGCTCCACGACGGAGACGTATGCCGCGGTGCGGCTCGAGATCGACACCCGCCGGTGGGCGGGCGTCCCGTTCTTCCTGCGCACCGGCAAGCGGCTCGGCAAGCGGGTCACCGAGATCGCCGTGGTGTTCAAACGCGCGCCGCATCTCCCCTTCACCGACACGGCGACCGAGGAGCTCGGCCAGAACGCCGTCGTCATCCGGGTCCAGCCCGACGAGGGCGTGACCATGCGGTTCGGGGCCAAGGTGCCGGGGGCACAGATGGAGGTCCGCGACGTGACGATGGACTTCGGCTACGGCCGCGCGTTCACCGAGTCCTCGCCGGAGGCCTACGAGCGCCTCATCCTCGACGTCCTGCTCGGCGAGCCGCCGCTGTTCCCCCGCACCGAGGAGGTCGAGCTGTCCTGGCGGATCCTCGACCCGATCGAGAAGCACTGGGCTCGCTCACGGGCACCCCTCGACCAGTACCCCGCCGGCGGCTGGGGGCCGGCCTGCGCCGACGACCTGATGACCCGGGACGGCCGGACCTGGAGGCTGCCGTGATCGTCGACCTGCCGAGCACGACCACCGCTGACGTGTCCAACCGGCTGGTCCGGCTGCGCTCCGAGACCGGGTCGATGGCCCTGTCCCGGGTGCTCACCCTGATCGTCGACGTCGACGAGGCCACGGCCGAGCAGGCCATCGAGATCGCCAACGACGCGAGCCGCCAGCACCCCTGCCGCATCATCGTCGTCGTCACGGCCAACCGGCGCGGCGCCGTCCGCCTCGACGGCCAGATCCGGGTCGGCGGCGACGCCGGCGCCAGTGAGGTCCTCGTCCTGCGGCTCTACGGTCCGCTCGCCGACCACGGCCGGGCGGTCGTCACGCCCCTGCTGCTGCCCGACTCCCCCATCGTCGCGTGGTGGCCGGGCGAGGCCCCGAAGGACCCCGCCGCGGACCCCATCGGCGTGATGGCCCATCGTCGGGTCACCGACTCTTCCCGGACGACGGGCCGCCCGGGCACGGTGCTCGGCCGGCTCGCCGCCGCATACACGCCCGGGGACAGCGACCTCGCCTGGGCGCGGGTCACCCTGTGGCGCGCGCAGCTGGCGGCGGCGTTGGATCAGCCACCCTACGAGCAGGTCCGGTCCGCCACGGTGACCGGCGCCCCGGACTCCCCGTCCGCAGACCTGCTCGCGGGCTGGCTGGCCTCGGCGCTGCGCTGCCCGGTCTCGCTGTCCCGTTCGCGCAACCGGACGGGCATCATCAGCGTCCGGTTGGAGCGCAAGAGCGGGGCCATCGACCTGGTGCGCCCGCAGGAGACCAACGTCGCCACCCTCTCCCAGCCGGGACAGCCGCTGCGCATCCTGGCGCTCGCCCGTCGCGGCGACGCCGAGTGCCTGGCCGACGAGCTGCGCCGGCTCGACCCCGACGAGATCTACGAAGCCGCGCTCACCGAGGGAATCGAGCTGGTCCGGTCCACTCGCACCGCGAGCGCACCCGAGGGGAACGCCTCGTGACCGCGGCCCCCGAGGTGGTGCGCTACGCCACGCGCGACGAGCTCTCGGCCGGCTCCGGGGCCCGGCTCGTCGCGGCGATCGTCGCGGCCCAGCGCGCCCGGGGCGAGGCGCAGGTCGTCCTCACCGGCGGCTCGATGGGCTCGGCCATCCTCGCCGCCGCCGGCCGGGCCCCCGGCCATGGTGGCATCGCCTGGGACCGCGTCAGCCTGTGGTGGGGTGACGAGCGGTTCCTGCCGGCCGGGGACCCCGAGCGCAACGAGACCCAGAACCGTGCGGCCCTGCTCGACGACCTGCCCCTCGACGAGGCCAAGGTCCACGGTGTCGCCCCCGCGGGCAGCGCGCTCGGCGAGACCGCCGAGCAGGCCGCCGCCGACTACACCCATCAGCTCGCCGCGGCGGCTGGGCCCGATGAGGGGAGCCCCCTGTTCGACATCGTCCTGCTGGGCGTCGGCCCCGACGGCCATGTCGCCTCGCTGTTCCCCGGACGGCCCGAGCTCGACCTGCCGGCACCCGGCGCGGTGGCGGTCCACGACTCGCCCAAGCCCCCACCCGACCGAGTGACCATGACCTTCCCGGTGCTGCGGCGGGCCCGCGAGGTGTGGTTGATCGTCAGCGGTCTCGACAAGGCCGCCGCGGTGGCTCGCGGCGTTGGCGGGGCCGAGCTCAGCACGACCCCCTGCGCCCACGTCCACGGTCTCGAGCGCACCGTGTGGCTCCTCGACGCTGACGCTGCCGCCGAGCTGGACGCCTGAGGGGATGGCCCGCAGACGCGTCAGCCCGCCGAGCGCATCGGCGGGCTGAGGGCGGTGTCAGGCACCCGGGTCGCGGCCCGGACCTACTCGATGAGGCCGCGCCGTCGCAGGGTCTCCAGTGCCTCGTCGAGGATCGCCTGGCCATCGGCGTCGGAGCGACGCTCCTTCACATAGGCGAGGTGGGTCTTGTAGGGCTCGACCCTGGGTGGCGCCGGGGGGTTGTCCATGTCCTGACCGGCGGGCAGCCCGCAACGGGGGCAGTCCCACAGCTCCGGCACGGCCAGCCCGGGCTCCTCGGCGAAGCTCGGTCGCGTCTCGTGCCCGTTGGAGCACCAGAACGACACGAACACCCGAGGCGCGACATCGCCGCGCTCGGCCTCGCCCATCGGGCCTGCTCCGACCCGGCTCCCCCGGATCGCGTTGCCGCCTGCCATCGCTGTCGTCCTCTCGGTCGGTGGTGGTCGGGCGTCAGGCGAAGCGCTGGAGAACGCCCAGCCCGACGACACAGGTGAACCAGACCAGGGCCACGGCTACCGTGATGCGGTCGAGGTTGCGTTCGGCCACCGACGACCCGCCGAGCGAGCTCGACATGCCACCACCGAACATGTCCGAGAGGCCGCCGCCCTTGCCCTTGTGCAGCAGGATGAGCAGGGTCAGGAAGAGCCCCCCCAGGACCAGCAGGCTCTGCAGGCCGATGCGTACCGCGTCCATGTGGTTCCTTCGCGTGGTCGAGGCAGGGTCCATGCCGGGGCCCGGTGGGGCTCCGGGGGCTACAGGATACCCGCTCTGCCGGGGCGTCCCGCTGACGCGGCCGTCCCAGGTCCGGGCCGGCGGGCCGAGGGCCGGACCTGGGACAGCCGCGACGGTGAGTCAGCTGGTCTTGAGGTGGTCGCGGTAGCGGCAGATGGCGGCGAACTCGGCGGGGTCGAGAGCGGCGCCGCCGACGAGGGCGCCGTCGACGTCCTCCTTGTCCATGATCGACGCGATGTTGCTCGACTTGACCGACCCGCCGTAGAGGATGCGGATGCCGTCGGCGGCGTCGCCGGAGTACAGCTCGGCCACCTTGGTGCGGATGGCGGCGCAGACCTCCTGCGCGTCCTCGGGGGTGGCGACCTCACCGGTGCCGATGGCCCAGATCGGCTCGTAGGCGATGACGAGCGAGCGCAGGTGCTCCATCGGCAGACCGTCGAGGCCGCCCTGGATCTGGGCGAGTACGTGCGACACCTGCTCGCCCGCCTGGCGGACCTCGAGCCCTTCGCCGCAGCAGAAGATCGGGGTGAGGCCGTGCCTGTAGGCCGCCTTGACCTTGGCGTTCACGACCTCGTCGCTCTCGGCGTGGTACTCACGCCGCTCGCTGTGCCCGACCGTGACGTAGGTGCAGCCGAGCTTGGCGAGGAACGCACCGCTCACCTCGCCGGTGTAGGCGCCGGAGTCGTGGACCGACAGGTCCTGCGCTCCGTACCTGACCTCGAGCTTGTCGCCGTCGACGAGGGTCTGGACGCTGCGGAGGTCGGTGAACGGTGGCAGCACCGCGACCTCGACCGCGCCGTGGTCGTGCTTGGCGTCGTGGAGGGTCCAGTCGAGCTTCTGGACCAGATGGGTGGCCTGGAGGTGGTCGAGGTTCATCTTCCAGTTCCCGGCCATGAGCGGGATGCGGGCAGCCATGCGAGGGGCTCCTTCGTCGAGCAGGTGGTGGTGCGGACGGCGGATGCCGTGGGGCCGGCTCAGCGAGCGCGACCCCACTGGCGTGGTGGGTGTCGGGTCAGGACTTCTCGAGCACGGCGATGCCGGGCAGCTCCCGGCCCTCGAGGTACTCGAGGCTGGCGCCACCGCCGGTCGAGATGTGGCCGAACTCGTCGTCGGTGAACCCCAGTCGGCGCACCGCGGCCGCCGAGTCGCCGCCTCCGACGACGGTGAGCGCCCCGCGGGCGGTCGCGTCGACGAGGGCCTGCGCCACAGCCTTGGTGCCGGCGGCGTACGGCGCCATCTCGAACGCGCCCGCGGGCCCGTTCCAGAAGATGGTCCGGCAGTCGCTGAGCTTCTCGGCGAACAGGGCGCAGGAGGCGGGCCCGATGTCCAGGCCCATCCGGTCGGCCGGGATGGCGTCCGCGGCGACGACCTCGTGGTCGGCGTCCGCGGAGAACCCCGTGGCCGCCACGATGTCGATGGGCAGGACGATCTCCACACCACGCTCGGCGGCCTGGTCGAGGTGGCCCTTGACCGTGTCGATCTGGTCGGCCTCGAGCAGGCTTTTGCCGACCTCGTGGCCTTGGGCCGCGAGGAAGGTGAACGCCATGCCCCCACCGATGAGCAGCCGGTCGGCCGTCGTCAGCAGGTTGGCGATGACACCGAGCTTGTCGGACACCTTCGCGCCGCCGAGCACCACGGCATACGGGCGCTCCGGGCTCTCGGTCAGGCGCCGCAGCACCTCGACCTCGGACCGGACCAGCCCGCCCATCGCCGACGGGAGCAGCGAGGGGACGTCGTAGACGGAGGCCTGCTTGCGGTGGACGACCCCGAAGCCGTCGGAGACGAACGCGTCGGCCAGGCCGGCGAGGGCGTCGGCGAAGGCCGCCCGCTCGCCGTCGGTCTTGGCCGTCTCGCCGGCGTTGAACCGGAGGTTCTCCAGGAGGACGACGCCGCCGTCCTGCAGCGCGGCCACCGCGGCCCGGGCGCTCTCCCCGACCGTGTCGGTCGCGAAGACGACGTCCTGGCCGAGGAGCTCGCGCAGCCGCGTGGCGACGGGGGCCAGCGAGTAGTTCGGGTCCGGCGCACCCTTCGGACGACCGAGGTGTGCGCACACGATGACGCGCGCGCCCGCCGCCGTGAGAGACCGGATCGTGGGCACCGAGGCCCGGATCCGACCGTCGTCCGTGATGGACTCGCCGTCCAGGGGGACATTGAGGTCGGACCGGACGAGCACGCGCTTGCCGCGCAGGTCGCCCAGTCCCTCAAGGGACGTCATCGGCTCAGAGGCTCTTGCCAACGAGGAGAACGAGGTCGATGAGCCGGTTGCTGTAGCCCCACTCGTTGTCGTACCAGCCGACGACCTTGA
>CAYPYK010000112.1:765-9947 GCA_964414665.1 uncultured Intrasporangiaceae bacterium | reverse complement strand
CGACGAGCTCTTCGCTACGGATAAAACGCAGCGTCCTCGCCGATCGACTCGGCGGCCCGGCGCACCCCGGCGATGGGTTCGAGGAGGCGGCCCATGACGAGCCAGGTGACGGCTCCGACGAGGAGGACGACCCCCACGGCGAGCAGGGCGTACGTCCGGTAGGTGTCGTTCAAGGTGGCGAGCTCGACGTCCATGTCGACGACCCGGACGAGCGCCCCGGGGCTCCCCGTCGAGGCGGTGCGGACCGGCACGACCACGTAGGCGATGTCGCGCCCATCGGTGTGCATCCGCCCCTGCGTGACGGTGTCGGCCCCGGCGAGCGGCAGGACCTCGGCCATGAGGCCGGGAATCTCCTCGGGACGCACGACGACGCCCTGCGGGGCCAGCCACTCGACCCGGCCGTCGACGACGGCCAGCTGCCCTCCGGAGGCCGGAAGTACCCGACGCTGCAGGGCCACCCGCAGCAGGTCGCTGGGGGAGGCGAAGGGGGCCCCCGTCTGCGGGTCGACGCCGTCGGCCGCGAGGGCGGCGAGCTCGGCCGCCTCCCGGCCGAGCCCGGCGACCACCGAGGCCTCGACGCGGGCACGTTCCAGCGCGTACGCCGTTCCCCCGGTCAGCGCGATGCCCATGGCCCCCAGCGCCGTGATCGTCGCGATGAGACGAACGCGGATGGTCGGCCCGCCCCCGTCCGACCGCGTCCTTCTCCCCGGCATACCATCAGTCTCCCCCGGCCCGACGGGCCCGGGCCGGGCGGGGGCCGCCGATCGAGTGGCCCTCGCCACCGGACCCGGACGGGTCGGCGACGGCGGGCTCAACAGGTGCAGCGCGGCGGCCGCACGGTCTGGACCTTGTCCCCGCCCTCGAGGTGGGCGCACACGTAGGTCTCCTTGGGGTGGATGAGCGTGCAGCGCAGCCCCTGGAGGCGCAGCGAGCTGACGACGGCGCTGAACAGCGAGACGTCGACAACGTCGCCGATGGCGAACAGCGAGCGTGTCTCGGCGATGACGTCGCCCTCCCCCGCGCGCAGGACCATCCGCGCGTCCGGGGCGCTGACGAGCGCGGCGATGACGACCTCGATGTTGTCGAGGTCGTCGGACCCCATGGCCGCGACGGCCCGGGCCCGCGACAGGGACACCTTCCGGTGCACGCCCTCGTCCTCGGCGTGGCCGATGAGGACCGGTATGCCGGCGTCGCGGGCGAGCCGGACGTTGACGGCGTCGGCGTCCCGCTCGATCCCGACGAGGGGGACCCCCAGCTTCTTCAGGGTGACGGCGACCCGCAGGCCGACCTGGCCGAGTCCGACGACGACGACGTGGTCGCGCCGGGGCAGGGTCCGCCGCCCGACGAGCCCGATCGTGCGGGCCGATGCGAACCAGTCGATCAGGCCCGCAGTGAACAGGGCGGTGAAGACGACGGCGAGGAGCATGAGGAGGGCGGAGACGACGAGGTACCACTGCTGCAGGTGGCCGGTGGCCTCGGCCGGCCCCACGGTCGCGAGGACCCGGGCCGCCACGAAGAAGGTCTCGACCGGACGCTCGTTCAGGAGCAGCACCCCGATGACCCAGTCGAGCACGAGGATGCCCGCCAGTCCGCCGGCGCCGAGGAGCATCATCCGGGCGGTGGCGTCGCCGAGGCCGACGCGGGGGCGCTGCAGCATCCGGCGCAGCGGGGACGGCACGCTCCACGGCTCGACGGCGGGCTCCCCGGTCCCGGTCGTGCGGTAGACGACCGGCCCGCCGTCCTCGGTCGAGGTGCGGACGGACACCAGCGAGGAGCTGAGGCAGCGGGCGACGACCGCCGGGGCCGCGACGTCGGCGGGCGAGGTGACCTCGCAGTTGGGGACGGCGTGGGCCAGCTGTCGGGCCACCGTGCGGTCGAAGATGGTCGCCGTGATGAGCACGCCCGGGCAGAGGTGCTCGGTGAGCAGGACGTAGCGCAGGGCGTTGACGTCGCGCCGCACGAGGACCGCGACCCCGGACACCTCGGGCGTCATCGCCGCCGACAGCTCGATCTCGGAGGGGGCGAGCAGGTGGGTGACCCGCAGCCCCTGCATGGTCAGCAGCGTGCACGTCAGCCGGGCCACCTCGAGGTCGCCGATGACGACGACGTGGCCCTCGGCGGGCGGCCAGCTCCCGTCCGGCCGGTCCCCGGCCGGCTCGTGCGCGGCCCCGGCTGCCTGGTCGACCATCGCGCCGTCCTCTCTCGGATACCCCAAAGGTAGGCCGTCCCGGCACCTGGCTCGACCACCGTCCACGGGCGCCGTGGGCGGACGTCCGGCGCTGCCACCGCGCTCCGAGCGGGCCGGGCGCCGGGCCCGGCCGCGATTTCGGGCGGCTGCGACGCTCCGGTAGCCTCCTGCGTTGGAGGATTCGCATAGTGGCCTAGTGCGCACGATTGGAAATCGTGTTGGGTTAACACCCTCAGGGGTTCAAATCCCCTATCCTCCGCCAACGCTAAACCAGCTCTGACCTGGGCTTCTATGGCCCAGGTCGAGGTGTTTCCAGGGCTCATGTGCCGAGATATGTGCTAAGCGTGATCGAGGTGCGCGGCGAAGCGATCCACGGCGGCCTTCTGCCTCGTCGGGGTGACGTGGCTGTAGATGTTCATCGTCGTGGTGATCGTTGAGTGCCCGAGTCGTTCTTGGACGACCTTCGGGTGCTCCCCAAGTTCGAGTAGCAGGATCGCGTGGGTGTGCCGCAAGCCCTGGAGGGTGACTCGCGGCAGTTCGTCTATCTCGGTCTGCGCGCGCCGGACGCGGGTGGTCCAGCGCCGGCTGACCTCGTTGGGCGAACGGATCTCGCCCGCGTCGTTGCCGAACACGTGGGCATCCGCACGGGCCAGGTCCAGCGAGATGGCTCCCCGCTTCGCCTTGTACGCCTTGAGCACAGCGAGGCTGTCGGTATCGAGGTCGAGGACTCGCGCCGATCCCGTCTTGGTGGTCTTCGCCTTGTTGCGTGTGGTCACGTCGGCCGCCCGTCTGATCGCGAGCCTGCCGGTCGTGAAGTTCAGATCGCCCCACCGCAGAGCGAGGGCCTCGGAGCGACGCATGCCGGTGTAGGCGATGGTGCGCCAGAGCGGGAAGAGTACGTCGTCGAGTTCGTCGAGGTTCCAGCTGAGGAACGCGTGGAGCTGCGGACCGGTCCAGGTCACAATCTCCGGCTTCTGGGCGCGGACCTGGCTCGCCCGGGGCGGGTTCACGGTCCGCCTCTTCTTGGCGGGGTTGAGCAGGATCAGCCCGTCATCGACTGCGGCGTCGAGCATGGCGGCGAGCAGGACGTGGACCTTCGAGACGGTGTTGGCCGACAGCGGTTTGCCGTAACCGGGCTTGTCCCTACGACCTGAGGTCTCCAACTCGCGATAGTGGGCCGCGATCCGGGTGGCCGTGAGCTGGTCGAGCCGGAGGGCGCCGAGGTGGGGTGTGACGTGGTTGCTGATGATCCTCTGGTAGCCCTGGATGGTGGAGTTCTGCAGCCGCAGCCCGGCGATCCAGTGTTCGGCGTACTCGCCGACGGTGGGGGTCTTGGCCGGGAACCGCCGGTTGGACTTCTTCCTCCTCAGGGCCTCTGCGAGTACTCGTTGTGCCTCGTCGAGGCTGGTGAATCCGCCGCGGGTGAGCCTGGTGTCGCCGTGCTCGGGTCTTTCGGGGTCCTTGGGGACGTAGATCTGGAACTTCCACCGCTGGCCACCCTGGGTCGCGTACGACGTGATCGACCCAGCGTGCCGGGACCGGGAACGGCGGGCCGGCTTCTCGGGCCGTTGGACCCCTGAGTGGCTGGGCATGTCAGGCCCACCCGTCAGCCGCATCGTCACGTGGAGCGGGCAGGGCCTCCGGGTCGAGGGCGAGCAGTCTGATGCGGGCGGCGTCGCGACGGGTGCGGGTGGAGGCCAGACGCTCCTCGTAGGTGTTGCGGTGCATGGTGTTGCCGTCGCGGCCGTCGGCGTACTGGAGCATGAGGTTCTCGTAGTAGTGAATGGAGCTGACAGCGGAGAAGTACTCGTCCTTCCAGTAGCGCGCGAGGTCCTCGGTGGTGAACTTGGTCTGGCCCCGGACCCACGCCCGGAGTTCTTCGGTGTTGAACCGTTCGTTGGGGACGCCAGTCGGGGGCGGGGCCCCTTCAGGTGGGGTGAGCAGTGCGGCCGGCGTGGTCTGCAGGATGTAGGCGAAGACTGTCAGGTCGTCGACGTCGACTCGCCGGTCGCCGTTCTCGATCTTGCTCAGCGCCGAGGGCGACATTGCACGACCGGCCTCCCGCACCTGCTCAGCGAAGGTGCGCAGGTCCATGCCGATGGCCTGGCGAGCGTTACGCAGGTTTGCCGCTACATGCGTGTTGGTGTTTCCTGCCGGGTTCCCCCGTTGCCGTGTCTCCATGGAAGAAACGTACATCGCTACTCTTGATACATCGAGCGCGCACGTATAGCATCGGCGATCTCCATCCCGCGCGGGGGAGAGACGGGAGACGCAACAGGAGAACGGCGACGGCGACGATCGACACGCTGCGAGGGGCGCGCAGCCCGGTCATCACCCGGACCGAGGCAGCTGCGGCCCTCGGGGTGGACCCACGCACGGTGACGGCGGCCATCGAGAACGGGACGATTCCGGCGGTCAAGCTTGGCAGGCGCCTGGTCATCCCGCGCCAGAAGTTCCTCAAGATCTTCGACCCCGACGACTGAACTTTGGCGCTCGGTGGATGAGCACCCTGAGCCCGACGGGGCGACCAGCCACGTTTGAAGCGTCGGCCGCACTCATCGCACTGTCGGCGGAGAACGGCTCCTTCTCGGAGTTCGGTAGCCGTTTCGCAAGGCCTCCGCGTCCCGGGAAACTCTTCGGACGGACGGTGAGCACCTGCAGGTCGTCCGGCGACGCGGCCACCGGGCTGAGGCTGCGCCCGTCCGCCCGCCGGAGCGGCCCGGGTTCGTAGCCGGTGTCGGTCAACTCCTGGCGCCAGCCGTCCTCGTGGACGAGAGTGGTGGGCCGCTTCTGGGGACGGTCCTTGGCCCAGGCTGCGGCGACCATCCGAGAGGTGACGACGGGACCGGGCTCCTGACCGGGATGCGTCTCGGCCCACGTGGCCTCCAGGTCGGCCAGGTTCCTTTCCACCTGGCCGGCGCGCTTCGACATCAGGGTGTTGAACGGCTCCAGCTCGACCACCTCGCCCGACACCGGGTCGAGGGTGAGGCCGTGTCGGTCCAGCACCTCGGCGAGCCCCGGGTGGGCCGCGATGACCGCGGTGCCGAGTGCTCGAATCGCACCCTGCTGCTTGAACAAGGCCGCGGTGTCCAGGCCCCGTCACCTGCCGGCCGCCCACGCCCGGGTACCGACCTGGAAGTGCACATGCCGATGGGGTCGCCCACCCGACTGGTCCTGTGGACCACCGCCACGGTCTGCAACCGCTCGACCGGCACCACCTCCTGCCTGCCGCGCGGTCCGACCCGGGTGACCGAGTGCGACCCAGGAACCGTCGGATCTCGGCGACCGCGTCGGCCTGCGCGGCATCCAGCGCGTCCGAGACCTCGGGATGGAGGGCGGCGGCGATCGACAGTGACTTCGGGGTGTTGACGACCATCTCCGCGAACCGTGGCGATCCCCGCTTGCCCGAACCCTCCTCACCCGGGAGCCGCGGCCTGCCCATCGAGCCCCCGCTCAGCGGGTCGATCCAATCCACCCAGCGGGCGTAGGTGTCGGCGTCGAGCTTGGACGTGGTGAGCGGCTCGCCGTTGCCATCGATCTCGGTGAACGCGGCGAGCGCGGTGCTGTTCTCCAGGTAGTAGTCATCAGCGCGTGAGCGATCCGACTCCAGGCATCGGCAGGCCGCCGACCCGGTGCCCCGGAACAGGATCACGCCACCCTGCAAGCCCGCCCCCTCGCATGTTTACAATATCGCGTGTGATGTATCTACCAAGGTAGCATACGTACATTCGAGAGGGGAATGGGGGGAAGCGGTGGAAGAGCAAGTGGTGGGGAGAAGGAGTCGTGGGAGGGGGCAAGGGAAGGGGCAGTGAGGAAGGGGGGATGGGGCAGGGAGAGCAAGCGGGAGAGATTGGGGCTGGGCAGGGGCGGAGGTGGTCGCCGGCCAAGCTGCGTGAAGCCAATCGGTGGAGCAGTGGATCGCCTTTCGGGTAGGATTGGCTTGTGACCAGTCAACGGACCTTCGAGAAGGTCAGCCTCACGATCGAGGCCGACGTCCTCCACCGCGTCCGGGACCGGGTAGAGCCGGGCAAGGTCTCGGCCTACGCCACCCATGCCCTACGCAGGCAGCTCGAGCGGGACGGCCTCGATGACCTGATCGGCGAACTGGTCGAGGTCAACGGACCGCTCGACGCCGAGGCTGTCGCCCGGTACCTCGACGAGTGGCGCTGAGACGGTGACACGGGTTCTGATCCTGGACTCGGAAGCCGTCTCGGCCCTGGCCGAGCAGCGTAAGGGGATGGCCGAACGACTGGCGGCCGCCCAGCGGGCCGACCATCGCGTACTCATCCCCGCGGTTGTTCTCGCCGAGGTCGCGACGGGCGCGCCAAGCGATGCCGCGATCTGGCACGTCCTAGGGAAGATCCCCACGCTCGATCTAGCTCAGGGTGTGGCGATGCGAGCCGGCGCGCTTCGCGCTCGTGCCGAGAAGGTCCGACGCAAGAAGAGGGACCTCACCGGGGATGCCATCGTCGCTGCGACCGCCGTCGAGTTGGCCCCGTCTGTGGTCATCACAGCCGACAAGTCAGACCTGGAGCTCCTGGTCGACGGATTCGACGTCAAGATCTCGGCAGTCTGAATTCGATCCTCGTGATGGACCATGTCCGACGCCGGCGAAGTCGGCGGCGAACGGGTCTGGGACGACTCAACGAGTACGTACCTACGCCTAGTGAAGTCGGCGATGACGTGGCCCCTCATGTGCCAACTCATGTGCTACCGGCCCTGTCGATCGACGTATCCCAAGGATGTCGTTTGCTGTTGCGATGCGCAGTTCACCCTCAATTCGAGCGTGAATCGGGGTCCCGGGGCGTTGGGGCGTCGGGCCGACCCCGCCAGTTCAAATCCCCTATCCGCCGCCAGCCCGGGAGTCCCGCGAGAGCGGCGCTTCCGTCGTCTGCGGAGGCAGGCCCTACGCTGAGGTCCATCCGGCCGGCCCCGGACTCCCCGAACGCAGCCTGCCCGGGCGGCCCGGCGCCGGCGACACCCCGACGAGGAGGAACACCGTGACCCACGGCAAGCAGGTGCTCGACGATCTTCGCGAGCCCGGAGCGGCCCTGCGCGCGCAGATCCCGGAGGTCTACGCCGGGTTCAGCCAGACCTACAAGGCCGCCCTCACCGACGGCCACCTGGACGCGAAGACCAAGGAGCTCATCGCCTTCGCCATCGCGGTCAGCCAGCAGTGCGACGGGTGCATCGCCTCCCACGCCCGCGGCGCGGTCATGAGGGGCGCCACGGTCGAGGAGGCCGCCGAGGCGATCGGGGTCTCGATCCTGATGAGCGGCGGTCCGGCCACGGTGTACGGCCCGAGGGCGTATGCCGCCTTCACCGAGTTCCACGACAAGGTCACCGAGCGCGCCCGGGCCTGACCAGGGCCCGCACCCAGGTGCCGAGGCGGGCCGGACCAGCCCGACCGAAAGGCGCAGACCAGGCACAGCCCGGTGCGAAGACGGATACGCTGGCCCCCGACACCTCCGTGTCACCGCTGACCACGTGTCACTGCCAACCACGTGTCACTGCCAACCCTGTGTCATCGCTCCGCCAAGGGGATCTCCATGAGCCGGCGTCCGCGCCTGTCCACGACCGTGTTCGCCGCCGCCCTCGCCCTCGTCGGCGGGATCTCCGCCACGTCGGCTGCCGACGGGGCCCAGACGGTGGTGACGACGGGGGCCGAGACAGCCGCGGGCGGCTACACCTCGGTCACCCCGGCGCGGCTCCTGGACACCCGCAAGAAGATAGGCGTCCCGGGCACCAGCCCGGTCGGCGCGGGCCGGACGATCACCGTCCAGGTGACCGGCCAGGCCGGCGTGCCGAGCACGGCGGCCAACGTGTCCGCGGTGGTCATCAACCTCACGGCCGTCAGCCCGACGACCACGAGCGGCTACCTGACGGCATACCCCTACGGCCACAGCCGGCCCACGGCCTCGAGCATCAACTGGTCCAAGAGGGGCTGGATCGGGGCCAACCTGGTCACGGTGCCGCTCGGCACCGGGGGCAGGATCAACATCTTCAACTCCTCGGGCTCGACCCACATCGTCGCCGACGTCATGGGCTACTACCTGACCGGCTCGGCGCCCACGACACCAGGGACCTACGGCAGCTACGAGTTCTCCGAGCTCACCCGGATCGTCGACACCCGCCTGCCCGGGAAGCTCAAGGGACCGCTCCCCAGGAACAGCTACTTCTCCATCGGGGTCGACTTCGACACCACCGGCGCCGCGGTCAACGCCCACGTCACGGCGTTCGCGGTCAACATCACGGTGACCAACACCAAGGGCAGTGGCTACCTCACGGCCTGGGACGGCGACGTGAGCCGCATCCCGGGGACGTCGAGCCTCAACTTCGGGTCCGGCCAGAGCGTCCCCAACATGGCGATCGTCCCGGTCTCGCAGTGCACCGACTGCGTCACCGGTCGCTCGGTCCCGCAGATCGGCGTCGTCAACCGCTCCAGCTCCACCGTCGACGTGGTCATCGATCTGGTCGGCGTCTTCGACGACAACCAGCCGACCGGCTACAACACCTACCGGTTCCACCCGCTGGCCTCACCCCAGCGGATCGTCGACAGCCGCACGGCCAAGGGCTTCTCGACGCTCGGCAGGTACCAGACCAAGTCCGCCGTCGTACCCAACCCCTCGATCGCGGGCGCCAACACTGCCGCGATCGTCGCGAACCTCACGGCGGTCGCCCCGGCCAGCCCTTCGGTCGTCACCGTCTGGCCGGTCGGCACGGCCAAGCCGACGGTGAGCAACCTCAACCCGGCCGCCGGACAGATCGTCGCCAACATGATGATCGCCGAGCTCGGGTTGGGCGCGAACTTCTACGTCAACAACTACAGCTTCCACTCGCTCAACGTCCTCGTCGACGTCGCCGGCACCATGGAGTACTACACCTCCGGGGCCACGACGCTCACCCAGCACCAGGCCGCCCTGGCCCCGACGGGAGTCGCGGCGGGCACCGCCGGGTAGCCGGTCGTGGGGGGGGGGCGCGCGCCCCCCCCGCC
>CAYPYK010000112.1:0-755 GCA_964414665.1 uncultured Intrasporangiaceae bacterium | reverse complement strand
GTCGGGGGGGGCCCCCCGCGGGTCCGGGGGGGGGGGGCGGCCGCGGGCCCCCCCGCGGCGCGGCCGGCCCCACGACCGCTCGGCGGGGCGCCCCAACCCTCGGTGTAGCGAACCCCCGACCCCTTCGCCACGATATGGCGCATGAGCAACGGTGCTTACGCAGCGGCATACCAGCAGAGCATCTCGGACCCCGACGCGTTCTGGGGCGAGGCGGCCAAGGCCATCGAGTGGACGACCCCACCGGCTCAGGTGCTCGACGCGAGCAACCCGCCGTTCTACCGGTGGTTCCGCGGCGGCACCCTCAACACCTGCTTCAACGCCCTCGACCGGCACGTCCGCGACGGCCGCGGCGACCAGGACGCCCTGGTCTACGACTCCCCGGTGACCGGCACCAAGGCCCGCTTCACCTACGCCGAGCTGCTGGACAAGGTGAGCCGCTTCGCGGGCGCGCTGTCCTCGCTCGGCGTCGGCAAGGGCGACCGGGTCGTGGTCTACATGCCGATGGTCCCCGAGGCCGCGATCGCCATGCTCGCCTGCGCCCGGCTCGGCGCCATCCACTCGGTCGTCTTCGGGGGGTTCGCCCCGGCCGAGCTCGCCGCCCGCATCGAGGACGCCAAGCCCAAGGTCGTCCTGTCCGCATCGTGCGGCATCGAACCGAGCCGGACGATCCCCTACAAGCCGCTGCTCGACGCCGCCCTGGACCGCAGCACCCACAAGCCCGAGTCGGTCATCGTCCTCCAGCGCGAGCAGGCCGT
>CAYPYK010000111.1:0-9984 GCA_964414665.1 uncultured Intrasporangiaceae bacterium | reverse complement strand
GACGGCCACACCGCCAACGAGGACCGGCAGCTCAAGCACCGAGCGCGGCGAGCCACCCGTGACGTCCCCGCGCCGCCCGAGCTGGTCGACGCGCTCACCCGTCACCTGGACGTCTTCCCGGCCGGCCCCGACGGACGGCTGTTCGTGGCCCGGACCGGTCGCGCCGGAACACGGCTCGCGCCGCCCTTCGCGACGCCTCAGCCGATGGGTGTCGTCTACCGCATCTGGGACCTCGCCCGCCGCGCAGCCCTCTCCGACGCCGACTACGCCTCTCCCCTGGCCCGGCGCCCCTATGACCTGCGCCACGCTGCCGTCTCGCTCTGGCTCAACGCCGGCGTCCCCGCCACCCAGGTCGCCGAGTGGGCCGGGCACAGCGTCAACGTCCTCCTCCGCGTCTACGCCACGTGCATCGTCGGCCAGGACGCCGCAGCGCGGCTGCGCGTCCAGGATGCCCTGAGCCCAGGCGCACCGCGCCTCTGACCCCGCGCGCCCGCTGCCAATGGCCCAGACTCCCGCACGATTTCCGCACGGACAGCCGCAGAACGCCGGTTCCAACCGCCCACAGTCGGACACGTGTTCGACGACAAGGAAGGGCCCCGGACCGGCGTTTCCGCTGGTCAGGGGCCCTTCGTGCACGTGGTGGCAGGTCAAGGATTCGAACCTTGGTAGCTTTCGCGACGGATTTACAGTCCGCTCCCATTGGCCGCTCGGGCAACCTGCCGTGGTGCGCATGGAAGGATAGCAAGTCAGCCCACCATTGCCGAAACGGCGCCGGCGCAGCGAGCAGGGGTGCGAGGGAGCCGACGGCAGCGGCACGGGCCGACCACCGACCAGCAGCCCGCGCGGCATACCGGAGCGCCCGGACCGCGGACCCGACCACGGAGGAGCCTCATGGCCGACAGCAGCTTCGACATCGTCAGCAAGTTCGACAAGCAGGAGGTCGCCAACGCCGTCAACAACGCGGCCAAGGAGATCGCCAACCGCTACGACTTCAAGAACGTCGGTGCAGGCGTCGAGCTGTCCGGCGAGTCGATCGCGATGCGGGCCAACTCCGAGGAGCGCTGCCTGGCCGTCCTCGACGTCGTCAAGACCTGGCTCGTCAAGCGCGGCGTCTCGCTCAAGCACCTCGACGTCCCCGAGAAGCCACGGCTGTCCGGCAAGGAGTACCGCCTCGACGTCGCGCTCAAGCAGGGCATCAGCCAGGAGAACGCCAAGAAGATCTCGAAGATCATCCGCGACGATGCCCCGCGAACGGTCAAGGCACACATCCAGGGCGACGAGCTGCGCGTGACGAGCAAGTCGCGCGACGACCTCCAGGCGGTGCAGCGACTCCTCAAGGAGACGGACCTCGACGTCGCCCTGACCTACACGAACTACCGTTGAGAGCGAGGCCGCAGAGCGACCCCGCCGGCATACCCCCTGAACGCCCGTGGGGCGGCGTCCGGGGATCAGCCGGGTTGCCGCGGACCCGCTGCGGTATACCCCCTGACCTCACGTCGTGGCCCCGTCGACCCGCGCGACGAAGTCGATGACCCGGGCCCACATCACCTCGGCCTCCTCGGGCTGGTACTCGTCCGTCTTCGAGGGGTCGGCGAACAGGTGGCCGTCACCGGGGTAGTCGAAGGTCTCGACCTCTCCCCCGGCGTCGCGAACCGCGCGCAGCACGGCGTCGACGTTGTCCTGGCGGCGGAACGGGTCACCCTCGGTGTAGTGGACCTGCGCGGGAACACCCGACGGCCAGCTGATGCCGATCACGTCCGGCGGCAGCGCCCCCGACAGGAGCAGCACGCCGGTCACCCCCGCCCGGTTGGCCGCGACGAACTCGGCCATCCCGCCGCCGTTGGAGAACCCCCCGACCAAGAGCGGCCCCTCGATGGACGCGACCCCCTCGATCGCCGCCTGCATGAGCGCGGGGAAGCCGCGATCCTGCTCGGCGTAGACGCTCGCCGGCTCGTAGTCGTCGAAGACGAGCCCGTCGAACTGGTCGACGAGGTGGACGGTGTGCCCGGCGGCGGTGAGCCGCTCCGCGGCGTCGTGCATCCCGGGTCGCAGGCCCAAGACCGAGTGGAACAGCGCGATACTCGCCATCCCCGCAGCCTAGGCTGGGCCACCGACAGCGCCGGTGGCCCAGCCGGGGATCACAGAGCGCTCAGGCCGCGCGGCGTGCCGAGCCCGGTGGGGCCGTCGTAGCCCTTCTTGCCCGTGCACAGGTAGTCGTTGCCGCAGTAACCGTTGCTGCCGCCAACCACGTCGGTGAGGCCGGAGCGGTGGTTGTAGATGTGCTTCGCGCTGGCCAGGGCGGCGGGGTTGCCCGCCCGGCCGACCATCCCGGCGATGAGCGGCGCCGACAGACTGGTTCCGCCGACGACGATCCAACCGTTGTCGGGGCCGAGACCGTAGGTGTCGTAGATCGCGACCCCCGTGTCGGGGTCCGCGACGGCCGAGACGTCGGCCGTCGTCCGCATCCCGCAGTGCTTGTCGTGCTGCCACGCCGGCTTCGCGACCCACGCCGAGCAGCCGCTACCGGCGCCCCACCAGGCCTGCTCGCTCCAACCGCTGGCATTGTGGCTGAGGCTCGTCCCGCCGACCGCGATGACGTTGCCGAGGACGGCCGGGAACTGCGCCGTGGTGAAACCCCAGTCACCAGAGGAGACGACCTGCGCGACCTTGGGGTGGGTGTAGTACGCCGAGGCGTAGTCGGTGAGCCCGGTGAACTCGTCCGTGCCATAGGAGTTCGACACGATCTTGGCGCCACGCTTGACCGCCCGGTTCACAGCGAGCCCGATGTCGTCGAGCGAGGCGCTGTCGGCCTCGACCAGCAGGATCTTGCAGGTCGGACAGGATGCCGACACAGCCTGGACATCGAGGGCGATCTCGACCCCCCAACCCGGGTCCGGCTCTGGCGGCGTCGTGCCACCGCGCTGGTTGATCTTGCGGAAGCAGCCGTTGGCCGTCGTGCAGGCGGGCAGGCCCCAGACCGCGCGGTATGTCGCGAGGTCGGCCTCAGCGTTGGGGTTGTCGTACGCGTCGACGATGGCGACGGTCTGGCCCGCCTTCCCACCCGTCAGGCCGTATGCCGCCGCGATGTCGCCCGGGCCGTAGCCGTCCGTCGGGTCGGCGACGGCGTTGCCTGCCGCCCCGCTGACCCTGGCCCGGGCTCCGGCGCCCGCGCCGGAGCGCCACTGCGAGAAGCACTGTACCGTCCCGGGGGCGGCTGCCGCGCACGAACGATGGACCGTTGCCGGCGTGAAGGTGGACGCAGCGCTCCTCACGCCCGCTACCGGGCCGGCAAGCGGAGCAGGCCCGCTGGCGGCCGACGGGGACCAGGTACTCGACCCGCTCGCGGCCGAGGCCGTCGACGCGCTGGGCGCCCCGATGACGAACGCCCGGCTGACGATCTGGTCGAAGGTGCTCCCGCCCGCGTCGCTCGCCTGGACGCGCACGTCGACGCTCGACCCGGCCAGGTAGGCAGGCAGGTCCACCGGTGCGCGCCACCGGCCGGACCCGTCCCTGGCCAGCGGGAACTCGGCCCAGCCCCAGCCGCTTGGTCGCAGCCACAGGCTCGCCGATACGATCCTGGACGCGGCCCCGCCCTGGATGCGCGACGCCTGGACCTCGAACACCGGAGCCCCGGCGCTCACCACCCCGGTCGACGAGACGGGGTAGAGCGCCCGCGCCTGCAACACCGGGAGCACTCGGCAGCCGTCGCAGTACCACGAGGCGGGGGCGGCCGGCCCATTGTTCGCTCCCGATGTGAACGACACCTCGGTGTGCGAGCGGGTCGACAACGTCGTCCCGGTCCAATAGCGGTCCACGTCGAGGCTCATCGTGTAGCGGCCCTTGGCCCTCGGAACGGTGACGAGCTCGCCCAGCGAGTCGCTGTCGTCAGCCAGGACGGTCCCGTTGCGGGACAGGGTCACGTGGGCGACCGGAGTGCCGTCCGGCGAGCCGAAGATCGACCCGTAGTGGTCGGGTTGGCTGTCGACGACGGGAGCCATGCCCAGCTGCATCTCGGTGGGCGTCCGGCAGGCGTAGCAGAAGCCGTAGTCTGCCAGGGGCGAGATCAGCGGGATGCCCGCGCCGAGCGCTCCCCGCGCCCAGGTGTGCCGCGCCCTCTGTCCAGCGGCCAACGTGTAGGGGCCGCCGTCGACGAAGCCCGGGTCGTCCGCGACGTTGTTGGCGACCATCTCCTCGTACCACCGGCCGTCGGCGGGCCCGTGGACGTACTCCGTCCGCGAAACGGGCAGCATCGTGCCCCACAGGGTCGCCCACCAGATCGACGGGTCGGACAGCCAGCGACCGACGCCACCCATCCGGCCCGCCTGGTCGGTGTCGTAGGCCGTCTTGACGACGGCGAGGTCGGCCGATGCGGGTGCGTAGTGCTGCGCCGACGGGATTCGCTTCGCGGGGTACGCCAGGTTGTAGGCGTAGGCCGAGGGCCGTGGGCCCTCCGGCATCCGCTGGAGGGCGGTCACCGTCGCGGCATAGTGCTGCGAACCCACCGCCGAGCGTGCCGTCGGGCTGACGAGCAGCCGGTCCGGGGCGAAGACCTCTGAGCCCATGCCGATGCTGGCAGAGCCGGCCGCGTCGTCCCGCTCCCAGTTCGCGGCGACGTCGGCGAACCGTGTGGGGCGCGGCAGCGTGGCACTCACCTCGGTGCTCGCCGCGGCGGCGTCGAAGGTGAGCGTCTGGCCGCTCGACGTCACGTCGAACTGGTCAACCGCGACGATGCCGCTCGTGAGGGAGCCGTCTGGCGCCATCGTTGTGAGGAGCACGCCGCCGGCATACGCCCCGACAGGGACGCTGACCCGGGCTTCCCCGCCGATGATCGACAGGAACCCGACGTACTTCATGCCGTCGTCGACGTTCATGAGCAGGCCGAACCCATCGGTCGGCGCCCCGGTGGCGTCGACGGCATGGATGATGAGCGTCTTCATCGGGAAGGCGGGTGTGACCACCGGTGCCGCGACGGTCGCGGCTGCGATCGAGGTCACCCGAGCGAAGAGTGTGCCCGAGCCGGTGCCATGGTCGGCCCGCCACTGGGTGCGCAGGGCGGCGCCGAAGTCAACCGCCGAGTCGGCGGTCAGGTATCCCTCGGCGACACCCGAGCGGTCCGAGGTGATGGTCACCCCGGGCAGCGAGGGCGCGGCGCCGGTGTGCGCGACACGCACCTGCATCCGCGCAGGGTCGGGGGCCGCGGCGAGCGTCGTGACGTCGAACAGGGACGGGTCGAGGACCCGTCCCAGGTATGCCGTGGCCAGCGAGGGCACGAGGTAGGTGCGGCCCCGCATTGTGACGGACGACAGCTCGGACCCTGCCGAGGTGGCGGCGCGCTGGACGGCGTACGTCGTCCGTCCTCCGGCGGTGCGTGGGGTGACCCGCTGCCCGGTGATGAGGGTGACCGTCCGGTGGGTGCTCACCCGCTGGCTCTCGGCCGCCCCGGCGATCGGGGGCCCCACCGGTGCGGTGGCCGCCACAGCTCCTTGCCCCGCAAGGCTCGTGACGAGCGCGGTGGCCACAGCAACGAGGGCACGGCTCGGTCGCATGGCCCCTCCCTTTCCCTGCACAGGGTGTCTGCCGGGCACCCCCACCCAGTGAGGGCCTCGTGGCCCTTGGCGCTCATTGGACTCCCCATCTCCCTGTGCCGCAACCGGAACGGACTCGCCTCGGAATACGCGCAGTTCAACGAGCCGCAAGGGCTCGTCCGGCCCCCGAGTCAGGCGAGCCCGGTCTTGACCACCTTGCCCATGGCATTGCGGGGCAGCGCCTCGACGACCCTGACCTCGCGGGGCCGCTTGTGGACCGACAGACGCTCGGCAACGGTGGCGATGAGTGCGTCGGGGTCGACCACGCGGTCCTGCGCGGCAACGACATAGGCGACGATGCGCTGCCCCAGATCGTCGTCGGCGACACCGACGACCGCCGCCTCGGCGATACTCGGGTCGGTGAGCAGGGCCGCCTCGACCTCCCCCGCCCCGACCCGGAACCCGCCGGTCTTGATCAGGTCGACCGACTCGCGCCCGACGATGCGGTGCCGCCCGTCGGGGCCGATGGTCGCGACGTCACCGGTGACGAACCACCGGTCGGCGGTCCAGGTGGCGGCGGTCTCGGCAGGTCGCCCCAGGTAGCCGTCGAAGAGGGTCGGCCCCCGGACCTGCAGCCGCCCGACGCTCTCGCCGTCCTCGGCGACCGGCTCACCGTGCTCGTCGCGCAACCGCGTCCGTATGCCGCGCACCGGCCATCCGACGCTGCCCGCCATCCGTGGCCGGTCGGCGCGGGCGGCCACGGTGATGAGGGTCTCGGTCATGCCGTAGCGCTCGGCCACCTCGTGGCCGGTCAGGTCGCGCAGCCGGTCGAACACCGTGACCGGCAGTGGCGCGCTGCCCGACACGAGGAGCCGGGCCCCGGACAGCGCGCGGGCGGCATCGACGTCGCCGGCCACCCGGTGCCACACCGTCGGGACGCCGAAGTACATCGTGGCGCCGGCCGCGGCATACGCCGCCGGGGTGGGCCGTCCGGTGTGCACGAGCGAGGAGCCGACCCGGAGCGGGCCGAGGACACCGAGGACGAGGCCGTGCACGTGGAACAGCGGCAGACCGTGGGCGAGGGTGTCCCCGGAGGTCCAGTCCCACGCGTCGGCGAGCGCATCGAGCCCGGCCGCCAGCGCCCGGCGAGAGATCACGACGCCCTTCGGCGAGCCGGTCGTCCCCGAGGTGTAGAGGACCAGGGCCGTGGTCGCGGGGTCGGGTTCGGCCGGCGCGGGCGAGGACGAGCGTGCCGCCGGGTCCACCGGCAGGACCGGCAGGTCGATGCCCGGCGCCACCGGCGCCTGGCCCAGCCACGCCGTCGCCCCGCTGTCGCGCAGGAGGTGGCCGATCTCGTCGGGCCCGGCGTCCTCGGGCACCGGCACGACGGGCACCCCGGCCACCAGGCCGGCGACCACGGCGAGCGCCGTCACCAGCGTCGGCCGGGCGAGCACGGCGACCGGTCCGGCGGCGGCCCCGTCTCCCCCGCCGATGCGGGCCGTCTCGGCGAGTCGCTCGGCCACGGCCGCGGCGGCGGACGCCAGCTCGGCGTGCGACATCGCCCCGTCCGCGCAGCGCACGGCCGCCGCGGACCGTCCGGCGAACCCGCCGAGCAGCGGCCCGGCGCCGGGCCCCGAGTCCTCCCCCGGGCCGCCCACCTCACCCATATCGCTCCCGGCTGCGCAGGGCTTCGCGCAGCTGATGGTCGGCGTCGACGACCGCGCGCCGCACCCCGGGGGTGAGGTCGTCGCGGGCCAGCGCCCTGGCGCTGAGCTCCGCCGTCGCGGGCTCGACGAGCCGGGACGGGTACGCCGCAGTCGCGACGCGGCTCAGCGCGTCGTCGTGCATCCACCCGGACATGGCGACGAGCGCGTCGGCATAGCCGGCGACGTACGGCCGCACGAGGGCGAGGTCGGGACACACCCAGAAGGCGGCCGCGATCGCGTACGCCTCGTAGTTGGACAGGTCGCGGTTCGTCGTGAGCTCCTCCCAGGCCCAGCGCTTTGCCGCCGGGTCGGGGCGCGCGGCTCGGGCGCCCAGCGCGGCAAGATGGCCCGCCAGTGTGGGGTCCGCCGTCTCGAACGCGCCGATCCCGGCGCCGTCGAGGGCACCGCGCTCGGCGAGGTTGCGTACGACGAGCCATCTGAAGTCGGTGTCGTCCTCGGTGCCGTGGGGTAGGCCCCTGCCCGCCGCCCATGCCTGCAGGCGGTCCTCGTCGTCGGCGCTGCGCGCCTGGACGCGCGCGGCCACCAGCGCGGCCCCCGAGCCGGCCTCGGCACCGCCCAGCAGCGCGAACGCGGCCCCGGCCACCCTTGCGGTCGCCTCGACGTGTTCCGCCCGCGGCAGGAAGCACGGGATGATCCGGTCCAGCGCGACCTTCGCAACCTGGCTGAGGATCGCGTCGTCGCGCTCGCGCCGCCAGGCCGCCGCGATGACGTCCAGCACGAGACGGGGGTCCACGTCGCCGCTCGACACCCCACCGAACAGGGCCGTCCACACGACCGCCCGTGCCGTGGGGTCGGGGACGGCGGCGAGCTCGTCGACCAGGACACCGCGTGTCTGGGGAGAGAGCGCGACGGTGGCCCAGGTGAGGTCGCCGGCGTTGGGGACGACGATCGCGGACTCCGGGGCCTGTGCGAGCTCGCGAACCTCCGTCTGGCTCCGGTCGACGTCCACCCTGACCCGGAACCGCTCCTCGCCACCGCCGAAGCCCGCAACGTCGAGAGTGTGCGGCCGGTCGGCAGGGTGGTCGCGCGGTGCCCGCCGGGCCAGCACGCCTCCCGGCTCGACCGCCACTGTGTCCGCCCCCGCGGTCAGCAGCCACCCCTGCGTCCAGGCGCCGAGGTCCCGGCCCGACGCGGACTCCATCGCCGCGATGAACTCGGCCAGCTCGCCGTTGCCGTGCGCATGCTCGCGCAGGTATGCCGCGACTCCGGCGACGAACGCCTCGTCGCCGATGTGCGCGATGAGCTGACGGATCACCGCCGCGCCCTTGGCGTACGAGATGCCGTCGAAGGCGTTCAGCGCGGTCAGCGCGTCGGGTGCCGGCGCCCCCGCGACCGGGTGGGTGCTGGGAGCCCGCTCAGCGGCATACCCCCACAGCTTGCGGACCATCGCGAACTCGACCCACGCGTCGGTGAACTCGGTGGCCTCGACGAGGGTGCGGTAGGCCATGTACTCGGCGAAGGACTCGTTGAGCCACAGGTCGTCCCACCAGCGCATCGTCACGAGGTCGCCGAACCACATGTGCGCCATCTCGTGGGCGATCGTGCTGCTGCGGCTGAGGACCTGCTGGCGGGTGGCGGCGCCCCGGAAGAGGTACTGGTCACGCAGGACGACGCAGCCGGGGTTCTCCATCGCGCCGGCGTTGAACTCGGGCACGAACACCTGGTGGTAGGACCCGAACGGGTAGCGGATCCCGAACAGCCGGTGGTAGCAGTCGAAGCTCGCCCGGGTGATCTCGAGCATCTGCTCCGCCTGGGCGTGGAGCGGGTCGGCCAGCGATCGCCGGGCGTGCAGCCCCAGCGGGATGCCGTCGTGCTCGGCCGTGACCGACAGGTAGGGGCCGGCGCACACGGTGACCGCGTAGGTCGGCAGCGGCTGGGTGCGGGCCAGCTCCCACCGGCCGGGCTCCACCTCGGTGGCGGCTCCGTTGCCGAGGACGGTCCACCCCGTCGGCGCGGTGACGGTGACGGAGTACGGCGCCTTGAGGTCGGGCTGGTCGAAGCACGCGAAGACCTGGGGTGCCGCGTCGAGGAAGAGGTGCCCGTACACGTAGGCCTCTGCATCGGCCGGGTCGACGCTGCGGTGCAGGCCCTGACCGTCGTGGGAGTAGGCCATGCTCGCCTCGACCTCGAGGACGTTGTCGGCGGTGAGCCCGCGCTCGGCGGTGAGGGCGAGACGGCCGTTCTCGACCCCGGCGACGTCCACGGGTATGCCGCCCAGCCGGACCGTATGGACCTCGGCCGCCTTGAGGTCCACGAACGTTCCGGCACCAGGGTCGGTGCAGGAGAACCGGATCGTCGTCCGCGAGGCGAACCGCTCCGTCCCAGCGGTGAGGTCGAGGTCGACCGTCATGTCGTGGACGCGGACCTGGCCGGCCCGGGCGCGGGCCTCGTCGTGGGTGAGGGAACGCACCCGGCGATCGTGTCACACGTGGACGGCAGGGGCGGCGGGGCCCGCTCCGCAGTGTCCGAGTATCTGGTGGCCATGACAGCCGATTCCTCGGACACAGCGGCCGTGCCCTTTGCTGTGTCCGAGTGTCTGGTCGCCATGGCGACCAGACACTCGGACACAGCAAAGGGGGGACGCAGCGGGCGTCAGCGGTTCTCGCGGTAGCCGTAGCCCATCTGCTCGAGCCGGGCGATACGTTCGGCCATCGGGGGGTGGGTCGACAGGAGCCGGGAGATGTCCTGGGCCCGGAACGGGTTGGCGATCATCATGTGGCTCGCGTTGACGA
>CAYPYK010000110.1:0-10066 GCA_964414665.1 uncultured Intrasporangiaceae bacterium | reverse complement strand
TCTTCGCCGTGTCCGGTGTCAACTTCCCGATCGGCGTCCTCATCTACTGGTTCACGACCAACGTATGGTCGATGGCCCAGCAGTTCTACGTCATCCGCCGGATGCCGGCGCCCGGGTCCGCGGCCGAGAAGGCGATGCACGCACGCTTGGAGCGCAAGGGAAAGTTCCCGCCCGTCGCGGCGGTGGGCACGGACGACACGACCTCGCCGCTCGAGGAGGAGTCGGGCCCCAAGCCGTCGGGCCAGCGTCAGCAGCCCAAGGGCAAGAAGCGGAGCAAGGGCACCGGCGGCAAACAGCGGCCCGCCGGCGGTGCTCCCGAGACCCCCCCAGACACCCCGCCGGCCAACAGCTAGGACCAGCACAGCCATGACCTCATCCGGCCCCAGGGACCACACCCATGGCGGGACCGGCCCGTGGGACGGGATGTCCCCTTCGTCCAGGAGAAGCAGATGAGCGAGAACACCGACACCCAGACCACGAGCGACGCCGTCGCCGAAGACGTCGTGGAGGTGAGTGCCCCGGCGGCCGAGGAGACGGGGGGCACGGAGGTCGCCGTGGAGGCAGCCGTCCGACCTGACGGGACCGAGCAGGACGAGGTCGACGATGACACGACCGATGCCCGGGACGACGACGACGTCGACAACGAGGACGCCCAGGACGACGAGCTGTCCGGCGAGGAGTCCGGCGAGGAGTCCGGCGAGGAGGGTCGACCCACGCGTTCCGGGGCGGCGCGCCGCGCGGAGCTCGAGCGCGAGGGCGAGGTCGCGGCCGACTTCCTGGAGACCCTCCTCGACATCTGCGACCTTGACGGGGACCTCGACGTCGACGTCGACGGCGACCGTGCGGCGGTGGCGATCGTCGACTCCGATGAGGGCCGGGTACCTCGGCGGCTCGTCGGGCAGAACGGCACGGTGCTCGAGGCGCTCCAGGAGCTGACCCGGTTGGCGGTGCAGTCCGCGACCGGCGTACGCACTCGGCTCATGCTCGACGTAGCCGGCCACCGCGCCGGGCGCAGGTCCGAGCTCATGACGACGGCCCAGGCGGTGATAGCCGAGGTCAAGGAGAGCGGCGAACGGCGTTCGCTCGATCCGATGAGCGCCTTCGAGCGCAAGGTCGTCCATGACGAGGTGCTCGCCGCCGGACTGGTGTCGGAGTCCGAGGGCGCTGAGCCGCGCCGGTTCGTCGTCATCCACCCGGCGTGACAGGTCGTTCCCGCCGTCACGAACAGCGCCTCCAGGCAATGTTTCACGTGAAACGGTCATGACCTCTGCCGGTGCCCCACCAGCGTCACCGCCGGCCGCACCGCCTGGTGCGGCCGTGCTGTTCGGGACGCGGCTGCCCCTCGCCGAGAGGTATGTCGCCCTGCTGGCCGACACCGGCGTCAGCCACGGCCTCCTCGGCCCTCGTGAGGTCCCGCGGCTGTGGGAGCGCCACGTCCTCAACTGCGCCGTCATCGAGGACTCCTTCCCTGCGGGCGCGACCGTCATCGACGTCGGCTCCGGCGCCGGGCTTCCCGGTGTGGCCCTGGCCGTTGCCCGGCCCGACCTCACCGTCCACCTGGTGGAGCCGATGCTGCGCCGGGTCACCTGGCTGACGGAGGTGGTCGACGCCCTCGGGCTCGGGCAGGTTCGGGTCCACCGAGGTCGCGCCGAGGAGGTCGCCGGTGCGTTGCGGGCCCCGTGGGTGACCGCCAGGGCGGTGGCCCGGCTGGGCACCCTGGCGGGCTGGTGCCGTCCGCTGCTGGCTGCGGGCGGCACCGTGATCGCGGTGAAGGGGTCCTCAGCCCAGCAGGAACTGGCCGAGGACCGGGCCCACCTCGACGCCCTCGGCCTGGTCCAGGCGCAGGTGACCGCTCACGGTGCCGGCCTGGTCGAGCCTCCCACCCTCACGGTCGACCTGCGGTTCGGTGCAGACGTTCCGGCGTCGGGGCGGGGCCGGTCGCGTGGTCGCCCGGAGACCCGGCCGAGCCGGGGCCTGCCCGGGCGCAGCGGCGGCCGACGACATCGCTGAAGGGGGCCGGCGACCCCGGCTCCCACCGGTCGGGGACTGCCGGTGACGGCCGCTACGGCCGGTTGTCCACCGGTCCGTGGACGGGCTTGGCGTGTCGCGGGGTCGTGAGGTTGGATGGACCCGCGGCGAAGGCGCCAGCCGGGAGACACCCACCCCGCCACCTTCCCGCCGTGGACAGACCCGGAGAGCTGATGAGGTTGAACCCGTGACCCCCCTGTCGGGCACCGCGACAGCGATCGCGACGTCTCACGGGCTCGGTTTCCCCCACCCCACCGGAACGACCCACACTCCCCTCGGCTGGCCGAGACCCACGACCGTTTCACGTGAAACATCGCCGACCGACGGTTCGGCGTCGGGGGGCGCGCCTCACGAGGAGCACCCACCTCAGGAACACCTCGTTTCACGTGAAACATCCGGGTCACCACCGCTCCCTACCATCCCGTCCGACCCAGATGAGCCGACGGCGACCGACCCGGACGACCCTCCACCCTCGGTCGACGCCCAGGTCGACGAGGCCGCACGGCCCGACGACATCGTCGGGTCGATCGATGACGAGCCGCCGCTGATGCGGGCGGTGGCCGACGAGGCGCGCCGCCGCGCCGCCCTCACCGAGCGCGCCCTGCCCCGGCCGGCCCGCACCCGGGTGCTCACCGTGGCGAACCAGAAGGGCGGGGTGGGCAAGACGACCACGACGGTCAACGTCGCCGCGGCCCTGGCGCAGTCCGGCGCCGAGGTCCTCGTCATCGACCTGGACCCGCAGGGCAACGCCAGCACTGCCCTCGGCGTCCCCCACCACCCGGACGTCACGAGCATCTACGAGGTGCTCCTCGATGACGTTCCCCTCAGCGACGTCATCGCCGGGTGCCCCGACGTCCCGCACCTGCGGTGCGCCCCGGCGACCATCGACCTCGCCGGCGCCGAGATCGAGCTGATCTCCCTGGTGGCCCGGGAGACCCGGCTGCGCCGCGCCGTCACGGCATACCTCGACGGCCTGGCGGCGGTGGGGGACCGGGTGGACTACGTCTTCATCGACTGCCCCCCGAGCCTGGGCCTGCTGACGATCAACGCGTTCGTCGCGGCCGACGAGGTCTTCATCCCCATCCAGTGCGAGTACTACGCCCTCGAGGGCCTCTCCCAGCTGCTCAAGAGCATCGAGCTCGTCCGGACCCACCTCAACCCGACGTTGGACGTCTCGTCCATCCTGCTGACGATGTACGACGGCCGCACCCGCCTCGCCGCGCAGGTCGCCGAGGAGGTGCGCACCCACTTCCCCGACAAGACGCTGCGTACGGCCGTCCCGCGCTCGGTGCGGATCTCGGAGGCGCCGAGCCACGGCCAGACGGTCATCACCTACGACCCGAGCAGCAGCGGCGCCCTGTCCTATCTCGAGGCGGCCGGTGAGCTCGCCGAGCGCGGGGTCGCGCAGGACACCCCCATCAAGGAGCAGGCATGAGCGAGAAGCGGCGCGCCCTCGGCCGGGGCCTCGGCGCCCTCATCCCGAGCGGGCCCTCGACGGGGAGCGCCCGCCCGGTCGACGTGTTCTTCGCCGAGCACGAGCAGGCGCGCCCCGGCGCGCCCGAGGGCGGGGCCGGCGACGGTATGCCGGGCGCCGGGCAGCCGAGCCCGGGGGCGGCGGACGTCACACCGGAGGTCGGGAGGGCCGCCGGCGAGGCATCCGGCGGTGCCACGCAGGCCGAGGACCTGCTCCCGGTGCCCGGAGCCAGCTTCGCCGAGATCCCCCTCGACGCGATCCGCCCCAACCCCCGCCAGCCGAGGACCGTCTTCGACGAGGACGAGCTCGCCGAGCTGGTGAACTCGATCTCGGAGATCGGCGTGCTCCAGCCGGTCGTCGTCCGCCCGGTCATCGAGGGCGACGACGATGGTGTCCGGTACGAGCTGATCATGGGCGAGCGGCGCTGGCGGGCCTCGCGCCTGGCGGGCAAGCAGACCGTCCCAGCGATCGTCAAGGCCACCGACGACGACGTGCTCCTTCGCGACGCCCTCCTGGAGAACCTCCACCGCAGCCAGCTCAACCCGCTCGAGGAGGCCGCCGCATACCAGCAGCTCCTCGACGACTTCGGCTGCACCCAGGAGGAGCTGGCCGGCCGGATCCACCGCTCCCGGCCCCAGGTCAGCAACACCCTCCGGCTGCTGCGGCTGCCGCCGCTGGTGGCCCGCCGGGTGGCGGCCGGGGTGCTGAGCGCCGGGCATGCCCGGGCGATCCTGGCGCTCCCCGACGCGGCGGCGATGGAGCGGCTCGCCCAGCGCGTCGTCGCCGAGGGACTGTCCGTGCGCAGCGTCGAGGAGATCGTCTCGCTCGGTGGCGACGAGGCCGGCACGGCTCCACGGCGCAGGCCCCGTCCGGGCGGCCGCCGTCCGCAGCTCGACGACCTGGCGGCCTCGCTGTCCGACCGTCTGGACACCAAGGTCGCCATCGCCCTCGGTCAGCGCAAGGGCAAGGTGACGATCGAGTTCGCCTCGGTCGACGACCTCAACCGGATCCTCGACGTCATGGGTCTGCGCCCCAGCAGCTGAGCGCGAATACTGTTGCAGCACAACGGATTTGACCGAACGGCCGGGCACCCGGACAGGCCGACGGCGTCAGCCGCAGCCGACGCCGTCGAGGATGAGCGGAGCGCGCCTAGGACAGGAACGGCTCGAGCTCCCGCAGCAGCTTGGGCTTGGGCATCGCGCCGATGATCGTCTTGACGATCTCGCCGCCCACGTAGACGTGCATCGTCGGGATGCTCGTGATGCCGAGCTTGCCGGTGACCTGAGGGTTCTGGTCGGTGTTGAGCTTGGCGACGGTCAGCTTGCCGTCGTAGTCGCGAGCGATCTCCTCCAGGACCGGGGCCACCGCGCGGCACGGACCGCACCAGGGAGCCCAGAAGTCCACGATCACGGGGACATCGCTCTTGATGACGTCGGCCTCGAAGGTCGCGTCCGTGGTGATCTTCGGCTCTGCCATGGCGGGTCGGTGGTCCTTCCGGGGTTCGGTGGTGCTGAGGTGTGGTGGTGGTGGGTGTGCCGCGACGGCGCGGTCAGTGGGCGAGGAACCGCTCGGCGTCGAGCGATGCGGCGCAGCCGGAGCCGGCCGCGGTGATCGCCTGGCGGTAGGTGTGGTCGACGAGGTCGCCACAGGCGAAGACGCCGTCGATGCTGGTGGCCGTCGTTCGGCCCTGGACGAGGACGTAGCCCTCCGCGTCCAGGTCGACCTGGCCCTTGACGAGCTCGTTGCGCGGGTCGTGGCCGATCGCGATGAACAGCCCGGTGACGTCGAGATCGCGCGTCTCGCCGGTGACGGTGTCGCGCAGGGTGATGCCGCTGACCCGGTCGCTGCCGGTGATCTCGGCGACCTCGCTGTTCCAGGCGAACGAGATCTTGTCGTTGGACAGGGCTCGGTCGGCCATGATCTTGCTGGCGCGCAGCGCGTCGCGGCGGTGGATGAGGGTGACCGACCTGGCGAACTTCGTCAGGAAGGTCGCCTCCTCGATGGCGGAGTCGCCGCCACCGACCACGGCGATGTCCTGGTCGCGGAAGAAGAAGCCGTCGCACGTCGCGCACCACGACACGCCCCGCCCGGACAGGACCTTCTCGCTGGGCAGCCCGAGCTCGCGGTAGGCAGACCCCATCGCGAGAATGACGGCGTGGGCCCGGTAGGTCGTGCCCGAGCCGTCGACGACCGTCTTGACCGGCCCGTCGAGAGTGACGGAGGCGACGTCGTCGGTGATGAGCTCGCAGCCGAACCGCTCAGCCTGTGCGCGCATCTCATCCATCAGGTCGGGGCCCATGATGCCGTCGCGGAAGCCCGGGAAGTTCTCCACCTCCGTGGTGTTCATCAGGGCGCCACCGGCGGTCACCGCGCCCTCGAACAGCAACGGCTTGAGATTGGCACGGGCGGCGTAGACACCGGCCGTGTAGCCAGCCGGCCCGGACCCGATGATGATGACGTTGCGCACGTCCGTGGACGCGTCGGTGCTCACGTGCTACAGCCCCTTGTGGTTGCGAAGATTGCGGACCGCTACATGCGGTGGTGGTGGTGGAACCGATCCTAGGGTGTGGTTTGTTCCCCCGGCGTCGCGACCCACGGGTTGTGGCCGGAGTCGTCCCGCCCCAGGGTTCCGTCGTGGACCCTGTCCCCCGTCGCCGGCCCGGGTCCTCGACCTAGGGCAGGGGTACGGGGCCCCTCACCAGGGCGCTGCCCGCTGGACCGCACGACGCCCCCACGGCGTATGCCGTGAGCGCACCGGAGGCTGAACGCGCCACGACGACGGCCCCCGGCCGGCCGTCGACGGTCCCCACGTCGACGACGAGGGCATCGTCGTCGGGGATGCCGAGGGCGAGCGCGCAGGCACGGGCGCCGGTGGCGGTCCCGAGGACGGTGTTCTTGGCGGCGCCGTCGGCCTGGGCCGGGGCCTGCGGCCTGGGCGCCGCTGTGGCGCTGAAGGTGGCCCCCAGGCCGACGGCCTGCTCGGCGAGCCGGCTCGCGGCATACGCGGTCCCGCTGCGCAGGACCACCGTGCCGTAGGCCGGGCCGCGCGCCGGCCCGGCCTCGGTGTCCGACCGGGACGGTGCGCCGTCGGCCGAGGAGGCCTGCGACCCGGCCCTCAGTGCCGTGCTGCCGTTGGAGCTGACCGAGGCGAGGACCGAGCCGGGGACCCCAGAGCGCAGGAGCACGCCGCCCCCGACGACGACAACCGCCGCCGCGGCCGCCGCAACAAGGATGCGGTGGGGCCGCCGGCGGCGGGCGAGCTCGTCGAGAGCGGGGCGGGTCTGCTCGGTGGCCAGGGAGGCGCTGATCCGGGCGACCAGGCCCTCGGGCATGGGCCCCGGGTCCGGGAGGGAGGAGAGCAGGTCCCGCATCCCCGTGGGGTCGTCCTCCACCGAGTCGGGATGGAACTCGTGTGGGGCGCTCACGGCATCCGTCCTCTCGCTCGTCGGTCGGCCGCCTCGGCGGAGGGGGCGATGCTCGGGGGCCAGGTCCTGCCCGTGCCGGGCATCAGGTAGGACGTCATGTGCTCGCCTCGGGTTCCCGAAGGCGGTCACTGGCATCGTCGCTCGCGTGGCCGTCCTCGGCGGCGGCGACGTGCTCGGGCCGGGGACGCAACAGCTCGGCAAGCGCGGCCCGGCCCCTGAAGCACCGGGACTTCACCGTTCCCTCGGCCACCTCCAGCACGGCGGCGGCCTCGGTGACGCTCATCCCGTGCATGTCGACCAGGACGAGGGCCATCCGCTGTCCCTCCGGCAGCCGGGCGAGCGCGGCCCGCACGTCGAGGCCGGTCTCGGCGCTGGCGTGCCGGTCGTGCGGGTCGGGCAGGTCCAGCTCGGCGAGGTCGGCGGCCCGCCGGACCTTGGTGCGCTCGCGGCGGAGCCGGTCCAGGCACGCGTTGACGACGATGCGGTGCAGCCAGGTCGTCACCGCCGCGTCCCCCCGATAGGTGCCGGCCCGGCGGAACGCCGAGATGAAGGCGTCCTGAACGCAGTCGGCGGCCAGCTCGCGGTCACTGGTCGTGCGGACCGCCACGGCCCACATCCGGTCCCGGTGCCGGCGAAAGATCTCGCCGAAGGCCTCTGCGTCGCCGTCCTGGGCGCGGGCCATCAGGGCCCGGTCCTCGAGCGCCGTCAGGTCAGCCGGCGCCTGCTCGTCGTGGGAGTGCTCAGCCACGGGGGATGACCTCGGCGAGGTGGGCGCGGTACTCGCCCTTGTCGTCCTGGGTCAGCCGGGTGAACCACACGATGATGTACTGGCCGGTGACACCGGCCTTGACCGGGAAGACCACCCTGCCCTGGGCGTTGGACTGGGATCCGATGGAGGTCGCGCCGTCGAGGGCGCGCTGGTCGGCCAGGTAGATGGTGACGTCGGCCGCCACCGGCATGATCAGGTCGACCTCCCTGGCCGAGACGTTGGGCCCGATGTCGACGATGACACCGACGCCCTTCTTCAGGCCGCCGAGGTCCGCCGTGTTGTAGCGCTCGGAGGTCCACTCGGTCGAGGTGTTGCCGTCGTAGACCCGGCCGGCCTGGGAGTTGTTCTCGGTGTGGTCGCCGAGGGGGTCGAAGCCGTCAGCGCTCAGCACGGCGAGGTCCTCCATGGGCGCCGGAGCCGACCCGGTGGCCGACCCGGTGGCCGACCCCGTTGGGCTCGCGGACCCGGAGGGGGCGGCCGATGCCGACGAGGTCGGCCCGGTGGTCGGGCCGCTGCCCAGGCCGAGACTGGACTGCGACCCGATGCGGGACACACCCCAGATCCCGATGAAGAGGGCGAGGACGACGAAGGCGGCAACGATCACGAGGGCAACCCGGGACTCGGACCGGTCGAGCGGCTCGGACGGGATGAGCGGCGCGGGGGACTCCTCGTCCTCTCCCGAGCCGATGTTGGCGGCGCGCTGGCCGAGCCGGCGGGCCGTGGACCCCACCCTCTCGCCGGCGCGCCCCATGGCGCCGGCCACCACTGCCCCGGCATCGGCCACGGCAGAGCCGGCGCCCGCGACCGCCGCCCCCGCTCCTCCGAGCGGCCCCTCGGCCCCGGCTCCCCCCGCCGCCGCGGCTGGAGCGTGCACGGGAAGCACGACGGTCGGCTCGCTCGGCGCGGACGTCTCCCGGCCTCTCGCGGCCCAGCCGTCGGCGGCCCGCCGGACGGGGGCCGACTCGCTGGGGGCCGCGGTCGCGGCAGCGGCCGGGGCCGGCCTCGAGAGCGCGGCGGGCACCGACGACCAGGGGGCCACCTGCCGGGCGAGGTCGCCGGGCGAGAGCGGGCCCTGGTCGTCATTGAGGGTGAGCCGGCATAGGGCGTCGAGGTCGCGGGGGACCCCCGAGGCGAGCTCGGAGGGGGCGGCCACCCCGCTGGGCACCCGGGGCGCCCGCCCGAGCCCTCCCGAGTCACCGGTGCCGGGCCACAGACCGGTGAGACCGGCATACATCACGGACACGACGCCGACCGCATCCTGACGGGAGGCGGGCTCGGACTCCAGGTCGTCGACGCCGGCGCACACGCTGGTCGTGGCGATCCCGCGGACCTTGACCTCACCCTCGGGGTCGCGAAGGACGTCGGCCGGGGTGAGCGCCAGGTGGTGCAGCCCGCGCTGGCTGGCCGCATCGAGGGCGGTCGACACCTCGCCGGTGATTCGGCGCACCTCGTCGGCGGGCAGACCTCCATCCTGGACCAGCGCGGTGAGGGAGTGGGTGTCGGAGAGATCCTCCTCGACGACGAAGCTGACCTGCTCGTCGTGGCCGACGTCGAGGATGCGCACGAGCCGAGGTGAGTCCAGGGCTGCAGCCCGGCGGCCCGCGTCGAGCAGCGGTGCGCTGCGGGGGTCGTCGGTGGGCAGGCAGACGACCTCGACGTTCCGACCGAGGGTGGCGTCGTGGGCGGTCCAGCGCTCGGTGCCGAGGCGCCGCTCGATGCGCCGGTCGGTCGAGTACCGTCCGCCGAGCACGGTGCCGGGTCCCACGCCTTCCACCAGGGCTCCTTCCGGTCGGCTGACGTGCCGGGTTCGGCTCGCGTGTCGGTCCACGCCCGGCGCGCGAGACATCGCCGCACGCGCCGGGGGTGCCTGCCCATAGTAGGCGGAGAGCCGTCAGGGCCGTCGAACGCGCCGCAGGACCGGGTCGAGAAGGTCGCGCACCTCGGTCACACCGAGCAGGTGGGCGACGCCCAACGTCCCGACGACCTCGACCACCCCGGCCACGGCGAGGACGCCCAGCCCGAGCAGGCGGTCGGTGGAGGGGTCGGGCAGCGCCCGGTGGGCGAGCACCGCGAGCACGACGGCCCAGGCGACGGCGGGCACGGCCAGGCGGAGGTAGGTCCCGGCGATGCGGCGCAGCCCGAGCCGACCGACCCGGCGTCGGATGAGGGAGAACCCGAACGCCGCCCCACATAGGTATGCCGCGGACTGGCCCGCCCCCACGACGACGCCGGTCTGCCGGGGATCCACCGTGGAGGCCACGACGGTGACGACGGTGGCGACGCTCGTCACGACGAGCTGGACCCGGAAGGGCGTGCGGGCGTCCTCGTGGGCGTAGAAGAACCGCTCGGAGAGGTAGAACCAGCCGAACG
>CAYPYK010000109.1:0-10086 GCA_964414665.1 uncultured Intrasporangiaceae bacterium | reverse complement strand
GCCTCGCTCGAGGCGATCCTGGCCGTCGACGAGCGCTGGGTCCCGGCAGCCGACGGCACCGAGAAGAGCCTCTACCTGCGGCCGTTCATGTATGCCTCGGAGTCCTTCCTCGGGGTGCGTCCGGCCCGTGAGGTGACCTACTCGGTCATCGCCTCCCCGGCTGGGGCGTACTTCTCGGGCGGCCTGAGGCCGGTCAACCTGTGGGTGTCCACGCGCTTCGCCCGGGCGGGGGAGGGCGGCACGGGCGCCGCCAAGTGCGGCGGCAACTACGCCTCCAGCCTGGCCGGCCAGATGGAGGGGCTCGAGCACGGGTGCGACCAGGCGGTCTTCCTCGACTCCGCGTCGCACACCTACATCGAGGAGCTCGGCGGGATGAACCTCTTCTTCGTCACCGACGACAACACCCTGGTCACCCCCGAGCTCACCGGCACCATCCTCGAAGGCGTGACGCGCGCGTCGATCCTCGAGATCGCCAAGGAGCTGGGCCTGGCGCCGGAGGAGCGACGCATCCCCATCGCCGAGTGGGAGGACGGCGTGCGGTCCGGGCACATCACCGAGGTGTTCGCCTGCGGCACGGCAGCGGTGGTCACCCCGGTCGGCGAGCTGCGCTGGGAGGGCGGTTCGGCGGCATCGACGGCGGGCGAGGGCGGAGGCGAGGCCACCAACGCGATCCGCACCCGGCTCCTCGACATCCAGTACGGTCGCGCCGGGGACGTCCACGGCTGGCTGACCCGGCTCGCCTGAGCCGGCCGGTCGCCGGAGGCGGTATGCCGTGTCCGCCCTGAGTCTGCCGTCGGACCGGCCGCGGCTGGTCGCCACGGACCTGGACGGGACCCTCCTGCGGTCCGACGGGACCGTGTCGGGGCGCTCGCGTGCGGCGATCACCGCGGCCGACGCGGCCGGCGTGGAGGTCGTTCTCGTCACCGCCCGACCGCCGCGGTGGATCGACGCCGTGGCTGATCTCGTCAGCAGCCACGGAACGGTGCTGTGCGGCAACGGTGCCTTCGTCTACGACGTGCCCACCGCGACGGTGGTGTCCGACATCGGCTTCGGCCACGAGGAGCTCGTCGGGCTCGTCGCCGGGCTGCGTGCCTGGCTGCCCCGGGCGGGGTTCGCCGTGGAGCGACGGGACGGCATGCGCATCGAACGTGGCTACCGCTCGCCCCACGGCGAGGAGCCGCCCGAGCAGCTCCAGGTCGACTCCCTCGAGGACCTCGACGAGGTCCCGGTCGGCAAGCTGCTCGTCACGTGCTCGTCGATGGGCGACGAGGAGTTCCTGGCTCGGGTGCGCGAGGTCGTCGGCGCTCGGGGGATCGTCGCCTTCTCGGGGGTGGGGGGCCTGGCCGAGATCTCGGCGCCGGGGGTGACCAAGGCGGCCGCGCTGCGGCGCTGGTGCGCGCACCTCGGCATCGACGCCGCCGGGGTCTGGGCGTTCGGCGACATGCCCAACGACCTGCCGATGCTCACCTGGGCGGGGGTGTCCTTCGCCGTCGCGAACGCCCACCCCGAGGTCCTCGCCGCGGCGACGCACACCTGCCCGGCCAACGACGACGACGGGGTGGCCCAGGTCCTCGAGGCGGCGCTTCGGCTCAGGGCCGAGGCCGCGTCGGGGGACTAGGGCCACCCCGTCGTCACCGGTGGTGCACGGTAGCCGTCAGGTGGCCGGCGTGTCGTCCTTGGACTCGATCTCCCTCTCGGTGACGTCATAGCCCTCGGTCTCGGGATGTCCGTGCTGGCCGTGGGTCATCGCGAACTCCTCCTCCGGCGACAGCACGAGGCGGTGCCGGCCGTAGAGGGCGAAGTACAGCAGCCCGACCACGAAGAAGGCGCCAACGCCGAGCACCACCGAGCGGTAGTCCGGGTTGAACGGCAGGATGATGAGCGTCACACCGGCGATGACCGCGGCCACCGCCGCCCCCCACAGGCCCGACCGGGCCGTGTAGGGCCGCGCGACGTCGCCGTACCTGCTGCGCAGCATGAGGAAGGCCACCATCTGCAGGAAGTAGGCGATCACCGCGCCGAACACGGCGATGTTGAGAAGCTCACCGGCCACGGCGACCTGGGCGTCCGCGGCGGACTCACCGGCCACGTTGCGGATCGCGCCGAGCCCGAAGACGAGCACCACCCCGATCACGGCCGACACGATCAGGGCCACATAGGGGACCTTGCGGCCCCCGGTGAGCGAGAGTGCCTTCGGGTAGTAGCCGGCGCGGGACAGGGAGTACATGTTCCGTCCGGCAGCGAACATGATGCCCTGGAAGGACGCGACCAGGCCGGCCAGCGCGAACAGCGCCAGCAGCGAGGCGATGTTGCTGTTGGGGAAGATGGCTCGGAAGCCGTCCAGGATGGGTTCGCCGCTCCCCGAGATCTCCTTCGCCCCCATCACGGCCGGGTTGAGGATCAGGACGACGAAGGCCGTCACCAGGAGGGTCCACATTCCCATCAGCGACCCCCGCGGGATGTCGCGCTGTGGGGTGTGGGTCTCCTCGGCGGCCAGCGGAAGCTCCTCGATCCCGAGGAAGAACCAGATGGCGAACGGGAACGCGGCGAGGACGCCGCCGATCCCCATCGGTAGGAAGGTGCTGCTGCCGCCGCCGGTGGGCTCGATGTTCCACAGGTTGTCCCACGAGAGCTTGCCCGAGAAGATCGCGGCGATCGAGAAGAACGCGAGCACCGCTAGCGAGATGATCGCGATGACGACGGCGAACTTGAACGAGGCCTCCGCGCCGGCCGAGTTGAGGGTCACGAAGATGAGGTAGAACACGACGACCCACAGCCACAGCGGCATGCTGAAGTCGAACAGGTCCTTGGTGATCTGGTCCGCGTAGAGCCCCGAGAAGGTGCCCACGACGGCGGTGGTGATGACGTACTCGATGCTCTCGGCCAGGCCGGTCACGAAGCCGCCCCACGGCCCCATCGCCGACCGGGCGAAGGAGTAGGCGCCGCCGGTGTGCGGCATCGTCGAGGACATCTCGGCGATGCTGTAGATCATCAGCAGGTACATCAGGCCGATGACGACTGTGGCGATGAGCATTCCGCCCCAACCGGCCTCGCCGATGCCGAGGTTCCAGCCCGAGAAGTCGCCCGAGATGACCGCGGCGACGCCGAGCGCCCAGAGCGACCACGCACCCGCGTGCCGCTTCAGTCCTCGCTTGTCGAAGTAGTCCGCTCCTGCGTGTTTGTAGCTGACGCCCCCGGTCGTCGTCATCGGGGCGCCGGTGCTCCTAGGGTTCTCCGCCACTGTAGGCCGTCCTCTCGTGCGTGTGCTCGGGTCCAGCGAGACGGTGTGCGCCCGCCTCGCGGTCACGACCGCCCGATCTATCTCGTACCGGGAAGCGGATGCTCGGGAGGCTAGACCTGTGACGAACACCACGTAAAGGGCCTCAGGTAAAAATGGTGTGAACTTGAACCATTGACAGTCCCCGGCTCGGCGTCCAAGACTCTCGGCGTGACCGCCGAACCTCGTCTGCATCTCTCCGACACGGTGCTCGGCCCGGTGCGCGGGCACCACGCGTTCGAGACGACGGTCGAGCAGCTGGCCACCGCGATCAGGCTGGGGGTGCTCGTCCGCGGCGAGCAGCTGCCTCCCGAACGCGAGCTCGCCGAGCGGCTCGGGGTCAGCCGCCACACCCTGCGCGAGGCGATCGCCGCCCTGCGCGACTCCGGACTGGTCGCCACCAGCCGGGGGCGCGGGGGAGGGACCGTCGTCATGTATGCCGCCCGGGAGTCGGGCACGCTCCCCTCGACCGCCCGGCGGGGCGCGGCGCTGGCCGACGCGCTCGACTTCCGCCGGGTCGTCGAGCCGGGTGCCGCCTGGCTGGCCGCCACCCGCGAGCTTTCCGCCGACCAGCGGGCCTGGCTGGCGCAGAGCCTCGACGAAGCGCTCGCCCGGCAGGAGGACGGCTTCCGGCGGATCGCCGACAGCCGCCTGCACCTCGCGATCGCGACCCTGTCGGGAGCGCCGATGGTCATCGAGGCGGTGACCCGGGCGCAGGCCGCCCTCGGCGACCTGCTCCGCGGCATACCGGTGCTGCGCCGCAACATCGACCACTCCGACGACCAGCACGGTGCCGTCGTCGAGGCCATCCTGCGTGGAGACCCCGACCAGGCCCGCGCCGTGATGGAGGAGCATTGTGACGCGACCTCCGCCTTGCTGCGGGGTCTGATCGGTTGACGAAGGAGAGCACCATGGCCACGCAGCACCACCCGAGGCACCTCACCGTCGAGGAGCTGCGCCGTGACATCGAGGCGGGTCACATCGACACCGTCATCGTCGCGTTCACCGACATGCAGGGGCGCCTCCAAGGCAAGCGCCTGCACAGCCACTACTTCCTCGACCACGTCCTGGCGCACGGGACCGAGGGCTGTAACTACCTCCTCGCGGTCGACGTGGACATGAACACCGTCGACGGCTACGCGATCTCCTCCTGGGAGAAGGGGTACGGCGACTTCGAGTTCGTCCTCGACATGTCGACGCTGCGACGGTCGCCCGGCCAGCCCAACTCGGCGACCATCCAGTGCGACCTCGCCTGGCTCGACGGCTCGGGTCCTGTGCGCCAGTCCCCTCGGAGCATCCTCGCCACCCAGGTCGCCCGGGCCGCCGAGTCTGGGTACGACGCGTTCGCCGGCACCGAGCTGGAGTTCATCCTCTTCGAGGACTCCTACGAGAAGGCGTGGGACCAGGGCTACCGGGAGCTGACCGGCGCGAACCGCTACAACGTCGACTACTCGATCCTCGGCGGGACGCGGGTCGAGCCGGTGCTGCGCGAGATCCGCAACGAGATGTTCGCCGCCGGGATGACGGTCGAGAGCGCCAAGGGGGAGTGCAACCTCGGCCAGCACGAGATCGCGTTCCTCTACGACGAGGTGGTGCGCACCTGCGACAACCACGTCGTCTACAAGACGGCGGCCAAGGAGATCGCCGCGCGCCACGGCCAGGCCCTGACGTTCATGGCCAAGTACGACGAGCGCGAGGGCAACTCCTGCCACATCCACCTGTCGCTGCGCGGGACCGACGGGTCGGTCGTCTTCGCCGACGAGGCGCGCGAGGGCGGGCAGAGCACGCTCTTCGACCACTTCATCGCCGGGCTCCAGGTGACCCTGCGCGAGCTGACCCTTCTGTATGCGCCGAACATCAACTCCTACAAGCGGTTCCAGCCAGGGTCGTTCGCCCCCACCGCGGTCGCCTGGGGGCGTGACAACCGCACCTGCTCGCTGCGGGTGGTCGGCCATGGGGCGGGCATGCGGGTGGAGAACCGGGTGCCGGGCGGGGACGTCAACCCCTACCTCGGCGTCGCCGCTATGCTCGCGGGCGGGTTCTACGGCATCGAGAACGAGATCCCGCTGGAGCCCCCCTTCACCGGCAACGCGTATGCCGCGGACCGCGACCACGTCCCGTCGACCCTCGCCGAGGCCCGTGACCTGTTCGCCGGCTCGTCGGTGGCGCGGGCGGCCTTCGGGGACGATGTCGTCGAGCACTACGTCAACGCGGCCGACATCGAGCTCGGTGCCTTCAACCGGGCCGTGACCGACTGGGAACGAGTGAGAGGCTTCGAACGGCTGTGACAGCGACAGACGCGGCGACGCCGCGCACCCGCGACGTCATCAACCCGGCGACCGAGCACCTGGTCCGCACCATCGACCTCGTCGGCGTCGAGGAGACCGACGAGGCGATCGCCCGCGCGGTCGAGGTCGGCCCGGCCTGGCGGGCGGTGACCCCGGCGGACCGCGGGCGCCTGCTGCGCAGGTTCTCCGACCTGGTGGGGGAGCAGGGCGAGGAGCTCGCCCAGCTCGAGGTGGCGAACTCCGGGCACCCGATCGGGAACGCCCGGTGGGAGGCCGGGAACGTGCGCGACGTCCTCGCGTACTACTCGGCGGCGCCCGAGCGGCTGTTCGGCAGGCAGATCCCCGTCGCCGGCGGCATCGACATCACCTTCAAGGAGCCGCTCGGCGTCGTGTCGGTCATCGTGCCGTGGAACTTCCCCATGCCGATCGCGGGCTGGGGGTTCGCCCCGGCCCTCGCGGCGGGCAACACGGTCGTCGTCAAGCCGGCCGAGCTGACCCCGCTGACCGCGATCCGGCTCGGCGAGCTCGCCCTCGAGGCAGGCATCCCCGAAGGCGTCCTCACCGTGCTGCCCGGCAAGGGATCTGTCGTGGGGGAGCGCTTCGTCAGCCACCCTGACGTCCGCAAGGTGTGCTTCACCGGGTCGACCGAGGTGGGCCAGGGCATCATGCGCAAGGCCGCCGACCAGCTCAAGCGGGTCACCCTCGAGCTCGGGGGCAAGAGCGCCAACATCGTGTTCGCGGACGCCGACCTCGACGCGGCAGCGTCCTCGGCCCCCATGTCGTTCCTCGACAACGCCGGCCAGGACTGCTGCGCCCGCAGCCGGATCCTGGTGGAGCGCTCGGCGTTCGACGCCTTCATGGAGCGGTTCGAGTCTGCGGTCAAGGGCGTCACGGTCGGCGACCCCAGCGACGAGGCGACCCAGATGGGCCCGCTCATCAGCGACGGCCAGCGCCAGGTGGTGCGCTCGTTCGTCGAGGGCTCCGAGGGCCGGGTCGACGTGGCGTTCCGGGGGACCTGCCCGACCGGCCCGGGCTACTGGTACGCCCCGACCGTCGTCCTCCCCGGGTCGACCGAGGACGAAGTCTGGCAGCAGGAGATCTTCGGGCCGGTCGTCGCGGTGATGCCGTTCGACGACGAGGCCGACGCCATCCGCAAGGCCAACGACACGGCATACGGTCTCTCCGGCTCGATCTGGACCCGGGACGTGGGCCGGGCGATCCGGGTGGCTCGCGGCGTCGAGACCGGAAACCTGTCGGTCAACAGCCACTCCAGCGTGCGCTACTCGACGCCGTTCGGCGGGTTCAAGTCCAGCGGCCTCGGCCGCGAGCTGGGACCCGACGCGCTCGACGCCTTCACCGAGGTCAAGAACGTCTTCATCAGCACCGAGGGCTGAGCACGAGCAGCCGACACGCAACACCAACCCCCACTCCCAGAACAGGATCGAGGAACCCACACCATGGCAGGCAGGCTCGAGGGCAAGGTCGCCGTCGTCACCGGCGGCTGCTCCGGCATCGGCTTGGCGACGGTTCGGCGCTTCGCGCAGGAAGGCGCGAAGGTCGTCATCGGCGACGTCACCGACGAGCTCGGCGATCAGATCGCGGGCGAGGTCGGCGGCGCCCACGTCCACTGCGACGTGACCGACAAGGACCAGGTGGACGCGATGTTCGCGACGGCCAAGACCCGGTTCGGCAGCGTCGACATCGCGTTCAACAACGCCGGGATCAGCCCGCCCGAGGACGGCTCGATCCTCGACACCGACCTCGACACGTGGCGTCGGGTCCAGGAGGTCAACCTCACCAGCGTCTACCACGGCTGCAAGGCCGCTCTGCCCTACATGCTGGAGCAGAGGTCGGGATCGATCATCAACACGGCGAGCTTCGTCGCGATCCTCGGCGCCGCCACGTCGCAGATCTCCTACAGCGCCTCCAAGGGCGGCGTGCTCTCGATGAGCCGTGAGCTGGGAGTGCAGTTCGCCCGCGAGGGGATCCGGGTCAACGCCCTGTGCCCCGGTCCGGTCAACACCCCGCTGCTGCAGGAGCTGTTCGCCAAGGACGCCGAGCGGGCGGCCCGGCGGCTGGTCCACATCCCGATGGGGCGTTTCGGCCAGCCCGAGGAGATGGCCAACGCCGTGCTGTTCCTCGCCTCCGACGAGTCGAGCTTCATCACGGCCTCGACGTTCCTCGTGGACGGCGGGATCTCCGGCGCCTACGTCACCCCCCTGTGACGGGACCGGGTCGCTGCGGTGAGTGACGACCGTCCCCTCATCGGCATCAGCTGCTACGTCGAGCGGGTCGACCGGGACCCGTGGCGACGCCAGCCCAGCGCCGTGCTGCCGCTGGCGTATGTCGCTCATGTCGAGCGGGCTGGTGGGGCGGTCCTCGCGCTGCCGCCCCGGTCCGAGGCCGACGACGCGCTGGCCGAGGAGGTGGCGCGGTCGGTGCTGCACCGCGTCGACGGGCTCATCCTGGCCGGGGGCGCCGACGTCGAGGCGAGCCGTTATGCCGCCCCGGCGGACCGGACCTCCCAGGCGCCGCGTCCCGACCGCGACGCCTGGGAGATCGCCCTGGCGCGGGTCTGCGCCGAGCTCGGGACACCCGTGCTGGGCATCTGCCGTGGGATGCAGGTCATGGCCGTGGCGGCCGGCGGGGTGCTCGACCAGCACCTGCCCGACTCGGTTGGCTCGGCCGAGCACCTCCCCATCCCGGGCGTCTACACCTCGCATCCGGTGACCCCGGTCGCCGGCACCCGGGTGAGCGCCATCCTCGGCGCCGAGACGGTCACCGTGCCGACCTACCACCACCAGGGGGTGCGCAGCCACCCCGGCTACGTCCCCGCGGCCTGGCACGCCGACGGGACGCTCGAGGCGATGGAGGACCCGGCCGCGGCGTTCCGGCTCGCGGTGCAGTGGCACCCGGAGGCGGGGGAGGACAACCGCCTGTTCGCCGCCCTCGTCGCCGCCGCGCGCTGACGTCGGCCGACGACCCGTCCGCTGGCCGGGGTCCGCAGTGGGCTCAGCCGGATCTCGCTGCCGTTTGCCAGACTAGGGCGATGAGTGCTCTGTCGAGACTGACGTCCCGGGCCGTCGGCGCCGCGGGCCGCACCGGGCGTGTGCTGTTGTCCGCCCGCGAGATCCCCGATGCCATGGGCGGCCGGGTCGAGGGGCCGAGGGCCGCCCGGGTCGCCGGGTCGCCGCGCTGGCGCGACGGGGCGTTCCACAACGTCCCGCCCATCGGGAGCGGGCCGTCCGGCGCGATGCGCGATGCGCTGCAACGGCTGGCGTCCGGGTTGCCCGACCGCAAGCCAGCCGGTCCCGTGCCCGTGGTCGAACCCGTTCTCGACCTCGCCGTGGGTGACGGTGCGGCGAGCCGGAGCGGGTCGTCCGCGGACGGCATCCGGACCACGTGGTACGGCCACGCCACGGCACTGCTGGAGATCGACGGGGCGCGGCTCCTGTTCGACCCGGTATGGAGCGAGCGGGTCTCGCCCTCGCAGGAGCTGGGGCCGCGGCGGCTGCACCCGGCGCCCGTCGCGCTCGACCTCCTGCCCGCGCTCGATGCGGTCGTCGTCTCGCACGACCACTACGACCACCTCGACATGGTCACCGTCCGTGAGCTGGCGGCGACGCGGCCGCAGACCGTGTTCGTCGTGCCGCTCGGCGTGGGGGCGCACCTCGAGCACTGGGGGGTGCCGGTGGGCCGCATCGTCGAGCTCGACTGGGACGAGGAGCACGAGGTCGCCGAGGGTGTGCGGCTGGTCGCGGCGGCGGCGCAGCACTTCTCGGGGCGCGGGTTCGGGCGGGACCGGACCCTGTGGGCGTCGTGGGTCGTCGCCGGGCCGTGGCACCGGGTGTACTACACCGGCGACTCGGGCTACTTCCCCGGGTACGGGGCGATCGGCGCCGAGCACGGCCCGTTCGATCTCACCCTCGTGCAGATCGGGGCTTACGACCGGGCCTGGCCGGGCATCCACATGACCCCGGAGGAGGGGGTCGCGGCCCACCTCGACGTGTGCGGGGGGCTGCTCGTGCCCGTGCACTGGGGGACGTTCGTCCTGGCCATGCACCCGTGGGCCGAGCCCGTCGAGCGGCTGCTTGCCGAGGCTGCCGCGACCGGGGCGCGGGTCGCGGTGCCCCGGCCGGGCCAGCTCCTCGACGTGACCGCCCCACCCGAGCCCGACGGCTGGTGGGCGGGGTTGTCCTCGGCTCAGCCGCCCGAGCAGCACGGCGCGCCGAGTGGCGCGATCGACCGCTAGGTCGGTGGCAGCCGGGCGGCAGCGGTCGCCAGGACCGCCATCCGCTCCTCGATGGTGGCGGGCACCGAGCGCAGGTCCGCGCTGACGCCGGCCGCGCGCAGGACCTCGCTCAGGTGGCGGAGGTCCCCGTCGGCGACCCGGACCGAGCGCCCGGACAGAGTCACCGGAGCACCGGCGGAGTCGAGGGAGGCGAATGCCGCGGCCCAGTCGTCGGCGCTCACCTCCACGGCCGAGGTGTCCCCGACGATGTCCGCCTCGCTGCCCTCGCC
>CAYPYK010000108.1:0-10109 GCA_964414665.1 uncultured Intrasporangiaceae bacterium | reverse complement strand
GCTTCCTTCTCGACCAGCAGGACCTTGTAGCCCATGTCGCCCAGCTTGAGCGAGGACTCCATGCCTCCGATACCGCTGCCAATCACCAGGACGTCATAGTCCATCAGTAGCTCCAGTCTCGTTCTTGCACAGGCGTGTGAGGGCAGCCCGTCCACCCCCGGGTGGGTGAGACATCCGGGAACGTGGACCGTGCCGCACTAGATGAAGAGGTTGACGTTGGCCTCGTCCGCGTCACCGAGGTAGGTGGCGACGCCGGCGTACTCGAGCCCGTCCATGAGCTCCTCCTGCTTGAGCCCCATGACGTCCATGGACATGGTGCAGGCGACCATCTTGATCTCCTGCTCCTTGGCCATGTCGATGAGGTCCTCGAGGGAGGTGATGTTCTGCTGCCGCATGACCTTCTTCATCATGCGGGGGCCCGCACCGGCGAAGTTCATCTTCGACAGGCCGAGGTGGCCGGGGCCCTTCGGCATCATCATCGCGAACATCTTCTGCAGTGGGCTCTTGCCCTCGCTGACCGAGACGTCCGGCTTGCGCAGGGCGTTGAGGCCCCAGAAGGTGAAGAACATCGTGACCTCGTCGCCCATGGCCGCCGCGCCGTTGGCGATGATGAACGCGGCCATGACCTTGTCGTAGTCACCACTGAAGAGGATGACGGTCTTCCTGCTGGTATCCACGTGTATTCAGCTATCCCTTCGGTTCCCGGCTCAGCCGACCGGGACCTTGACAGGTCCCAGGGTCGTCAGGGCCGCGGAGAACTCGCGCATGTAGTTGACGAACGGCTCGGCACAGACCGAGCAGACGGCGGCCATCTTGAGCCGCTGAGGTTCCAGCCCCTTGGCCTTCATCTCCTCCTGGGCGAGTGCCGCGATCCGCGCGGTGCGCTCGGCGCAGTCCGGCAGGTAGGCGCACTCTTCGCCGTCGGAGGCGATGAAGACCCCGTCGATCCCGCGCTCGAGAGCGTGGATCAGCCAGGACGGCTTGATGCCGCTGCTGCACGGGACGGTCAGGGTCGAGACCGAGGCCGAGTAGTGCAGGTGACGGCTGCCGGCGAGGTCGATGCCGGGGTCGGAGATGTTGTTCGTGGAGAAGACGAGGATGCTGGGAACGAACCCGGCGTCCGAGTGGTCGGACACGCCGGCCTCACTTCATCTTCTTGAGGAACAGCCTCAGGTAGCCGGAGTCCTCGAAGGACCCGAGGTACTCGTGGCCCATCTTCTTCGACCAGGCGGGGATGTCCTTCAGCGTGCCGGTGTCGGTGGCCTGGACCTCCATGACGCCGCCGACCGTGACGCCGCCGATGGCCTTCTTGGCAGCCAGGATGGGGCCGGGGCAGGACGTGCCGCGGGCGTCGACGACGAAGTCGGCCTTGATCTCCATGAGCTCTTGGGCGGTGACAGACATTGTGCGGTTCCTTCGGTTGTGGCGCGCCGTGGCGCACCGGATTCGGTGGTGAGGTAGTACTGCGCTCGGGGTCGACGAGCGGTCAGGCGCGATGAGGCATCATCTCGGCGCGGCTCGGCGGAGGACTGTCGAGATCGGCCGGGGCCGAGGGGCACGCACCAGAGGTGCCTGTGCCGGGCCGGGACGGTGCCGGTGAGGCCAGGTGAGTGGCGGGAGCGCCATCCATCGGCGGGGAGCGATCTGCTCTGACCCGCCCGGGGATCCGGGGCCGTAACTCATACTCACACAGTGCGCTCATATACCCCCGGGGGCAAGCAAATGGCATGTGATTTCGTGCACAAGCCCCCTGTTCGGGGCATCCGGCCCGGTCAGCACACCCGGCTGACGGCTCGGCGAGGGAGGTCCGCGACGTGAGGGATACGCTGTGCTGCAGGGGTTGTCGGTGCACCCCGTCAGGAATGCCGTCCGTCCCGGGCGCCGGGTGTGGGACCACGTGAGCGGCGCCACCACGGCCGGCGGGCCGTCGGCCGGGTCCGAGCGGGCAGGTCCACGACGGGGGTCTCCCATCGCTCCCCCGGTGTCATGGCCCGTCCCGCACCGGAGCTCAGTCGGCGAGGAAGCCCAGCAGGTCGGCACGGGTCAGGACGCCCACCGGCTTGCCGTCCTCGACGACGAGGACGGCGTCGGAGTCGACGAGGACCTTGCGGGCCACCGAGACGGGCTCTCCGGCCCCCACGAGGGGCAGACCCGCAGCCATGTGCTTCTCGACCGAGTCGGCGAGCCGGGCCCGGCCGGTGAACAGCTGGTCGAGCAGGTCACGCTCGCCGACCGACCCGGCCACCTCGCCGAGGACGACCGGCGGCTCGGCCTTGACGACGGGCATCTGGGAGACGCCGTACTCGCGCAGGATCCCGATCGCGTCGCGAACGGTCTCGGTCGGGTGGGTGTGCACGAGCGCCGGCAGGTCGCCGCCCTTGCCGTGCAGGACCTCACCGACGGTGCGCCCCGTGTCGTCCCGCATGAACCCGTAGGACGCCATCCACTCGTCGTTGAACACCTTGGACAGGTAGCCACGCCCACCGTCGGGCAGCAGCACCACGACGAGGCCGTCGTCGTCCAGCCGCGCGGCGACGCGCAGGGCCGCGACGACCGCCATGCCGCTCGAGCCGCCCACGAGCAGCCCCTCCTCACGGGCGAGCCGCCGCGTCATCTCGAAGGACTCGGCGTCGGTCACCGCCACCACCTCGTCGACAACGGACGGGTCGTAGGCCGCGGGCCAGAAGTCCTCGCCCACCCCCTCGACGAGGTAGGGGCGCCCGGTGCCCCCGGAGTAGACCGAGCCCTCGGGGTCGGCGCCGACGATCTGCACCCTGCCGCCGGCACGGTCGGCGCTGACCTCGCGCAGGTAATGTCCGACGCCGCTGATCGTGCCACCGGTGCCGACGCCGGCCACGAAGTGACTGACGGCCCCGTCGGTGTCCCGCCACACCTCGGGGCCGGTCGTCTCGTAGTGCGACGCCGGGCCCCCGGGGTTGGAGTACTGGTCGGGCTTCCAGGCGCCCTCGGTCTCGCGGACGATGCGGTCCGAGACCGAGTAGTAGGAGTCTGGGTGCTCCGGAGCGACGGAGGTGGGGCAGACGACGACCTCTGCGCCGTACGCGCGCAGGACGTTGCGCTTGTCCTCGGAGACCTTGTCGGGGCAGACGAACACGCAGCGGTAGCCGCGTCGCTGGGCGACGAGGGCGAGACCCACGCCGGTGTTGCCGGAGGTGGGCTCGACGATGGTCCCGCCCGGTCCCAGCTCCCCGGCCGCCTCTGCGGCCTCGATCATCTTCACGGCGATCCGGTCCTTGACGGACCCGCCGGGGTTGAGGTACTCCACCTTGGCCAGGACGGTGGCCCTGATCCCCTCGGTGACGGAGGACAGGCGGACCAGGGGGGTATCGCCGACCAGGTCCACGATGTGCTCGGCATACGACATCCCGACATCCTCGCATCCCCGGCCGCGACGGCGCTGGCGCCGGGGGTAGCCTCCGGAGGATGAGCGAGGACGGCACGGCCGAGACCAGCCCGAGTGCGGGGACCGGGACCACCACGATCCCCGGGGCGGGCGACGATCCAGCCATGGCCGTCACCGAGGTGGGCGAGCCCCGCCCGGCGGTCGAGGGGCACGGTGGCGTCCACGCCGTCGCGGCGGCCCGCGCGCACGGCGTCGAGACCATGTTCACCCTCTCCGGCGCCCACGTCTTCCCCCTGTACGACGCCGCCGTGCACGCGGACCCGCCGATGCGCCTGCTCGACGTCCGCCACGAGCAGACCGCGACGTTCGCCGCCGAGGCCACCGGCAAGCTGACCCGCACTCCCGGCCTGGCCGTGCTCACCGCCGGGCCGGGCGTCACCAACGGGGTCAGCGCCATCGCCCAGGCGCACTTCTCCGGCGCCCCCCTGGTCGTCATCGGCGGCGGCGCCCCCGCCTGGCGCTGGGGCACCGGGAGCCTGCAGGAGATCGACCACGTCCCCCTCGTCGCCTCCATCACCCGGTATGCCGCGACCGCCACGGCGCCCGACCAGGTCGCCTCGCGCACCCACGAGGCGTTCGTGGCGGCGGGCACGGCACATCGCGGCCCGGCCTTCCTCGACGTCCCGATGGACCACCTGTTCACCCCGGCGACGGTGGAGCACCCGGCGGTGGTGCCGGCTGGCAGGCCCGCCCCCGACCCCGACGCGCTGACGGCGATCACGGCACTGCTGGGCGAGTCGCGCCACCCGGTCCTCGTCCTCGGCACCGACGTGTGGGCCGACCACGCCGAGGAGGCCGCGCTGCGCCTGGCCGAGCAGACCGGCATACCGACGATCACCAACGGCATGGGCCGCGGCGTCCTCCCGCCCGGCCACCCGCTGCTCGTCACGAAGGCGCGCGGGGCGGCGTTCGGCCAGGCCGACCTCGTCATCGTCGTGGGGACGCCACTGGACTTCAGGCTCGGCTACGGGGTCTTCGGGGGCAAGGACGGCGCTCCCACCGCGAAGGTCGTCCACCTCGCCGACAGCCCGGGCCAGGTCTCGGCGCACGCGGAGCTCGCCGGGTCCGCGAGCGGTGACCTCTCGGTGGTGCTCGACGGGCTGCTCGAGGCGCTCGGCCGGCTTCCGCACCGGCCGGACTGGGGCGACTGGTCGGCCGCCCTGAGCGAGAAGGTCGCAGCGGCAGCGGCCCGGGACGCGGAGCTGCTGCGCGCAGAGGCCGACCCGGTCCACCCGGCCCGGATCTACGGCGAGCTGCTCCCCCGGCTCGCGGAGGACGCCGTCGTCATCGGCGACGGCGGCGACTTCGTCTCGTTCGCCGGCAAGCTCGTCGAGCCATCGCGACCCGGCAACTGGCTCGACCCGGGGCCCTTCGGATGCCTGGGAGCCGGTCTGGGTGCCGCGATCGGGGCGCGGATCGCCCGGCCGTCCTCGCAGGTCGTCCTGCTGCTCGGGGACGGCGCCGCCGGGATGTCGCTCATGGACGTCGACACGCTCGTCCGGCACGGGCTCCCGGTCGTCATGGTCATGGGCAACAACGGCGCCTGGGGGCTGGAGAAGGGGCCGATGCAGATGCTCTACGGGTACGACGTCGTCGCCGACCTGACCCCGTCGACGCGGTACGACCAGGTCGTCGCCGCGCTGGGCGGCGCCGGCGAGCTCGTCACCTCGCCGAGCGGGATCGGCCCGGCGCTGGACCGGGCGTTCGCGTCGGGGGTGCCCTACCTCGTCAACGTCGTGACGGACGTCGCCGCGGCATACCCCCGCACGACCCTCGGGATCTAGCGCAGCCGCGTCTCGTCGAGCCTCCCCGCCAGGCCTAGCGGTCGTAGACCTCGGGGTCGTAGGTCACCTCGACGGCGCCACTGAGCTCCGCCTGCAGCGCCCCGGCCAGGGGCCGTCCCCGGCGCTTCCACTCGTCATACCCCGCTGCGTCGGTGCACTCGAAGCCCGGGCCCATGAGCTCCTCCCAGCGGCGCGCCCACGCCCGAAGCTCACGGCGGAGGCGGTCGGAGATCTCCAGGCCGTCGAGGTCGACCATCCCGTCCTCGGCCCACACCGGGTCCGCGAAGTAGTCGGGGAAGACCCGCAGCGTCATCGGCATCCCTCGTCTGGGCTCCACGACGCCAGTCTGACTCGTGGAGGCCGGCCGGGCGACCCCATTGCCGCCGCCGACGGACGCGGGCGCTCAGCCGCTCAGCCGCCGAGCCGGGCGAGGAATCGCTCGACATCGACGACGACCCGCTCGATGACCCCGCGCCCCACGACCTCGCCGTCGCCGTGCGTGGCGGTCACCTCGAAGCGCCGGCGGCGCCCGTCGACGTGGACCAGGACGGCGGCAACGCGCACCTGACGCCCCACCGCGCTGGCGAGGAGGTGCTCGAGCTCGACCCGAGTGCCGACGCTCGTCGTCCCGCCGGCGAGGTCTGCCGCGACGGCAGCGCAGGTCGCCGCCTCGCACCACGCCAGCAGCCGGGGCGTCCCGAGGACCGGGAGGTCCCCCGAGCCGACGGCGAGGGCCGTGTCGGCGTCGGTCACGGTGAAGGTGAGATCGGCGGTGCGCCCGGTGCTCGTCATGGCCGTCAGGGTATGCCGGTGCCGTCACCACCTCGCTGGAGCTCCCCACCTCCACCTCGCCGGACGCCCGTCCAACGGTCCCCCAGGGCCCGCCAACCCCGGGTCGGGGGGAGCTCGGAACGGCGAAGGCGGGCACAGCGATACCGTGGTGCCAGCACGGATGAGGATCGGGGAAACGGTGGGACGAGCACGACGCGCCCGCAAGATCGCCGCGACCGCGGCCTACGGTGGTGGCGGGATGGCCGCTGCCGGCGCGGCCGTCGGCGCCTTGGGCTACGGGGTCATCAGGGCCGAGGCCCGGATCGCCCGGTGGATCGTCGGGGACCCCCTCGAGCAGGCGCCCAGCGACGATGCGACGTACGGTGCGGGGCCGGGCGAACCGATCGAGCTCGTCGTCCTCGGCGACAGCTCCGCGGCCGGGCTGGGGGCGGACCACCCACACCAGACGGTCGGGGCGATCGTCGCCAACGGGGTCGCGGCGCTCACCGGCCGTCCGGTCCGTCTCACCAACGCCGCGGCGGTGGGCGCCGAGTCCAGCGACCTCGAGGGCCAGCTCGTCACCGCGCTCGAGGACGTCATGCGCCCCGACGTGGTCGTCGTCATGGTCGGCGCCAACGACGTGACCCACCGGATCGAGCGGTCCACGGCTGTGCGTCACCTCGAGCAGACGGTCCGCCGGATCCGGGCCCTCGGCTCCGAGGTCGTCGTCGGCACCTGCCCCGACCTCGGGACGATCGAGCCGGTCCCCCAGCCCCTGCGTCTGCTCATGCGCCGGTGGAGCCGGGACCTCGCAGCGGCCCAGACGGTGGCGGTCGTCGAGGCGGGCGGGCGCACCGTCTCGCTCGCAGACCTGCTCGGCCCTGAGTTCGCGAGCTCGCCGGGCGAGATGTTCAGCCGCGACCGCTTCCATCCCTCGGCCGCCGGCTACGCGCGGGCGGCGGCCGCGCTGCTCCCGAGCGTGTGCGCCGCGCTGGGGGTCTGGGGTGCCGACACATCACCGCGTGCGCCCGAGCGCCGGCGCGGCGAGGGGGTCGGCCCGGTGGCCGTCGCGGCCGGCCAGGCCGTGCGGGAGCCGGGCACCGAGGTCAGCCCGGTCGAGGTGGCCGGGCAGTCGCGCGGCCCGCGGGGGCGGTGGGCGGTGCTGCTCCGCCGCCGGCACGACCCGGTCACCGAGGGCGCCATCGCGGCCGAGCCATCCGTCGAGACGCCGCCGGCCTCAGTCCTTGGGGACGATGGCGTCCAGCTCGACCTCGACTAGCCAGCGCTCGTCGACGAGCCGGCTGATCACGACGATGGTGCTGGCCGGCCGGATCGACCCGAACACCTCGCCATGCACCTGTGCCACGGCCTCGACGGAGTCGGGGTCGGTGATGAAGTGCCGCGTCCGGATGACGTCCTCGGGCTTGCCACCGAGCTCGGACAGCGAGGCGAGGGCGATCTCCCAGCATCGCCGCGTCTGCGCCAGGGGGTCGGGGTCGACCCGGCCGCCGGGCCAGATCGGCGCCGTGCCGGATACGGCGATGTGCTGGCCGAGCCGGACGGCTCGGCTGAACCCGACGGTGCCCTCGTAGGGCGACCCTGACTGTGCGCGGCTTCGCGTGGTTTTCATGCCCCTCATCATTGCCCACCCGGTCCGGCCAGGGCGAGGGGCCCGGCCGGCCGGTCGCGGCCCGCCCCGAGAGCATCGCCACATCGGCAGCGCTCAGCGTGACGGCATATCATCGGGGGACATAAGCGCGCGCTTAGCCCCGGTGTGCCGCAGCTCCGCGCGCCCCGAGCACCACCCCGAGCGCCGTCGCTCACGACCCGAGGAGGACCTCGTGCCCGAAGCAGTCATCGTCGCCACCGCCCGCACCCCCATCGGCCGGGCCTTCAAGGGCTCGCTCGCCGCTATGCGACCCGACGACCTCTCGGTCCAGGTCGTCTCGGCGCTGCTCGCCAAGCTCCCCCAGCTCGACCCCACCCTCATCGAGGATCTCTACTGGGGCTGCGCCGACCCCAGCGGCAAGGCCGGCAACAACATGGCCCGCGTCATCGCCGTGCTCGCCGGGCTCGACGGGCTGCCCGGCACGACGGTCAACCGGTTCTGCGCGAGCTCGACCCAGACCATGCGGATGGCACTCCACGCGATCAAGGCGGGCGAGGGCGACATCTTCGTCTCCGGCGGCGTCGAGACGGTCTCGCAGAACGAGGGCTTCCGTGGCGCCGGCGAGTCCGACCCCGACGCCCTCAACCCGCTCTTCGCCGACGCCATCGCCCGCGGCGCCGCGACGGCCGCGTCGAACTCGACGTGGAGCGACCCTCGCGAACAGGGCCTGCTGCCCGACGTCTACCTCGCCATGGGCCAGACCGCCGAGAACGTCGCCACCTCGCGCGGCATCTCCCGGCAGCGTCAGGACGAGTGGGGCGTAACGAGCCAGAACCGTGCCGAGAAGGCCATCGCCGACGGGTTCTTCGCCCGCGAGATCCTGCCCGTCACCCTCCCCGACGGCACCGTGCTCGCCACCGACGACGGCCCGCGGCCCGGCGTCACCCTCGAGGCCGTCGCGGGCCTCAGGCCGGTCTTCCGCCCGGACGGCACCGTCACCGCCGGCAACTGCTGCCCGCTCAACGACGGAGCATCGGGCGTCGTGATCATGAGCGACACCACAGCCCGCGAGCTGGGCGTCACCCCGCTCGCCCGAATCGTCTCGACCGGGGTCACCGCCCTCTCCCCCGAGATCATGGGCATGGGGCCGGTCGGGTCCTCCCGACAGGCGCTCGCCCGGGCCGGGATGTCCATCGACGACATGGACCTCTACGAGATCAACGAGGCGTTCGCGGCCCAGGTGCTGCCCAGCGCCGACGACCTCGGGATGGACTTCGACAAGCTCAACGTCCACGGCGGCGCCATCGCGCTCGGCCACCCGTTCGGGTCGACCGGCACCCGGATCATGACGACCCTCATCAACGGACTGCAGGAGCGTGACGGCACGTTCGGCCTCGAGACGATGTGCGTCGGTGGCGGCCAGGGGATGGCCATCATCGTCGAGCGGCTCAGCTGAGGACGCGGCGCAGGTCGGCGAGCAGGGCCGGTATGCCGTCGCCGCGCCCGGCCGCGTAGGCGTCCCACACCAGGACCGTGAGCTGGTCGACGACGACGCCCGGGCCGAGGTCCGGAACCGGGTCCGGACCGCACCGCGAGGCCAGGTCGCCGAGCGCGGCCCGCACCGACGGCATACCCAGCTCGGCACGGGCCAGGGCAAGCTCAGCCCACCGGCGCGCGAGCCGGTCGAGCTCGACGGCGGCCTCCCGGGGAACCGGACGGACCCGGCCTCCGGCGGTGGTGCCGCCGGAGGCCGGGTCAGCCGAGGACGTCACGGTCAGCTGCGCAGCCGGCCGAGCAGCCGCAGGAACTCGATGTAGAGCCACACGATCGTGACGATGAGCCCGTGGGCGAGCAGCCAGCTGTACTTCTGCGGGGCCCCGGTCCGGACGGCGTAGTCGATGGCGTCGAAGTCGAGGGCGAGGGTCATCGAGGCGAGACCGACGGCGAAGACCGAGATGCCGATGCCGATGATGCCGGTGCCGCCGAAGCCGTACATCGTCCCGCTGATGACGGCGTAGCCGAAGTTGACCAGCGCGAAGATCGCGTAGCCGAAGATCATCATCGTGACGATCCGGCGGAACTTGTCGGTGACCTTGATCAGGCCGGTCTTGTAGGCCAGGAGCATCCCCGCGAACGTCGCGAGTGTCGCGAGGACGGCCTGGGCGACGATGCCGGGGTAGATCTTGTTGAAGACCTCGCTCACCGAGCCGACGAACAGGCCCTCGAGCACCGCGTAGGTCACGATGAGCGGGACGCTGAGGGTCTTCTTGAAGGCGATGACGAAGCCGAGGATGAGGGTCCCGAACATCCCACCCAGCAGGAGCGCCAGCCCGAGACCGGGGTTGGAGGACGCGACGCTCCAGCCGACGACGCCGACGACGAGGACGACGGCGAACAGGCCCAGCGCCTTCATGATGACGTCGTCCGTCGTCACCCGCCGGGTCTGCACCGGGCCGGCGGCCGGTCGGTCATACATCTGCTGCAGGCGCTCCGGCGTCGGGTCGGCCCCCCGCTGGGCTGG
>CAYPYK010000107.1:0-10130 GCA_964414665.1 uncultured Intrasporangiaceae bacterium | reverse complement strand
TGCACCGCCGCGGTCGCCGTCGGGGCCGCGGGCTGCACAGCCTCGAACGCCTCGGCCGGTTCGTCGGGCTCGGGCAGCGGTGGCCTGTCGGGCACGGCGACCGTCTTCGCGGCGTCGTCGCTGCAGGAGGCGTTCACCACCTTGGGCCGCCAGTTCGAGAGCGCCCACCCAGGGACCAGGATCGTCTTCAGCTTCGGCCCGAGCTCCGGCCTGGCCACCCAGATCGTCCAGGGCGCACCCGCCGACGTCTTCGCCTCGGCGAGCACGGCCAACATGGAGCAGGTCGTCGAGGCCGGGGCCGTGACGGCCCCGACGCCCTTCGCGGCCAACACGATGGAGATCGCGGTCCCGCCGAGCAACCCCGGCCACGTCGGCGTCCTCGCCGACCTCGCCAAGGCGTCGGTCAAGGTCGCCGTGTGCCAGCCGGCCGTGCCGTGTGGCGCGGTCGCGGCGCAGGTGTTCGCCCACGCCGGGCTCACGGTGCGGGCTGCCACCCAGGAGAGCGACGTCAAGGCCGTCCTCACCAAGGTCGAGCTCGGCGAGGTCGACGCCGGCCTCGTCTACGTGACCGACGTGCGGGCGGCGGGCACCAAGGTCACCGGCATCCCTGTCCCGGTCGACCTCAACGCCTCGACCGACTACCCCGTGGCCGTCCTCGACAGCGCCCCCCACGCGGCGCTCGCCGACGCGTTCACGGCATACGTCCTCTCCGAGGAGGGCAGCACGGTGCTGGCCGACTTCGGGTTCGCGAGGCCGTAGCCGGTATGCCGCCTCGTCCCGTCATCGACGACCCCACCGGTTCCGCGCCCGGTGGGCGGCTGGGCGGCCGCGGCCGTCCTAGCCGGCCCGACCGCTCCGCTCGCTCCGGTCGGCCCATCGGCTGGGCGCTGCGCGTCCCCGCGATGTTCGCCGTCGCGTTCCTCCTCGTCCCGCTCCTCGGGCTCCTCGTCCGGGCGCCGTGGGGCGGGCTGTCCGGGATCCTTCGCGACGGCGCGGTCCTCGACGCGCTGCGGCTGTCGCTGCTCTGCGCGACGAGCGCGGCACTGGTGTCGCTGGTCCTCGGGGTGCCGCTGGCCTGGCTGCTCGCCCGGTCCCGGGGCCGGCTGGTCCCGCTGCTGCGGGCGCTGGTCACCCTGCCGCTGGTCCTGCCGCCCGTCGTCGGCGGCGTGGCGCTGCTGCTGGCGTTCGGCCGCAACGGCGTCATCGGGCGGTGGCTCGACGCGTGGTTCGGCCTCACCCTTCCGTTCTCGACGGCCGCCGTCATCATGGCCGAGACGTTCGTCGCGATGCCGTTCCTGGTGCTCGCCGTCGAGGGCGCCTTCCGCGCCGCCGACGAGGGGTTCGAGGAGGCCGCGGCGACGCTCGGTGCGTCGCGGCTGGCCGTCTTCCGCCGGGTCAGCCTGCCGCTCATCGCACCGTCCCTGCTCGCCGGAGCGGTCCTCGCCTGGGCCCGGGCACTGGGCGAGTTCGGCGCGACGATCACCTTCGCGGGCAACGTCCCCGGCCGGACGCAGACCATGCCGCTGGCGGTCTACCTCGCCATGCAGTCCGACCCCGACGCGGCCATCGCCCTGTCGCTCGTGCTCCTCGTCGTCTCGCTCGTGGTGCTCGCCGGGCTGCGCGGCCGGTGGGTCCTCGGCGGTGCCTCCTGATGAGCGGGCTCCGGGCGCGCGGGTGGGTCGAGCGCGACGGGTTCCGGCTCGACCTCGACCTCGACGTGGCGCCGGGGGAGGTGCTGGGGGTGCTCGGGCCCAACGGTGCGGGCAAGTCGACGGCGCTGCGAGCCCTGGCCGGGCTCACCCCGCTGACCGGGGGGTCGGTGGTGCTCGGCGGCGAGGTCCTCGACGACGCCGACGCCGGGGTGCTCGTGCCGCCGGAGCGACGGTCCGTGGGGATGGTGTTCCAGGCCTACCGGCTCTTCCCGCATCTCAGCGTGCTCGACAACGTCGGGTTCGGCCCGCGCGCGGCCGGCTCGTCGCGGCAGGAGGCCCGCCGCTCGGCCCGGCAGTGGCTCGACCGCCTCGAGCTCGGCCACCTCGCCGGCCGGCGCCCGCACCAGATCTCCGGGGGACAGGCCCAGCGGGTGGCGCTGGCCCGTGCGCTGGCCACCCAGCCGCGGCTGCTCCTCCTCGACGAGCCGACCGCCGCGCTCGACGCGCGGACCCGGGTCGAGGTCCGGACCGAGCTGCGCCGGCACCTCGCGTTGTTCGACGGCCCGGTCGTCCTCGTCACCCACGACCCGCTCGAGGCGATGGTCATGGCCGACCGCCTGCTCGTCCTCGAGGGTGGGCGGGTCGTCCAGGAGGGGACTCCGGCGGAGGTCGCGCGCCGGCCCCGCACCGACTACGTCGCCCGGCTCGTGGGGCTCAACCTGTATGCCGGCCGGCTCGACCCCGCGTCCGGCACGGTGGACATCGACGGGGGCGGCACCCTCGTGGTCCGCCCTGCCGAGCCGGTGGTGGGCGGCGGCCGGGTGCTCGTCGCGCTGCGGCCGTCGGCCGTCACGGTGCACACCGAACGGCCCGCGCACGCGAGCACCCGCAACGTGTGGAGCGGGTCGGTCTCGGCCCTGGAGCTGCTGGCCGACCGGGTACGGGTCGTCGTCGACGCCGAGCCGGCGGTGCTCGTCGACGTCACGCCGGACGCGGTGGCCGACCTCGGGCTGGAGCCGGGCCTCCCGGTATGGCTGTCGGCCAAGGCGACCGAGACCGAGGCCTACCCGGACGCGGCGGAGCGCTGAGGGTGGAGCGACTCGGTGAGCCCGGCCAGTCCCCGGACGGCCGCCGGCGACGACAGTGGTCGGCGCTACCGGCCGAAGGGCGCCTGCGTTGCACCGACCGGCCCACCCGGCGTCCCTGGGCTCGCCACGGGCCGTCACCGCCACCACGGGCGGGGGGATGAGCGGTCTCACCTCGGCAACCCCCCGGTGGGGTGAGCCGGCGCGGGCCCGGACGGCCCACGCTGGACCCAGCCGAGCCCCTCGTGCCGGCACCTGAGGACCAGGAGGACACCATGGTTGACCTGCACGCCATCGCCACGGCCCTGACCGGCGGCGGCCGCGGCATCCTGGCGGCGGACGAGAGCATCGGCACGATGTCGGCCCGTCTCGAGGCCGAGGGGATCCGCGGAACCGAGCTCAACCGGCGCGACTACCGCGAGATGCTCATCACCGCGCCCGGGCTCTCCGAGTACGTCAGTGGGGTCATCCTCAGCGACGAGACCTTCGGCCAGCAGCTCAGCGACGGGCGGGCCGTCCCGCAGGCCTGCCGGGAGGCCGGCATCCTGCCGGGCATCAAGGTCGACACGGGGACCTCGGAGCTTCCGCGGATGGGCGGCGCGCTCGTCACCGGGGGCCTCGACGGTCTGGGCGCCCGGCTGGCCGACTACGCCGCGCGGGGTGCGGCCTTCGCCAAGTGGCGCGCCGTGCTCGACGTCCGGACATCCAACCCGTATGCGGTGCGGGTCAACGCGGCCGCGCTCGCCCGGTATGCCGCCCTGTGCCAGCAGCACGGCATCGTGCCCATCGTCGAGCCCGAGGTGCTCTGTGTGGGCACGCACGACATCAACCCGTCGGCCGCGACCACCCGGGACGCGCTCACCGCGCTCGTCGGCGAGCTCCAGGCCGCGCGGGTCGACCTGCAGGGCATCGTGCTCAAGCCGAACTTCGTCACCCCGGGGCTCGACGGCCCCTACGTCTCGGCGGAGGCCGTCGCGGCGGTGACCCTCGACGTGCTCCGCTCCTGCGTCCCCTCCGACGTGCCGGGAGTCGCGTTCCTCTCGGGCGGGCACTCGACCGGCCAGGCCTGCCGCTTCCTGGACGCCATCAACGCGCTCGACCGGGCCCCGTGGGCCCTGTCGTTCTCGTTCGGCCGCGCCCTGGTCTCCGGGGCCCTGGCCACCTGGGCCGGCTCGGCGGAGAACGTCGAGGCCGCCCAGGCGGTCCTCCTGGACAGCTGCCGGCAGGCCTCGGACGCCACGCGCCGGCCACGGGTGGCGGTGGCGGTGCGCTAGGTCGCTCGGCGTGGGGGGCCTGGGCGGGCCGCCACCGGGGCCGTGGTCTCCCGGTCGGCGTCGCCGGCCCTACCGACCGGGGGGTTGCGGACCCGTGACCGGGAGCTCGACGGTGACGGTGGTGCCCCGGCCGGGCGCCGAGTCGATCCGCAGCGAGGCCCCGACGAGGGCGCATCGTTCGGCGATGGACGACAGGCCGAAGTGCCCGACCTCGGCCGCGGGGTCGCCGCCGGCGTCGGTCCTGGTCCGAGCGGCCTCCTGACCGCGCACGTCGAAGCCGACGCCGTCGTCAGCGGTGCCGAGGACGACCGTGTCGTCGACGCGACGCAGCGACACGGCGACCCGGGTCGCGTGGGCGTGTCGCACCGCGTTGCTGATCGACTCCTGGGCGATGCGGAACAGCGCAGCAGCCGCGTGGTCGGGCAGGTCCTCGAAGTCGCCGGGCGCGTCGCTCTGCATCGACACCTCGACCCCGGGGGCCGTCTCGACGAGGGACTCGACGGCGGCGACGAGGCCGAGATCGTCGAGGACGAGGCTGTGCAGCCCGGTGATGGCGGCCCGGGTCTGATGGTAGGCGAGGTCGCCGAGCATCCGGGCCGACGCGATCTGCGAGCGGGCCTGAGCCAGGGCGGCGGTCGCCGGCTCGTCCGTGGCAGCGTCCTCGGCCGCGGCGATCGAGAGCTCGGCCGCGTTGAGGTGGAACGACATCGAGGCCAGCGCGGTGGTCACCCCGTCGTGCAGGTCGAACGCGATCCGGCGCCGCTCGGCCTCCTGGGCGGAGATGGCTTGGGCGATGAGCCGTTCACGGTCCATCCGGTGCGCGTCGACGGCATTCATCAGGTCGCGTGCCTGCAGCCGCAGCCCGAGCAGGTCGGCGAGCGGCTGGAACCGGAGCAGGTCCTCGTCGGCGTACGGGTGCGCGGTGTCGCGGTGGACGGAGACGACCCCGAGGATCTCGCCGTCGATCCCCCGCGCGGGCAGGCACAGCCGAGCAACCGACCCCTGGGAGCCGATCCCCAGCAGCAGCCGGTGGACCGGGTTGCGGGGAGCGTCCGAGCCGAGCTGGATGGCGTGCCCGTTGCGGGCGACCAGACCGGTCACTCCCTGCCCGACCGGGACGAGGAGCCGCGCCTCGGTGCCGGGGTCCGAGGGGTATGCCGCGCCGACCGTGAGCTGGAAGCCGTCCGAGACCAGGATCATCGCCCCGATGGAGCCGGTCTCGCGGGCGAAGGCCCTCGCCACCGTGGGGAGGTCCGGACGGGCGGGGGCCGAGAGCTGGCCGAACAGCGAGGTCGTCACTGGAACAGCCCCTCGCGCAGGGCGAGGGCGATGGCGCCACCCCTTTCCTGCACCCCGAGCTTGCGGTACAGGCCGCGGATGTGGGTCTTGACGGTGTCCTCGCTGATGACGAGCTTGGCGGCGATCCCGCGGTTGGAGTGTCCGGACACCAGCAGCGCCAGGACCTCGGACTCGCGCTGGGTCAGGCCGAGGTTGGCGCCCGGCCAGAACTCACCGGCGGAGAGCCTGGCCGCCGACATCGCGACCCGGCCGGCCAGTGCCGGGTCGATGACGACGTCTCCCTCCGCGACGCGGCGCAGGTGGGAGACGAGCTCGCGGGCGTCGATCCGCTTGAGGATGTAGCCCTTGGCGCCGACGCGCAGGGCCTGGAAGAGGTAGTGCTCATCGTCGTAGACCGTCAGCATGACGACCTTGATGTCGGGGTGGGAGCGGCCGAGGCGCTCGACGAGGTCGAGGCCGCTGTCCCGGCCGATCCGGACGTCGCTCAGGACGATGTCGGGCGAGGTGGCTGCCACCACGCGCTCGGCCTCGGCCAGCGAGGTCGCCGTCCCGAGGACCGCCACCTCGTCGGCGAAGTGCGAGAGCATCGCCGTCAGGCCGTGCAGGACCATCTCGTGGTCGTCGACGAGCACGAGGCTGAGTGCGGTGGCGTGCTGCGGCACGGGCCCACCCTAGGACCTGGCGACGGCTCCGACGAGGGCCCTCGGTCAAGGTCACCCCCACGTCCACCCCTGCGGGGGAGTCGAGCTGGAGGTGGAGTGCGGTGTCCTGGTGAGGCCGCCAGCCGCGACTGCCGGGAGCCTGTCCCGCCAGCGTCGACCCGAGAGGCCTGAACCGATGCCGAACCCGCCGCTCATCGTCCCGTCCGTCCTTCCCGCCGACTTCGCCGCCATCGGCGAGGAGGTGTCGGCGCTGTGCGAGGCGGGAGTCGACCGGATCCAGTGGGACGTCATGGACGGGGTCTTCGTCCCGAACCTCACCTTCGGCCCCGACGTCATCGCCGCGGCCAGGCCGCACAGCACGGTGGGCTTCGAGGCGCACCTCATGGTGGTGGACCCCGACGAGCTGCTCGGTCGCTACGTCGACGCCGGCTGCGAGCTCGTCATCGTCCATGCCGAGGCCACGACGCACCTGCATCGCACCCTGCACCGGATCCGCGAGCTCGGCGCCCGCTCCGGCGTGGCGCTCAACCCCCATACGCCGGCGAGCGTCGTGGAGCAGGTGCTCGAGGAGACCGACCTGGTGCTCGCCATGACGGTCAACCCCGGGTTCGGCGGGCAGGCCTACATCCCGGCCGTCGAGCGCAAGGTCGCTGAGCTGCGCGCCATGGTCGACGCGAGCGGGCTGCCGATCGAGATCGAGGTCGACGGGGGGATCACCGACGCGACGATCGGCGGTGCAGCCGGTGCCGGCGCGGACGTGTTCATCTCGGGGAGCTGGATGTACGGCTACCCCCAGGGCAAGGCGGCCGCCGTGGCCCGGCTGCGGCAGCGGGCCCTCGCGGCCCAGCGGCCCAGCCATGGAGAGGTGGCCTGAGATGACCGCACCCGAGAACACCGCCGTGCTCGCCCCCGGATGGGCGTCGAGCGACCGTGCCGCGACGGCCGACGTGGACGCCCTGGCCGTCGACACCCTGCGCTTCCTCGCCGCGGACATGGTGCAGGAGGCCGGCTCGGGCCACCCGGGTCTGCCGATGGGCGCGGCTCCGATGGCCTGGGTCCTGTTCAGCCGGCACCTGCGCCACGACCCCGCCGACTCGCACTGGAGCGACCGAGACCGGTTCGTCCTCAGTGCCGGGCACGGGTCGGCCCTGCTCTACGGGCTGCTCCACGTCTTCGGCTACGACCTGCCGATGCACGAGCTGCGGCGCTTCCGGCAGCTCGGGTCGGCCACCCCCGGCCACCCCGAGCTCGGCCACACCGACGGGGTCGAGACGACCACCGGGCCGCTCGGTCAGGGCTTCGCCATGGCCGTCGGTCTGGCGCTGGCCGAGCGGATGCAGGCCGCCCGGTTCCCGGACCTCGCCGACCACCGCACCTACGCGCTCGTCGGCGACGGGTGCCTCATGGAGGGGATCAGCCACGAGGCGATCTCGCTGGCCGGCCACCTCGGGCTCGGTCGCCTCGTCGTGCTGTGGGACGACAACGGCATCACCATCGACGGTGCGGTGTCCCAGTCGGCCGGCGACGACCAGCTGGCCCGGTTCGCCGCGTCGGGCTGGCATGTCCAGGCCGTCGCGGACGGCACCGACCTCGACGCCATCGACACCGCGCTCACGGCTGCCAGGTCCGACCCGCGGCCGAGCCTCATCGCCGTGCGCACGGTCATCGGCCACGGCGCGCCGGGGGTCGAAGGCACCTCGAAGGCACACGGGTCGCCCCTCGGGGCGGAGGTCCTCGCGGCCGCCAAGGCGGCCGCCGGCTGGGACCGCCCGGCGTTCACCGTCCCCGAGGAGGTGGCCGAGCGCTGCGTCGAGCTCGCCGCCGACGGGGCCCGCGCCCACGCGCGCTGGGACGCGGCCTACGCCGCGTTCGCGGCCGCTCACCCCGAGCGCGCCCAGGACTGGGAGCGCACCCAGTCCCGGGGCCTGCCGGCCGACCTGGGCGAGATCCTCGCCGGCGTTCCCACCGGCGTCGACCGGGCCACCCGGCAGTCCTCCCAGGCGGTGCTGACGGCCCTGGCAGCCCGGCTCCCCGAGCTCGTCGGCGGCTCGGCCGACCTGGCCGGATCGACGGGGACGGCGACGGGTCAGGACTCCGTGACCCGGGGGGACTTCTCCGGCGAGGTGGTGCACTTCGGCATCCGCGAGTTCGGGATGGCAGCGGTGCTCAACGGGCTCAGCCTGCACGGCGGGTTCCGGCCCTACGGCAGCACGTTCCTCGTGTTCAGCGACTACCTGCGGCCGGCGCTGCGCCTGTCGGCGCTCATGCGGCAGCCGGTCATCTACATCCTCACCCACGACTCGGTGGCGGTGGGCGAGGACGGGCCCACCCACCAGCCCATCGAGCACGTCGAGTCGCTCCGGCTCATTCCCGGTGTCACGGTGCTCCGCCCGGCCGACGACGTGGAGACCGTCGCCGCGTGGCGGCAGGCCCTGGAGGCCACCGAGGGGCCGACCGTGCTCGTGCTCACCCGTCAGTCGGTGCCGTCGATCGCGTCCCCCGGTGCGCCGGAGGACTTCATCTCCTCGACGGGCGGCCGGGTCGTCAGGGACGCCCCGCGCGCCGACGTCGACCTCCTCGCGACCGGCTCCGAGGTGGGCCTGGCGATGTCGGCCGCCGACCTGCTCGCGGTGGACGGGGTCAGCGCCAGGGTCGTCTCGGTGCCGTGGCGGGAGCGGTATGCGGACCGTCGCGACGACCTGGACCGGGCGCCGGTCACCGTGACGGTCGAGGCAGGGGTCACCTCCGGCTGGGCCGGGCTGGCCGGAGGCGGACCCCGCGTCGGCATCGACCGGTTCGGGGCGTCAGCCCCCGCCGCCGACGTCCTCGCCGACGTCGGGCTGGTGCCCGAGGCCGTGGCCGCCCGCGCCGGTGCGGCCGTCCGGGCCCGCCGGGCCCGCGAGACGGGACGTGGCTGACCATGCTGACGAACCGTACGACCCTCACCCAGTTCCTGATCGAGGAGCGCCGGCGGTACCCGAGCTCGAGCGGTGAGCTCAACTCGCTCATCCTCGACGTCGCCCTGGCCTGCAAGGCGATCACCCACCAGGTGGCCATGGGTGCGCTCGCGGGCTTCCACGGCACCGTCGGCCAGACCAACGTCCAGGGCGAGCAGCAGCAGAAGCTCGACGTCATCGCCAACACCGCGTTCCTGCGCGCCACCGAGTGGGGCGGCCACGTCGCCGGCATGGTGTCGGAGGAGCTCGACGAGCCGTATGCCGTTCCCGCGGAGTACCCGCGCGGCCGCTACCTCCTGCTCTTCGACCCGCTCGACGGCTCGTCGAACATCGATGTCAACGTCTCGGTCGGCAGCGTCTTCTCGATCCTGAGGGCTACCGAGGAGGGGGTCGACGCCCGCGCCGAGGACTTCCTCCAGAGCGGTGTCCGGCAGGTCGCCGCGGGGTACGCGATCTACGGGCCGACGACGATGTTCGTCCTCTCCGTGGGACGCGGGGTCCACGGGTTCACCCTCGACCGGACCGTCGGGGAGTTCTTCCTCACCCATCCCGAGATGACCATCCCCGCCTCGGCGAACGAGTTCGCGATCAACCACTCCAACCGCCGGTTCTGGGAGCCCGCGGTGCGGCGCTACGTCGACGAGTGCCTGGCCGGCCGCACCGGCCCGCGGGACAAGGACTTCAACATCCGTTGGGTCGCCTCCCTCGTCGCCGAGGCGCACCGGATCCTCACCCGGGGTGGGGTGTTCCTCTACCCGCGCGACTCCAAGGACCCGGACAAGCCCGGCCGGCTGCGGTTGCTCTACGAGGCCAACCCGATCAGCTTCCTCATCGAGCAGGCGGGCGGCCTGGCGAGCACCGGGCGCTCCCGGCTCCTCGAGGTCCAGCCCACCGGGATCCACCAGCGGGTGGGCTTCGTGTTCGGTGCGAGCGAGGAGGTCGAGCGCATCGAGGCCTACCACAGCGAGCACTACGACGAGCCGGAGGACGGCGACCTCGACATCCCGCTGTATGCCACCCGGGGCCTGTTCCGGGCCACCAGCTGACCTCACCTCGGATCGGAGCACACCATGTCGGAGAAGTACCCCGTCGTCGCGATCACGGGCTCGTCGGGAGCGGGGACCACCTCGGTCCGGCGCACCTTCGAGCAGATCTTCCGCCGCGAGGACGTCGACGCGGCCTACGTCGAGGGTGACAGCTT
>CAYPYK010000106.1:0-10171 GCA_964414665.1 uncultured Intrasporangiaceae bacterium | reverse complement strand
AGGAGTGGATGTCGACGGCTCTGGGCTGGATCCCCTTCTTCCACCGGGTCAAGGGCATCACCGGGGGCAATACGATCTTCTTCGTCGGGCTCGTCCTCGCGATCATGATCCTGCCCATCATCACGGCACTGTCCCGCGAGGTCTTCGCGCAGACGCCGACGACGCACAAGGAGGGCGCGTACGCCCTCGGCGCCACCAAGTGGGAGATGATCCGCACCGCCGTCCTGCCGTTCGGGCGCCCCGGCGTCATCAGCGCCTCGATGCTCGGGCTGGGCCGGGCCCTCGGCGAGACCATCGCCGTCCTCATGATCCTGTCCTCGCTCCCCCGCGGCTCCGGCTGGACGTGGTCGCTCTTCAACGGCGGCTCGACCTTCGCGTCCAAGATCGCCGGCGCGGCATCGGAGTTCACCGGCGGGCTGTCGACGGGCGCCTACATCGCGGCGGGCCTGGTGCTGTTCGTCCTCACCTTCGTCGTCAACGCCATCGCCCGCATCATCATCGAGCGCAGGAAGGCCTTCACCGAATGAGCGCCATCGCGCCGGACCAGTCGCCCCCCGCCCCCGACCTCCACGACAGCACGGGCACCCGGGCGCTGAAGAACAACCTGGCCACGATCACGGTCTGGGCGGCGTTCCTCATCGCCCTGATCCCGCTCGTGTGGATCATGTGGGTCGTCCTCACCAAGGGGTTCCACGTCCTGGTCTCTATGACCTGGTGGCAGAAGGACCAGTCCGGCGCCCTGCCGCCCGGCTTCGACCACAACATCCGCGGCGGCCGCCACGCCCTGATCGGCACCCTGCTGATGTCGCTGCTCACCTCGGCCATCGCGATCCCCGTCGCGATCCTCACGGCGATCTACCTCGTCGAGTACGGCCGTGGCCGCCTCGCCCGGACCGTCAGCTTCGCCGTCGACATCCTCAGCGGCATTCCCTCGATCGTCGCTGCGCTGTTCATCTTCGCGGCATGGGTGACGACGTTCGGTCTCAAGCTCATCCCGGCCTGTGCGTCGCTCGCCCTGGCCATGCTGATGATCCCGGTCGTCACCCGCTCCACCGAGGAGATGCTCAAGCTCGTCCCGAACGAGCTCCGAGAGGCGTCCTACGCCCTCGGTGTGCCCAAATGGCGCACCATCCTGCTGGTCGTCCTGCCGACGTCGTTCTCCGGCATCCTCACCGGCGCGCTTCTCGGCTTCTCCCGCGTCGCCGGCGAGACCGCCCCGCTGCTGCTCCTCGCGGCATACAGTCCCTATCTCAACCAGGACCTGTTCGGCGGCTCCATGGCGGCGCTGCCGACGCTCATCAACAACCAGTTCCTCAACATCGCCGACCCCATCGCCGCGCAGCGCGTGTGGGGCGCGGCGTGCACCCTCATCCTCCTCGTCCTCGTCATCAACCTCCTTGGCCGCTTCGTCGGACGCTTCGCCAAGGTCACCGGCTGACCCCCGACACGCCGCCGACCGACCACACCCCTACGGAGACGGACCCACCTCATGGCCAAGCGCATCGACGTCAAGGACCTCGACATCTTCTACGGCGACTTCAAGGCCGTCGAGGGCGTGACGATGACCGTCGAACCCCGGTCCGTCACGGCCTTCATCGGCCCGTCCGGCTGCGGCAAGTCCACCGTGCTGCGCACCCTCAACCGGATGCACGAGGTCATCCCGGGTGCCCGCGTCCAGGGCAGCGTGCTCCTCGACGACCAGGACCTGTATGCCGGGTCGGTCGACCCGGTGACCGTGCGCCGGACCGTGGGGATGGTCTTCCAGCGGCCGAACCCGTTCCCGACGATGTCCATCCGCGACAACGTCGCCGCCGGGCTGCGGCTCAACGGGGTGAAGAACAAGTCCAAGGTCGGCGAGGTCGTCGAGCGCTCGCTGCGCGGCGCGAACCTGTGGAACGAGGTCAAGGACCGCCTCGACAAGCCCGGCGCCGGGCTCTCGGGTGGTCAGCAGCAGCGGTTGTGCATCGCCCGGGCCATCGCCGTCGAGCCGCAGGTGCTCCTCATGGACGAGCCGTGCTCGGCGCTGGACCCGATCTCCACGCTGGCGATCGAGGACCTCATCAACGAGCTGAAGAGCAGGTTCACCATCGTCATCGTCACCCACAACATGCAGCAGGCGGCGCGGGTGTCGGACCGGACGGCGTTCTTCAACCTCAAGGCGACCGGTCAGCCCGGCCGGCTCATCGAGATCGACGACACCCACAAGATCTTCAACAACCCGACCCAGCAGGCGACAGAGGACTACATCTCCGGGCGCTTCGGCTGACGGGCGTCTGCCCCAGCGCCCGGCTCCGCGGGCGCTTCGGCTGAGCGAGCTCAGCGGAAGAGGGCGATGGCGGCGTAGGTCGCAGCCGCCGCGACTCCCGCTCCGGGAAACGTGAAGATCCACGCGCCGACGATCGTCTCAGCGACGTTCCACCGCACGGCGCGGACGCCGCGGGTGGCCCCGACACCGGTGATCGCCGAGGTGATCGCGTGCGTCGTCGAGATCGGCGCCCGGAACGCCGTGGCGACGAACAGGATGGCGGCCGCGGTCGTCTCGGCCGCGAAGCCCTGCGGTGAGTCCAGGGATGCGATCCTGCGGCCGAGCGTCGGCATGATCCGCCAGCCGCCGGCATACGTCCCGAGCGAGATGACCACCGCACTCAGGGCGAACACCCACCAGGGGATCACCCCGCTGCGGGAGTCGTAGCGGCCCGCCACGGTGAGCGACAGGATGACGACACCGGCGGTCTTGGCGGCGTCCTGCATGCCGTGGCCGAGGGCGACCGCGGCGGCCGACACGGTCTGCGCGTAGCGGAAGCCGCGTCGCACGTGGATCGGGTGGGCCCTGCGGAAGGTCCACAAGATCGCCGTCATGAGCAGGTAGCCGCCCACGAGCCCGACGACCGGCGACAGGAGCATCGGGATGAGGACGCGGTCGATGACCCCGTCCCACTCGACAGCGGCGCCGGCGGCCAGGGCGGCCCCGCCGAGGCCGCCGATCAGGGCGTGCGAGGACGAGGAGGGGAGCCCGAACCACCAGGTCAGCAGGTTCCAGCCGATGGCACCGACGAGCGCGGCTGCGGCGATGGCCAGCCCCGTCGCGCCGGAGGGGGCGGCGATGATGCCGCTGCCGACCGTGTCGGCGACCCGCTGGCCGAGGAAGGCTCCGGCGAAGTTGGCCACGGCCGCGAGCGCCACCGCGACCCGCGGCGTGAGCGCCCGGGTCGAGACGGAGGTGGCGATGGAGTTCGCCGCATCATGGAAGCCGTTGGTGTAGCTGAAGGCCATCGCCAGGACGATGACGAGGACGATGGCCGTCGCGTCCACCGGCGTCAGGAGCCCTTGACGGCGATGTTCTCGACCTTGTTGGCCAGTGCCTCGAACGCGTCGGCAGCGGCCTCCAGCTCGTCGATGACCTCCTTGAGCTTGAGCACGTGGAGGGCGTCGGCCGACTCGTCGTTGTAGAGGTCGGCCAGCAGGCGGCGGTAGACCTGGTCGGCCTGGTTCTCGAGGCGGTTGATCTCGATCCAGTAGCCGCTCAGCTCGCGCATCGAGCGCAGCCGGGGCATCGACTCAGCGGTGAGGTCGGCCATCCTCGTCAGGGTCTCGACCTGCTCGGCGATGCCGCGCGGGAGTCCGTCGAGGCGGCAGAGCACGATGAGGTCGGCCGCGGCGTCCATGTGGTCCAGGCACGTGTCGAGCCGCGACGCCAGGCTGTGGATGTCCTCGCGGTCGAACGGGGTCACGAACGAGCCGTTCACCTGGCGGATGAGGTCGTGCATGGCCTCGTCGGCGGTGTGCTCGATCTCGTGGATGCGCTCGGCAATGGCCGCCCGCTCCGAGGGATCGGCACCCAGCACCGACGTCAGCTCGTGAGCACCGTCGACAAGGTGCTGCGCCGACTGCGCGAACAGCTCGAAGACAGTGTGGTCACGAGGGGTGAGGCGAAAGCCCACGACGGTTCTCTCGGATCGGGGCGGGCGAGGTCAGGACCAGGCTACCGGCCCGAAAGGGGCCCCCGGACCCGGCCGGCGATGGTGCCTGATGAGCCGGTCAGGTGGGCTTGTGCTCCTGATGTCCGCGGCGGCGGCTACCGAGCTCCGACGGGTCGTCGCCGTCGATACCGAGGACGCGGTCGATGTCGTCCTCGCTCATGTGCTCGGCGCTGGCAGCGGCAGCGACGACGAGATCACCCACCAGTTCGATCTCGTCCTGGAGAGTGATGTCGACGAGTTCCTCCGCCCGCTGCCCCACACAACTACGGTACGACCTCGGGTACCGGGAATGCTGTGAACTCGCTAAGAACTTCCTCGGTTTTCAGAACTCCCTCGGGTTTCACCCCCCGAGCCTCTGGCAGGGGGCCTCGGTGACCCGTGAACCATGAGCTTCCGGAAGGGACGGGTGTGGACGCCGGACCGGGAGCGCCTCACGGCGCGTGGCCGCTCGTAGCGGCTGATGTTGGGACCCGGGGCTGCCGCGGCCCGGCGCCCACGAGTAAACCCTAACGCGCTTACCGGCATCATGTTCCTCATCCACAGGACTGGGTCGCGGCGGACCTGCCGTTATCCACAGGACTGGGCCGGGGCCGGTCCTGCCGTTCGACGGCTCAGTCGAGCTCGTCGGCGCGCCACAGGTTGGCGCAGGCCCGCAGGTCCTCCCCGGTCGTCAGCATCGCCACTCCGCGCCGCGTCAGGGCGCCGGCACCCTCGGGGTCGGTCACGTCCCGCTCATGGGCCAGCTCGGCGCGGCCGGCTGCCACCACCGAGCAGAACGCCGCCGCTCGCTCCAGGGCCACCGCCAGGTCGCCGGAGAACACCCCCGCCAGGATCTGGTCGGTCAGCCGCTGCACCTCGTCGGGGCCGGGTGGCTCCTCGATGCCGGCCACCGCGTGGGCGACGTCGGTGAACCGGACGCCCGCGGCATACTCCTCGCTGGCCTGCTCGGGGCTGCGCCGGACCCACTCGCGCAGCGCGTAGAGCCGCCACAGCGCCCCCGGCAGACTGCGCGCGGGGCGGGCCGACCACAGCTCGGCCACCGTCGACAGGCCGACGTCGTCGACGAGGGTGACCAGGCGCGCGGTGATCTCGGGATCGTGAGCGGCCCGGCCGGCTCCGACGAGGATCGCCGCCGTCTGGTGGGCGGCCTCGGTGACCTCGGCAGGCCCGGGAAGGGTGCCGCCATGCGCCTCGAGAGCGTCCGGGCCGAAGTGGCGCGGACGGCGCGGGAGCCTGCCCCTGGAGTCCGTCACCGATCCAGTCTCGCATCCAGGGTGCGGATCGGTGCGTTCCGCGAGCCCGGCGCGGGGGTGCCCCGTGCTCCCCGCCGCCACCGGATGTCACCCTGGCTACCCCGGATCCCCAACAGGCCCGGGGGGATCGCCTCCCCGCGGCCCGCGCCGGTCGCCCAAGGGTTGGTCGCCGGCGTCGCGCTCCCGTGGGCGATGGCCCTCTGGGCGCGCCCCCTCAGCGAGCGGGGAACCGCTGCGGACGCTCCGCCCGAGCAGCCGGTCGTAGGACCCGACATCCAGGTCCCAGACCACCGACTCCGCGGTGGCCCGCCCTGCGAGCCGGTCGCGGTGGACGACGGTGTGGTGGCGCGCGCAGAGCAGCGCACCGTTGGTGACGCCCGTCGGTCCGCCGTCCACCCAGTGCCTGAGGTGATGCGCGTCGCACCAGAACGTCGGCGCGCCACACCCGGGGAAGGTGCACCCCCGGTCGCGCAGCCACAGCGCACGCACCTGACCGAGGGTGAACAGCCGCAGCCGCTGCCCCAGCTCGAGCAGCTCGCCTCGCGAGCCGAGCACGGCCGGGACGACCCCGGCGTCGCAGGCGATCCGTCGGGCGGTCTCGGGGGCCAGTGCCGTACCGGCCTCGGTCGTCCCCATCGTCGTGGCGGCACCGGTGCGGGACGTCAGGTCGTCAAGTGTCATCGTCAACAGCAGGGTGGCCTTGCTCATGGGCGGCACCCGCCCGTCGGCGTCCGCCGCGGCTGCAGCAGCCATGGAGCGGCGGCATACGTCGACCAGGGCCTCGGCGCGCCGGCGGTCGGCCGGGCTCGGGTCGGCCTCGCCCTCGGGCCCGGGCACCGGCTTGGACAGCGGCCCGATCGCCGCCTCGAGCACCGCCTGCCCCTCGGCATCCAGCACCAGGGCGTAGGCGACGGTGCCCGGCAGGTCAGGACGCGGCCGGGACAGCGAGACGAGCCGTCGGGCCTGGTCCTGCTCCGACTGCAGCTGCCCGACCGCCCCGAACCGTGCCAGCACCCTCGGGCGCACCTCCCGCACTCCCCGTATGCCGTGCTCGGCGCCCACCGTGAGCATCGCCCGAAGCACGTCGGGAGCAGCGGCGTCGACCAGCCCGGGGCGGAGCCGGTCGAACTCATCCACCACCGAGGCGGCCACCTGGGGCGAGACGTGACCTGCCAGGACGGCCTCGCGCACCGGCCCGTGCTCGAGGGCACCGAACGCCTCGGCGACCTTGGCCACCGCCCCGGCGCCGCCGGCGCGCTGGCTCGGCGCATGGGTGGCGACCCACCCGGCCACGGAGCGGGCCTGCGACGCCGCGACGGCCCCGCGGGCCACGGCCTCGGCGGTCACGGCCACGCGCCCGGCACCGGCCAGGGCCGCGACCTCGTCGAGCTCGGTCAGGAGCTCGGGGAGGTCGCGGTCGGCCGCCGAGCCGAGCACGGCCGCCAGGCCGCTCAGGGCCGCTCGCGCACCGGACAGGGCGGCGCGCCGTCGGCCCAGATCGAGGCCCTCCGCGCGGTCCGCGACTGCTGTGCTCATGGCTCCACCCTAGACGTGACCACCGACGAAACCCGTTGCGCCACAACCTCTGTGGATAACCACCAACGCCAACACCGACCTGTGGACAACCGGCTCCGGCCCTCAGCCATCCCCCGGCAGCCCCAGCAGCCGGGCACCGTTCTCCCACAGCACCCTCCGCATCCACGCATCACCCAACCCCAACCGGGCCAACGCCTCCAGCTGGTGCGCATACGCATAGGGGATGCTCGGGAAGTCCGACCCCAGCACCACCTTGTCGCCGAGCCGGGCGAGCCGCGCGGCATACCCGTCGGGCATCGGCGCGAACGCCTCGGTGAAGTCGGTCCCGACCATCGTGGTGTCGAGGTGCACGCCGGCGTACCGCTCGGCGAGATCGGCGAAGGCGTCGTACTCCGGCAGCCCGGCGTGCGCGATGACGAGCACGAGCCGGGGGAACCGCGACAGCACCGCGGCAACCCCGCCGGGGCCGGTGTGCCGACCACGGATCGGGCCGGACCCGGCGTGGATGACGACGGGGACACCTCGCTCGGACAGGAGCTCCCACGCCGGGTCGAGCAGCGGGTCGTCGGGGGCGTACTGGCCCACCTGGAGGTGCATCTTGACCAGCCGAGCGCCGCCGTCCAGCGCCTCGGCGAGGTAGACGCCGACTCCCGGCTCGGGGAAGAGCGTCGCGCAGCGGACGACGTCCGGCTCCCGCTCGGCGAGCCCGCGCCCCCAGTCGTTGAGCCACTGAGCCATGCCGGGCCGATGCGGGTAGGTCAGCGCCGGGATCGCCTTGAGCCCGAACCCTCTCAGCGTCTCGAGCCGCGATGTCACGTCGGCGCGGTAGTGCACCTGCCAGGCCCGTCCGTAGTGCTCCTCGGCCCGGTCGAAGTAGGCCCAGACCTTGCGCTGCATGGGTTCGGGGAGGACGTGCACGTGGATGTCGGCGAGCCCGGGTACCCCAAGCCCCGAGACGTATGCCGCGATCTCGCCGTCCGTGCGCGGCCCGGGGGTGGTCGGCTCGGTCGGGACTGGGGTCTTTGGCACCTCGCCAGCCTAGGTCGGGCACGCGATGCGCGGGTCAGCCTTCCTCGCGACCAGCATCCCCCGAACGTACCGTTCGACCTGCGACCGGTCAGGACCACACCCTCGCGACCGATACCACCAGTGCCCGCCCATCCCGCGTTCACGCGAGCCACAGGGCCGACACCGTCAGCGCCGTCGGTGCCGTCCACAGCATCCGACACCCCTAGAGAGCACCGCCATGGCTGACCTCGGCACCCTCACCGCGCAGATCGAGAACGCGCTGCACGCCTACCTCGCCGCCGACCCCGACACCACCGACGAGGTTGCCGCGTGGCAGGCGTACCTGGCCGTCCTCGACACCCCGACCCGCACGCCCGCCCGGGCCGTCCACACCGCCCGGGCCGTCCACGCCGCCCGGGCCGTCTACGCCGTCTGAGACCCACCGGCGGCGCCGTCGCCCCACGGGCCGCAGCGAGCGACACCTCCGACGGCGGATGCCGCGGCCGTAGGTCGCGTTGCGACGCTCAAGGGACCCGCAGGTCGCCGTCCACACGCACCGGGACGAGCCCGGCCTCGTCGCGCAGCTCGGGCGGGAGGACCGACGCAGGCGCGTCCTGCCAGGCCACCGGCCGCAGGAACCGCCGCGCCGCCGTCGCTCCCACGGACGTGTGGAGCGAGTTCGTCGCGGGCCAGGGGCCGCCGTGATGTTGTGCCCACCCGACCTGGACGCCGGTGGGGTAGCCGCCGACGATCAGCCTCCCGGCCATCGGCGCGAGCCGCTCGAGCACCTCGCCCAGGAGGTCCTCCTCGCCGGACCCGTGGTGGACGGTCCCGGTGAGCGAGCCGCCGAGCCGCGCCAGGGCGGCATACACCTCGTCGAGGTCGGTGTAGCGGGCGACCAAGGTCGTCGGTCCGAAGCACTCCTCAAGCAGGTCGTCGCGCACGACCTCGCAGGGCGCCGAGACGAGCGCCGGCGTCACGGTCCCGTCCTCGCCCTCGACCCCGCGAGCGAGCACGCGGACCCGCTTGTCGACGCCGAGGTGCCCGACGCGCAGCGTGTAGGCCGCCGAGATGCCGCCGCTGAGCAGGACCGTCGCGGGGAGGTCGCCGGTCGCGTCGGCTGCAGTCGCCACCAGCGCGTCCCCGGTCCGTCCCGACGGCACGAAAACCAGCCCGGGCTTGGTGCAGAGCTGCCCACCGCGCACGGTGTAGGACGCGACGAGCCCGTCCGCGATCTCCTCACCGCGCTCGCGGGCCGCGCCGGGCAGGACGACGACGGGGTTGAGGCTCGACAGCTCGCCGTAGAACGGGACCGGGTTCGGCCGCGCGTTGACGCGGTCGAGCAGCGCGCGCCCGCCGCCGAGCGACCCGGTGAACGCGACGGCCCGGATGCCCGGGTGCTCGACGAGCGCCACCCCTGCGTCCAGCCCCTCGACCATCGAGAAGGTGGCCCGGGGGGCGCCGACGCGCGCGAGCGCCCGGGTCATGGCGGTGGCGGTGAGGGCCGAGGTGATCGGGTGCGAGGGGTGGCCCTTGACGATGACCGGGCAGCCGACGGCGAGGGCGCTGGCCGTGTCGCCGCCGGCCGTCGAGAACGCGAGCGGGAAGTTCGACGCCCCGAAGACCGCGACCGGCCCGATCGGCACGAGCATCCGCCTCAGGTCCGGCTGGGGCCCCATCGGGGTGTCGCGGGAGTGGTCGACGGTCGCCTCGAGAAAGCTCCCCTCCCGCACCACCTCGGCGAAGAACCGCCACTGGTATGCCGTCCGCCCCAGCTCCCCGCGCAGCGCGGCCTCGGGCAGATAGGTCTCCTCGACGGCCACCTCGACGATGTCGTCGCCGTCCGCCTCGAGCGCGCCGGCGACGGCCTCGCACGCCCGGGCGCGGTCCTCGCGGGACGTGGCCGCCCAGGTGGGCGCCGCTGCGGCGGCCCGGCGCACGGTGGCGTCGACGAGGGCGCGCTCCCCCGCGGCCCGAACGAAGTCGACCTGAGCCCGCTGGGCAGCCATGGCTGCCGCCAGGGCCAGGGCGGCAGCGTCGGTGTCGTGCTCGATCATGAGGGCTCTCCTGGATCGGTACCAGTCTGGCCGATCTCGATGGCCTCGGGGGTGAGGTTGACCTCCTCGTGGAGCTCGTGGTCGTACATCGCGGCCGAGATCTGGTCCGGGTCGGCGGGAACGACGATGACGGTGGCGCACTCGCTGGCGAGCGCCGTGGCGAACGCCCCCTCGAACTCCTCGACGGTGCCCACTCTGACGCCGTGGACCCCGAGTGACCGGGCGAGGGCGGCGAGGTCCGTCTCCCCGAGCGCCGTGGCGACCGGCCGCCCGGGGTAGCGACGCTCCTGGTGCATCCGGATCGTCCCGTACGTCGCGTTGTCGAAGACGACGAGCG
>CAYPYK010000105.1:0-10297 GCA_964414665.1 uncultured Intrasporangiaceae bacterium | reverse complement strand
GGCGACCGCTGGCTCCAGATCGTCATGCCACCGGTCGTCACCGGCACGATCGTCGCGCTCATCGGTCTCAACCTCGCCCCGGCGGCCAAGAACAACTTCGTCGTCTCCCCGGTGACCGCCCTCACCACGCTCGTCGTCGTCGCGGTCGTCATGGTTCTTGCCAGGGGGCTGCTCGGCCGGCTGGCCATCCTCATCGGGGTCGTGGCCGGCTACCTCGTCGCCCTTCTGCGCGGCGAGGTCGACTTCACCGCGGTGTCCAAGGCCGGGTGGCTCGGCCTGCCCGACTTCACCACCCCGACGTTCCACTGGTCGCTCGCCGGGCTGTTCATCCCGGTGGTTCTCGTCCTCGTCGCCGAGAACGTCGGTCACGTCAAGTCGGTCGCCCTGATGACCGATCGCGACCTCGACCCGGTCATGGGCCGGGCCCTGATGGCAGACGGCCTGGCGACGACGCTGGCCGGCGCCGGCGGTGGTTCCGGAACGACGACGTATGCCGAGAACATCGGGGTCATGGCGGCCACGAAGATCTACTCGACGGCGGCTTACTGGGTCGCCGCGACGATCGCGCTCCTGTTGTCCTTCTCGCCGAAGTTCGGCCAGCTGATCGCCACCGTTCCCCCCGGCGTCCTCGGCGGTGCGGGCACCGTCCTCTACGGCATGATCGGCCTGCTCGGGGTCCGCATCTGGGTCCAGAACCGCGTCGACTTCGGCAACCCGATCAACCTCATGACGGCAGCCATCGCGCTCGTCATCGGCATCGCCGACTTCACCTGGACCGTCGGCGACCTCCAGTTCGCCGGCATCGCCCTCGGCAGCGCCGCCGCCCTGCTCGTCTATCACCTCATGCGGGCCGTCAACCGGGGGACCAACGCCGTGGAGCAGCCCGAAGCCGACATCGACGAGGACCTCAGCGCCCAGCCCGTGCCCTGAGCGAGTCCGACGACCCAGCGTCTAGACTGACCCGACCACCCACCCCCGGAGGACCCCGTGAGCCAGCTTCAGGTCGAACTCGTCGCCGCCGACCGCAAGGTGTGGTCCGGCGCGGCGAGCCAGGTGAGCGCCCGTTCGATCGACGGCGACATCGGCATCCTGCCCGGGCACAGCCCGCTGCTCGTCATCCTCGCCGAGGGCGAGGTGCGGATCCACGCCGAGGACGGGATGCAGACCGCCACGGTGGACGGCGGGTTCCTCTCGGTCGACCACGACCGGGTGACGATCATCTCCGAGGTGGTCGACGCCTCGGCCATGTCCGCCTAGCGGCGCGGGGCGGGAGGGAGCCCGGGACGATGTCGCCACTGGTCACCGCGGAGAGCGTTATCGCGCTGCTCGCTGCGATCGTGGTCCTCGTGCTGGCGTACGTCTGGCTTCGTCGCCGGTACATCGCCGAGGGGCGACCGCTCATGCTGTGCGCCCTGCGAACCGAGGCCGAACCGCGCTGGCGGCTCGGCCTCGCGCGTCTCTCGGGTGCCCGGCTGGACTGGTTCACGGTGATCGGGCCGTCGGTCCGTCCGCGGCACTCGTGGATGCGCCACGACCTCGACCTCGGTTCCGCCGTCCCGGTTCGCGAGCCGATCCCGGGACTGCCCGACGCCGTGGAGGTGAGCGGCTCGTGCGGGGCGACACCGTGCGGGCTGGCGCTCTCCGCCCCGGCCTACACCGCCCTGCGCGCGTGGCTCGAGAGCTCCCCCCCAGGGTTCAACGTCAACGTCACGTGAGACCGGCCGTCGCCCGAGGCGCCCGGTCGCGGCATACGAGGCACCGGCGGGTCCGCGGTCGGGACCGGACTACGTCGGCTCCGGTGCCTCGCGGCCGCCGCCGGGCTGCCACAGGACGTCCCCGTTCGGCAGGTTGGCGGCCCGGGCAAGGATGAAGAGCAGGTCGGACAGCCTGTTGAGGTAGGTCGCGGCGAGAGGGTTGACACCGCCCTCGCCCCGGGCCGCCCCGGGCTCGGTGCCGTGTGCCTCGATGGCGGCCCACGTCGAGCGCTCGGCCCGACGGGCGACCGTCGTCGCGACGTGCAGCTGGGCGGCGGCGGGACTGCCGCCGGGAAGGATGAACGAGCGCAGTGGGTCGAGCCGCTCGAGATAGGTGTCGCAGTCGGCCTCGAGCTCGTCGACCCACCGTTGGAGGACCCGCAGCGGCGGGTGCTCGTAGCTGACCTGCAGCGGGGTCGACAGGTCGGCACCGACGTCGAAGAGGTCGTTCTGGACCCGGCTCAGGGTGGCCCGGATGTCGTCGGGTACCCCTGGCCCGGCCAGGACGACGCCGATGGCGGCGTTGGTCTCGTTCGCGTCGGCGTATGCGGCCAGGCGGGGGTCGGTCTTGCGCGTCCGGGCCATGTCGCCGAGGGACGTCGTCCCGTCGTCTCCGGTGCGCGTGTAGATCCGGGTGAGGTTGACCATGGCCACACCCTCTCAGATCTTTGTCATTTCTTTACCAGCGCCTGCCCGGCTGCGGAGCGAACTGCCGATGTAATGGACCCGGTGCTGCAGGGGCGCCATGGCCGAACAGGGACGTGCCATCGTGACGATCACCGAAGGACCCGACGACCGCGGCTATCGCGTCGTCATGTGCGGACGGCTCGACGTCCGCACGGTTCCCGATCTCCGGCTGACGCTGCATCGCGCCATCGACGGCGGCGCAGCCCGGGTGCTTCTCGACCTCTCCGATGTCGAGATCGGTGACTCGACCGCTCTCGGGATGCTCGTCGAGTGTCTCCACCGCTCCCGCCGGGCCGGGGTGCATCTCCAGGTCGCGGCCCAGGACGGGCGGACCGCCCGGCTGCTCCGTCGCGCGCGGCTCGGTTCGGCCCTCGTGCCGTCAACGGCGCCGACGAGCGCCCTCGCCGCCGCGGGCGTCCGCTGACCGCTGGCCGTCGACGCCGACCGCTGACGGCTGTGCCGACGCTCACCGGTCGACCGGCTCCCCGCGCCGTCCAACTCGCGGGTAACGTCGGGGCATGACCGAGCCCGGCCCCGGCCAACCCGCCGCCTCGCACCCCACCGCCGTCCCCGCGCGCCCGGAGCGGGACCGACCGTGGGTCATGCGGACGTATGCCGGCCACTCCTCCGCCGCCGCGAGCAACGCCCTCTACCGGCGGAACCTCGGGAAGGGGCAGACCGGCCTGTCGGTCGCCTTCGACCTGCCCACCCAGACCGGGTACGACCCCGACCATGTCCTGGCCCGCGGCGAGGTCGGGAAGGTCGGGGTCCCCATCAGCCACATCGGCGACATGCGAGCCCTGTTCGACCAGATCCCACTGGCGAAGATGAACACATCGATGACGATCAACGCGACGGCGATGTGGCTGCTCGCCCTCTACCAGGTCGCCGCCGAGGACCAGGCGGTGGCGGCGGGGGAGGACCCCGGCGCTGCGGTGCACGCCCTGGCCGGGACGACCCAGAACGACATCATCAAGGAGTACCTCTCCCGCGGGACCTACGTCTTCGGCCCCGGGCCCTCGCTCCGGCTGACGACGGACCTCATCACCTACACCGTCAACGAGATGCCGACGTGGAACCCCATCAACATCTGCAGCTACCACCTCCAGGAGGCCGGGGCGACACCGGTCCAGGAGATCGCCTATGCGATGTGCACCGCGATCGCCGTCCTCGACGCGGTCCGCGACTCGGGACAGGTGCCCACCGAGCGCTTCGGCGAGGTCGTCGCCCGCATCTCGTTCTTCGTCAATGCGGGGGTCCGCTTCGTCGAGGAGATGTGCAAGATGCGGGCCTTCGTCGAGCTGTGGGACGACCTCACCCGGAACCGCTACGGCGTGACCGATGCGGCCCAGCGGCGGTTCCGCTACGGGGTCCAGGTCAACTCCCTCGGCCTGACCGAGGTGCAGCCCGAGAACAACGTCCAGCGCATCGTCCTCGAGATGCTCGGGGTGACCCTCTCCAGGGGGGCTCGAGCCCGAGCGGTCCAGCTGCCGGCGTGGAACGAGGCTCTCGGCCTGCCCCGTCCCTGGGACCAGCAGTGGTCGCTGCGGATGCAGCAGGTCCTGGCCTACGAGTCCGACCTCCTCGAGTACGACGACATCTTCGACGGCTCGACCGTCATCCAGGCCAAGGTCCACGAGCTCCTCGCCGGTGCGCGCGCCGAGATCGACCGGGTGCAGGCGATGGGCGGCGCGGTGCCGGCCGTCGAGAGCGGCTACATGAAGTCCGCCATGGTCGCCTCGCACGCGCTGCGGCGCCAACGGATCGAGTCCGGGGAGGACATCGTCGTCGGCGTGAACCGGTTCGAGACGGCGGAGCCGAGCCCCCTGACGGCCGACCTCGACGAGGCGATCCAGTCGGTCGACCCCGGTGTCGAGAAGGCCGCTGCCGACGCGGTGGCGGCCTGGCGCGAGACGCGGGACGCCGATCCCGCCAGGCGGGAGCGGGCCGCCCGCGCGATCGCCCGGCTGCGTGCCGACGCGCAGTCCGTGGTCAACCTCATGCCCGCGTCCCTCGAGTGTGCGCGCGCCGAGGTGACGACGGGGGAGTGGACCCAGGCGCTGCGCGAGGTCTTCGGCGAGTTCCGTGCCCCCACCGGCGTGGGTGGCGACATCATCGCTGCCGGGGGCCAGGAGCTGGCGGCGGTTCGGGACTCCGTCGCCGCCACCGGCCACGAGCTCGGCCACCGGTTGCGGGTCCTCGTCGGCAAGCCCGGCCTGGACGGTCACTCCAACGGTGCCGAGCAGGTCGCCGTGCGGGCCCGGGACGCGGGGTTCGAGGTCGTCTACCAAGGGATCCGGCTCACGCCCGAGCAGATCGTCGCCGCCGCGATCGCCGAGGACGTCCAGCTCGTCGGACTGTCCATCCTCTCCGGGTCGCACATGGAGCTCGTCCCCGACGTCCTCGACCAGCTTCGGGCGGCCGGTGCGGACGACATCCCCGTCATCGTCGGCGGGATCATCCCCGAGTCCGACGCGGCTCGGCTCAAGGAGCTCGGCGTCGCCGAGGTGTTCACCCCCAAGGACTTCGGGCTCACCGACATCATGGCCCGTTTCGTCGACGTCATCCGGGCCTCGCGCGGCCTCGCTCCGCTCGTGGCCGCCGGAGGCTGACCGGTCCCGGCCGGGACGGCATACCATCGTGGGATGGCCCTGCACTGCCCGGCGACCCTCCTTCTCGCGCCGCCGGGGGACGAGCGGCAGATGCTGGCGATCGCGCAGCGGGTCGCCGGCGACCACGTGGCGCGGGTCTGGTCCGGCCGGCTCCCCGCACACACCGCGGCGGCGCGCGTCGCGGCCGACGCGCTCGACGTCGGCGCCGTCGAGGTGGACGGCCTGGAGGAGGTCGGGGCCGCCGAGCTCACCGCCGGGGCCCTCGAGCGGGTTCGCGAGGCCCTCTCCCACATCGCCGACCAGCACCGCGGGGAGGCCGTGCTCGTGCTCGCCCCCGGAGGCGTCATCTCCGTCGTCGTCCCCGCTCTGGTGGGCGGCCTCCGAGCCGACCGCGCCTCCGAGGAAGCGGGCTCGGCCGCCGAGCCGACCCGCGTCGAGATCGGCGACGACGGGTGGCGGGCGCTCGGCCGGCCGGGAGGCCCGGACCGGCTGCACGGGTGAGTCGACCGCGCGCGGGCTAGAAGAGGCGGTGTGCGCTGGTGTCGATGCCGCGTAGCTCGTCGTAGTCGAGGACGACGCAGCGGATGCCGCGGTCCTCGGCGAGGGTGCGTGCCTGCGGCTTGATGGACTGGGCCGCGAAGACGCCGGAGACGGGGGCCAGGTGGGGGTCTCGGTTCATCAGCTCGAGGTAGCGGGTGAGCTGCTCGACCCCGTCGATCTCGCCGCGCCGCTTGATCTCGACGGCCACCGTGGTGCCGGTGGAGTCCTTGCAGAGGATGTCGACCGGACCGATGGCCGTCATGTACTCGCGGCGGACGAGCGTCCACCCCTCGCCGAGGGTCGTGATGTGCTCGGCGAGCAGGCTCTGCAGGTGCGCCTCGACGCCGTCCTTGACCAGGCCGGGGTCGACCCCCAGCTCGTGCAGGGAGTCGTGGTGGATCTGGTGGATCCGGACCCGGAGCCGGTCCTCGGACTTGGCATGCTGGACCACCCACACGGCGGCGACGCCCTCGGCCACCTCGGCCTCGTCGGGCGACACCTCGGCCATCGAGCACGGCGGTGACATCCAGTTGAGCGGCTTGTAAGACCCACCGTCGGAATGGACGAGCACCGAGCCGTCGGCCTTGACGAGGAGCAGCCGGGTCGCCAGGGGCAGGTGAGCCGACAGCCGTCCCTCGTAGTCGACGCTGCACGTCGCGATGACCATCCGCACGAGCGGACACCCTACCGGCGGGGGCGGGGTGGGGGCGCCACCCCGCGGAGGTGAGGATGACCTCAGACGCGCCCGGAGACAGTTAGTAGACTTGAACTAATGAATACGTCGCCCGGTCCCCAGTACAAGTGGGTCGTCCTCTCCAACACGACCCTCGGCGTCCTCATCGCGACGATCAACAGCTCGATCCTCCTCATCGCCCTGCCCGACATCTTCCGCGGGCTCGCGATCGACCCCCTCGCCCCGGGCAACAGCAGCTATCTGCTGTGGCTCATCATGGGCTACCTCGTCGTCACCGCCGTGCTCGTCGTCAGCTTCGGCCGGCTCGGCGACATGTTCGGCCGGGTCCGGATGTACAACGCCGGGTTCGCCCTCTTCACCGTCTTCTCGATCCTGCTGTCGGTGACCTGGATGACCGGGTCGGCCGGAGCCCTCTGGCTCATCGTCATGCGCATCCTTCAGGGCGTCGGGGGTGCCCTGCTCATGGCGAACTCGAACGCGATCATCACCGACGCCTTCCCCACCCACCAGCGTGGTCTCGCCCTCGGTCTCAACATGGTCGCCGGGATCGCCGGGTCCTTCCTCGGCCTCGTCGTCGGCGGCGTGCTCGCGCCGGTCAACTGGCGCTTGGTCTTCCTCGTCTCGGTACCGGTCAGCCTGTTCGGGACCATCTGGGCCTACCTCAAGCTCAAGGACACGGGGCTGCGCCGCGCGGGCCGGATCGACTGGTGGGGCAACGTCACCTTCGGGGTCGGGCTGGTCGTCCTGCTCGCCGGGATCACCTACGGCATCCAGCCGTACGGCGGGCATCTCATGGGCTGGACCAACCCGTGGGTGCTCACCGGGCTCGTTGGTGGGGTCGCGCTCCTCGTCCTGTTCACGTGGGTCGAGACCAAGGTCGAGCACCCGATGTTCCACATCGACCTGTTCCGGATCCGGGCGTTCACGGCGGGCAACATCGCCAGCCTCCTGTCCGGCCTCGGTCGGGGTGGTCTGATGTTCATCCTCATCATCTGGCTCCAGGGGATCTGGCTCCCCGAGCACGGCTACTCCTTCGAGTCCACGCCGTTGTGGGCCGGCATCTTCATGCTGCCCATGACCCTTGGCTTCCTCGTCGCCGGGCCGGTCTCGGGGTGGCTGTCCGACCGCTACGGTGCCCGCCCCTTTGCGACCGGAGGCATGCTCATCGCGGCGGCAAGCTTCCTCTGGCTCCTCGCCCTGCCCGTGAGCTTCGCCTACCCGCCGTTCGCCGGGGCGATCTTCGTCAACGGGCTCGGCATGGGGCTGTTCGCCTCCCCGAACCGCGCCGGGATCATGAACTCGCTGCCGTCCTACCGCCGCGGCGTCGGGGCGGGCATGAGCACGACGTTCCAGAACGCCGCGATGGTCCTCTCCATCGGCATCTTCTTCTCGCTCATGGTCGGTGGGCTCGCCGGCCCGCTGCCGGCCGCGATGACGTCCGGGCTGACGGCCCACGGCGTCTCGGTGGCCCAGGCGCAGCAGGTCGCCGCGCTGCCACCGGTTGCCGTCCTGTTCGCCTCGCTGCTCGGTTACAACCCGATACAGTCCCTGCTCGGCGCGGCGACCATCCACGCGCTCCCGCCGACCGACGCGGCATACCTCACCGGCCACTCGTTCTTCCCCTCACTCGTCTCCGGACCTTTCCGCGCCGGACTCGCCGTGGCGTTCGGGTTCGCCATCGTTGCGTGTCTCGTGGCCGCTGCGGCATCCTGGCTTCGCGGCGGCAGGTACGTCCACGTCGATGACGAGACCGAGTCGACGGGACAGCCACCGCCGGCGCGCCCCGAGCTCCAGGAGGCCATCTCATGACCGCCCGCGCACCCGATGTCCTCGACCTCGCCGGGCAGCTCCGCACCGAGGTCAGCCGTCTCGCCTACCATCTGCGGACCCCGGCGACGCGGCTCGGGGTGACCCCGACCCGGCTTGCGGCCTTGTCGGCGCTCGCCCGCCAGCCCGAGGGCGTCCGCCAGGGCGACCTGGCGGCCCAGATGGGCGTCTCTCCCGCGAGCATGACCCGCCTCGTCGACATCATGCGCGAGGCGGGCTGGGTGCTTCGGGAGCGTGACCCCGGGGACCAGCGCGTCTTCGTCCTGCGGCTGTCGCCCACGGGCGGGCGGACACTGGACGGGTTGCGCCGTGAGAGTGAGAGCCAGCTGAGCGAGGACCTCGAGGCGCTGCGGCCCGAGGAGCGAGACGTCCTCGCGGCGGCGGTCCTGGTGCTGCGCGAGCTGGCGGACCGGCGGCTGCTCACCTCCGAGTGCCTGGCATCCCCCCCCGGGAGAGCGGGGGCGGGCCGATGACCGACGCGTTCACGAGCGGGACGACCACGATCGTCGGCCACGGTGGCGACACCATCGAGGCGTATGCCGCGACCCCCGCGGCGGCGACCGGCGCCGGGGGCATGGTCGTCATCCACCACATGCCCGGCTTCGACGAGGCGACCAAGGAGATCACCCGGCGCTTCGCCTCGTGGGGGTACGCCGCGCTGTGCCCCAACCTGCACCACCGGGACGCCCCCGGCGCGGCGTCGGACGACGCGGCCGCGGCGAACCGGGCGAACGGTGGCGTCCCTGACGACCGGCTCGTCGGTGACGTCCGGGGTGCGGTGGAGCATCTCCGCGCCCTGCGCGGAACCAACGGCAGGGTCGGCGTCATCGGGTTCTGCTCCGGTGGACGGCAGAGCGTCCTCGCCGCCTGCTCGCTCGACCTCGATGCGGCGGTGGACTGCTATGGAGCCTTCGTCCTCGCCGAACCGCCTCCGGAGCGGGCCGCCCTCGCGCGCGGCAGCCTGCGCGGGATGCTGTCAGACCTGTCCTGCCCGCTCCTCGGCCTCTTCGGGGCCGAGGACAGCTTCCCCGGCCCGGGCGAGGTCGGCGAGCTCGACGCCCTGCTCGCCGAGGCGGGCAAGGACCACACGTTCCACACCTTCGAGGACGCCGGCCACGGGTTCTTCGCGGTGAGCCGGCCGAGCTACCGGGTGGCCGCCGCGACCGACGGCTGGCAGATCGTCCACGACTTCGTCGCCGAGCACCTCGGGGTGCCGGCGGGATGGGGCCGCTGATGTGCACGTACACGACCGAACGGTGTGCCGTCGAGGGCGCCGGCAAGGGCCCGCCGCGCTGGCTGCGGCTCGCGAACGCGACGGTCTACCTCGACCACCCGGTCGCGGCGATGGCCGAGCACACCCTCAACATCGACCTCACCCCCGCCGGGGGTACTCCGGAGCAGCGGGTCGGCATCGAGCTGACCGCCGAGAGCGCGCTCGACCTCGTGGACGCCATCGTGGCCGCCGTCGCGGCCGTTCCACCGCAGGTGAGTTGCGTCGACCCCGAGCGCTTGGCGGCATACCGGGTCGTCCCGACCGGCAGCTGACCGGTCCCGGGCGACCGCGGTGTTTCCGGCCTCACCTCGCCGACCTCTTGCCACGCATGACCAAGGCGTCGCACACTCGTGTCGAGGTGATGACAATGGCTGTCGTCCTGGGTCTGCTGGCGTGTCTCGTCGTGCCCTTCCTCGTCTTCGGTGCCGAGGGACTGCTGCTCGACTGGCTCGTCACGGACCGGCCGCCCCGGCTGCTGCGCCGCCCCGCGGCCTGGCTGGGCCGTCATCTGCCTCATCGAGGCCGGCAGGCCGTGCCGCTTCCGCCGGTGCTCCTCGCCCTGGAGCTGCGCCGGCTCGCCGTCGAGATCCGCCGGGTCGAGGCGGACAACCAACCCGCCAAGGCGGCCCGGCTGGCCGCGTCGACGTCCGCCTACGACTACGTCCTCCTCGCGTACTGCCGCAGCGTCGATGTCCCGGTTCCTTCGCAGAGCAGTCCGCTCACGGCCAGGCAGCGCTTCTCGGCCGAGGAGGCCCTCATCGGGGCGGGGCACGACTGGTAGGAGGAGCAGCCGTCCGGCGACCGCCCACCGGGAGAGCCGCGCCGCCCGGCGCCGCGACCCGGGGCCGCCACCCGGGGCCGCCACCCGGGGCCGCCACCCGGGCCGATGCGGCGCCGGCCGGGTCCGCCC
>CAYPYK010000104.1:6418-10305 GCA_964414665.1 uncultured Intrasporangiaceae bacterium | reverse complement strand
ACCCGGTCGCTCGGCCCCTCGACGAGCACGGCGGCCCGGGCGTGCGCAGCGGCGGCAAGGGCCCGCTCGACCGCGGCGGCCAGCGAGGCGTCCCCGGTGCCGCGCTCCCGCTCGGGCGTCGACCCCGGCGTCACCAGGTGCTCACCGCCGCTGACCGTCACCGGATGTCGGAGTCCGTCCTACGCATCGTCCGGACGTGGTGGACCGGGGTCTGCCGGTCACGATGCACGATCACCCGGTCCATCGGCCTCCCCTGGCGAGGCGAGACCCCGACGCCGGGCGATGTGCCGTCCAACCGCCGCCCGCGAGCCGCCGGACGACGATCTCGTCGCCCACCGCGATCCGTCCGGGCGTCCCGACCGAGGCATAGACGCCGAGGCGCAGGTCCCGCTCGCCGGAGAGGGCGGCGAGCAACGGTGTGGCAGAGCTCAATCCGTCCTGTGCGAGGTCCACCATCCGGCACCGCTCGATCCGCTCGACGACCTGCAGGACGGCGCCGCCCAGTTGGAGGGACATCCCCGTCCAGGTCTCCTCGACGAACGGCACGCTGGTCCGAACCAGAATGTTGGACCGCAGCCGCCGGGGGTCGGCGTCGACACGTAGGTAGTGGTGGCACCAGTCGAGCGTGGCCGTGCCGACGATGGAGACCTGACCCGCGTCCTGGTGCGGCACTGCCGCCTCCGCGGTCACCCGCACGCGGGCGCCCATCGCGCGGGACAGGTCCTCGTCGAGGGCGGGGTCACCGACCCGCCACGTGCCGGCGGCCCCGCGGACCACGAAGCGGCCGCCCTCGGCCCCGGCGGAGTAGCCGAACACGGCGTCCCGGCGCCGGAAACGGGTGGTCGACTTGCCCGAGGCCAAGCGTCCGTCCTCGTCCTCGACGGCATACCAACGGTCCCCCGGCAGCCCGCGCCGGTCCAGCTCGACGGAGGCGAGGGTCTCGCCGCCCATCGACTTGACGGGGTAGCGGCGCAGGTCGGCCACGGCGAAGGACACCCCTGCACGCTAGACCGTCGCACCCACCGGGGCGAGAACCCGCCGGCCCGGCGCAGGCGCCCGCGCCCGGCGCAGGCGCCCGCGCCCGGCGCAGGCGCCCGCGCCCGGCGCGCGGCTGCCACGCAACCGGCTCGCCCGCGGCCATCTCGCCCGCGACCGGAATCCTCGACGGGCCAGGCCGCTGCCCGCGATGCCCGGGCGGGCACAATGGGCGCATGCAACGGCTGAGCCCGCTCGACGCGTCCTTCCTGCACCTGGAGCGCGACGTCCACCAGCTCAATGTGGGCTCGGCGCTCGTCTTCGAGGGTCCGGCACCCTCGTACGACGAGGTGTGCCGGGCCATCGAGTCGGTCCTGCCGACCTTCCCGCGCTATCGCCAGCGGATCCGACAGGTGCCCTTCGACCTCGTTGCGCCGGTGTGGGTCGACGTGCCGGACTTCCGGGTCGCCGACCACGTCGAGGAGCGTCCGGTCCCCGGCCGCGGGACCGACGAGGACCTGCGCGAGCTCGCCGTGGGCCTCATCTCGGCTCCGCTCGACCTGGCCCAGCCGCTGTGGCGCAGCTGGCTGCTGACCGGGCTCGAGGGCGGCCGCTGGTCCCTCGTCAACGTCGACCACCACGCGATGATCGACGGCATCTCGGGCACCGACATCATCAGCGCACTGCTGCAGCCGACCCCTGACGCCCGTCCGGCACCGGTGGAGTCCTGGCTTGCCGAGCCCGGTCCCTCCGGCGCTGCCCTCGCGGCCTCCGGGGCACTCGCCCTGGCGGTCGCCCCGCTGCGGGCGGTCCGCGCGGTCGTCAGGGCCGTCCTGCCGGGCGCTGTGAGCGACACGCTCTCGGGCGCCTACGGCGTGGCCCGGCTCGGCGAGCAGATGGCGCAACGGGAGTTCGGACTGGCCGGCGCGCTCGGGGCGGGGCGACGGTGGGGCTGGGCCGACGCGGACCTCGACGACGTCAAGGCCGTCAAGAACGCCCACGGCGCGACCGTCAACGACGTCGTCCTCGCGGCCACCGCAAGCGGGTTCCGCCGGCTCCTGCTCGAGCGCGGGCAGCGGGTCGCCGGGCGGACGGTGCGCACGATGGTGCCGGTCTCGATGCGGCAGACCGACGAGCGCGGGGCCCTCGGCAACCGGGTCTCTGCCGTGTTCACGGACCTGCCGGTCGGTGTGGAGGACCCGGTCGACCGGCTCCACGCGGTGATGGCCGAGATGGGCTCGCTCAAGACGGGCGGGACAGCCCTCGGCATCGACGCCCTGATGGGCGCCGCAGACCTGGTGCCCTCGGCGCTGTTCGCCCTCGGCGTCCGCGCATGGGGACGAATGGCCCAGCGCTCGATCAGCACCGTGGTGACCAATGTCCCTGGTCCTCAGGTCCCGCTCTACCTCCTCGGCCGGCGGCTGCGGACGATGCACCCCTACGTCCCGCTCGCCGTGGAGGTCCGGATCGTTGTCGGCGTGATGTCGTATGCCGGCCGGCTCGCCTGGGGGGTCACTGGGGACCACGACTCGGTGCCAGACCTCGAGGTGCTGTGCGCCGGGATCAGGGACGGCGTCGCCGAGCTGGTGGCCACCTGCTGATGGCTGAGAAGTCACCACCTGGCTGAGTACCTTCTCAGCCGGGTGGTGACTTCTCAGCCGTTACGCGGTTGCCGACCGGGGCGGGTCGCCAGCGCCGCGACGGCCCCCTCGTGCGCCAGCCAGCTGCGGATCTGGGCGATCGTCCACTCGGGGTCCTCGAGCTGGGGCACGTGGCCGATGTCGTGGGCGACCTCGAGGCGCCACCGGGGGTTGGCCGCCGCCAGCGCGCGGGCCGCCCCGATCGGCACGAGCCGGTCCTTGTCGCCGTGGAGCAGCATGACCGGTGCGCTGATGGCGGCCATCCGGGCGAACAGCCAGCGACGCCGGGAGATGACCAGGAGCAGGGACCGGGCGGCGACGACGAGCTCGGCGTCGACGTCGGGGTAGCCCCGCCGCTCCTGGGCGAGCACCACGTGCTGGTCCAGGACCGGACGGGGAACCCGCCGCGCGTCGACGGTGCACAGCCGCAGCACCGCGAGCGCTTGCTGCTCGGCCGAGAGGGCGGTGCGCCGGCGGGACAGCACCAACCGCCCCACGGCGGGGACGGCATACACGCTGAACATGGCCGTGACGAGCGGGTCCGGCCGGGCCTTGACCCCGAAGGGCACGGCGGGGTCGACGAGGACGAGCCCGGCCACGAGGTCCGGACGGTCGGCGGCGAGCAGGATCGAGATGAGCCCGCCCATGGAGTTGCCGACGAGGACGACCGGCTGGCCGCAGACCTCCTCGACGAACCGTCCGAGCAGCCGGCCGTTCTCGCGCACGTGTGGCGAGCGCCCGTGCGGCAGCGTGCGTCCGAACCCGACGAGGTCGATGGCGAGCACCCGGTAGGTCTCGCTCAGCTCGGGCGCGATGGCGGCCCAGTTGACCGCCGAGCCGCCGAGCCCGTGCACGAGCAGCAGCAGCGGCCCGTCGGAGGGGCCGCCGTAGTCGAGGTAGTGCACCGGCCCGTCGAGGTCCGCCCATCGGGACACCGCGCCGTCCTGGCCGGCGTCGTCCGCCGCGCCCCCGGGCTGGGTGGACGCCGTCATCGTTGACCTCCGTGCGTTGATGGCCCGCGGGGCCGGACCTACCCGCGAGTATGCCGCGCGTCGGGCCCCGGGTCACGCGCGGCCCGTCGGACCGGTGCGCCGAACCGGCTCGGCCGCCACGCCCGCCGACCGAGGCCGCGGCACCCGTGGCCTCGTGAGCGGAACTCCCCGGCAGCATCGGGGCAAGTCCCAGACAACGCACCGAGGATGGGCCCCGTGTCAGAGCCGATGCGCCCGGTGGGCGAGCTCGCCCGCCCACCGACGGTCGCGGCGCGGGCGG
>CAYPYK010000104.1:0-6318 GCA_964414665.1 uncultured Intrasporangiaceae bacterium | reverse complement strand
GGCGGACGCACCCCCACTGGCGGACCTGTGGGCCCGCGCACGCGGGTGGGCGGGAGGCCATCGGCGCGGCCTGGCGATGCTCGGGCGTCTCACCGCTCTGGGGGTCGTGCTGTGGTGGTTCGTCGTCCCCCAGCTGCGCGGTGCCGGCCCGTGGAGCGACGTCCTCCCCCGCCTGCGCGGCCCATGGGTGGCGGTGGCTGTCGTCGCCGAGATCGGCTCGCTCGTGCTCTACACCCTGGCCACCCGGGCGCTGCTCGCTCCCGCGACCCGCCCGCCCTACTCTCGCGTCGCCCGGATCGACCTGAGCGCCATCGCTCTGGGGCACTGCCTGCCAGACGGTGGGGCCGCAGGCACCGCGCTCTGCTGGCGGCTGCTCGTCGCCGACGGCGTGGCCTCGGTCGACGCCGCCCTCACCAAGGTCGCCCAGGGCGTGGCCTCGGCCGTCGTGCTGCTCGTCCTGGTCGTCGTCGGGCTCGCCGGCGGGGCCGTTCTCACCGGGGGCCTGTCGACGTGGGCGTTCGCGCCGGGTGGGGCCGCACTCATCATGCTGGCCGGCGTCGCGCTCGTGGGCCTCAGCCTCGCCAGCGACACCGGCAGGGTCCGGCTCCTCGCCCGGCCGATGCGACTTCCCCGCCTCGGGCCACGGCTGTCCGCCGCTGTGGGGCGGCTGCACGACGGGAACGTCCTCGGGCACCTGCGCACGATCGTCACCCACCGACCGACGAGCACCCTCGCCGTGGGCTTCTCTGCCGGCAACTGGGCCCTGGACGCGTTCGCCCTGTGGGCCGCACTGCACGCCTACGGGCACGGTGTCGGCCTCCAGGGCCTCGCCGTGGTCTACGCCATCGCGGCCCTCGGGACCTGGCTGCCCATCACACCGAGCGGGCTGGGGCTCTCCGAGAGCGTGATGATCCCGGCGCTCCTCGCATTCGGCGCCCTCCGCGCCGACGCCGTCCTGGGCCTGCTCACCTGGCGGCTGGTGGCCTACTGGCTGCCCATCCCTCTCGGCGCCGTCGCCTACGCGACGCTCGGCCGGCGCCGAAGGGCCGGCGCCGTGGCCTGACCGGCGGCGCAGCGCGCCGATGTCGCCGCGGCCTTGCACAATGGCTGGGACAGAACACCACGCGCATCGGGACGGGAGTACTCATGGGTACGTGGCCAGGCGGCATACCGGCCATCACGCTGTTCGTCGAGGACCTGGGGGCCGCGCGGGAGTTCTACACCCGCGCCTTCGGTCTGCCGGTCCACTACGAGGACGACAACTCGGCGGTGTTCCGGTTCGGCGAGACCCTCATCAACCTGCTCGACGTCGCTGAGGCACCCGAGCTCGTCTCTCCCGCCACGGTCGCCGCACCCGACGCGGGCGTCCGCTGCCAGTTCACCCTCGCCGTGGACGACGTGGACGCGGCGTGCGCCGACCTGGTCTCGCGCGGGGTCGAGCTGCTCAACGGGCCGATGGAGCGGACGTGGGGGATCCGGACCGCGAGCTTCCGCGACCCCGGCGGCCACGTCTGGGAGATCGCCCACTGAGGGTCTCGGCGTTGGCCGGAGCAGACGCGCCGCGGCCACTCCGGGGCCGGCTGTCGGCGGCGGCCGCCAAACCGGAAGGCTAACGTCCGCAATGGGGGTTAGCGTGCTCGGCATGCGCACCGACGTCACGCACCGGGACCTTCAAGAGTGGTGGCACCGGCGGTTCGCCGAGCGCGACCTCGCCGTTCGCGAGGCCCGCTGACGGGGCACCTGAGCGACCGACACCGAGGAGAAGCCCGCATGACCGAGATCGTTCTGTTCCACCACATCCAGGGCCTGACGACCGGTGTCGTGGCCTTCGCCGACGCCCTGCGTGGGGCCGGGCACACGGTCCACACGCCCGACGTGTTCGACGGACGCACGTTCGAGTCGATCGAGGCCGGCCAGGAGTTCGTCGGCCAGGTCGGGTTCGACGAGGTCCGCGCACGCGGGGTGCGCGTCGCACAGGACCTGGCACCCGAGCTCGTGTATGCCGGGTTCTCGCTCGGCGTGATGGCCGCCCAGCAGCTCACCCAGACCCGGCCGGGCGCGCTGGGCGGCCTGTTCTACCACTCGTTCGCGGACCCGTCGTGGTTCGGCCGGTGGCCGCCTGACGTACCCGTCCAGATCCATGCCATGGACGCCGACCCGTACTTCGTCGACGAGGGCGACATCGACGCGGCCCGGCCGTTCGTCGAGGCCACCGCCGGGGCGGAGCTCTTCCTCTACCCGGGTGGCGAGCACCTGTTCACCGACTCCTCGCTCACGGCCTACGACGAGGCCCTCACGGCGGTGGTCCTGCAGCGGTCCCTGGCCTTCCTCGACCGGCTCTGAGGTGAGGGCGTGACCGCGATCGGGTCGGAGCTCGTCGGGCGCCTCGCCGTCCGCCACGCGCTCGCCGCGGGGCGTAGAACCGGGACGCGGCCGCTGCCCCGCCGGCCCCACGATGAACGGGACGGCCACGACCGGGTCCGTGCTCGTCCTAGGTGATCGGAGTGGTCGACGGATCGGGCTCGACGGCGGCCAGGAGAGTGCCGAGCAGCCGGCCCAGGAGCTCCTGGTCCGCCGGGGCGAGCGATGCGAGGATCTCGGCCTCGTTGGCCAGGTGGGTCCGGATGAGGCGATCGGCGAGCCGCCGCCCCGCCGGGGTCAAGGACACGACGCGGGCACGGCCGTCACGCACGGAGCGGCCTCTGGTGACGAGCCCGGCGCCCGCCAGACGGTCGACGCGCTTGGTCACCGCGCCGGCCGTCACGAGCATCGCGTCGGCGAGCCGGCCAGGTGACAGGGAGTGCGGGGGGTCGGCGCGCCGCAGGGCGGCCAGGACCTCGAAGTCACCGGGCGCGAGCCCCGCTTCGGCGAACGGCGGGCGGAGCAGCCGGTCGCATCGGGCGGCGACGCGCTGCAGCCGTCCGAGGACCAGTAGCGGCGATGCGTCCAGGCTCGGCAGCCGCCGGTGCCACTGGTCGACGATGGCCACGACGGGATCGGGCCGGGGCTCGGAGTGATCGCTCATCTTGACACGCTCCTTTCCCTGGCAAATATTATACTTTCCATGGAAGGTAGTCCGCGGGGTTCGGCAACCCTGTTCCTCGACCCGACCTGTCCGTTCGCCTGGATCGCGAGCCGATGGGCGCGAGAGATCGAGAGGGTCAGCGGCATCCGCGTCGGCTTCGAGCTGATGAGCCTGTCCGTCGTCAACGAGGGCCGCGAGCTCGACGGCTGGTACCGCGACTACAACGACAGGGCCTGGCTCCCGGCGAGGGTTGCGGCCGCCCTCCTCGTCTCGGCCGACGCCGCCCGGTGGGTCGACTTCTACGACGGCTTCGGCGCACGGCGCCACGTCGACGGGGTCCGCGACGACGCGGCCAACATCGCCCGCACCCTCGCAGAGCTGGGGCTTCCCGCCGACCTCGCGGCCGCTGCCGAGGACACGTCGTGGGACGAGGACCTGCGGGCGCGCACGGCCACCGCCTGCGACCCGCTGCGCGGCGACGGCGGTACCCCGGTCGTCCACGTCGGCGGGCGGGCCTTCTTCGGGCCGGTCCTTACGGCGATTCCCCGCGGGGCCGATGCCGTTCGTCTGTGGGATGCCCTCGCGACACTGGCGGCCACCCCGGCGTTCAGCGAGATCAAGGGCGCCCGCGCCGAGGAGCTGCAGACGTCGTGACGTGCGACGGGCGATGATGGCCGGATGGGGATGCCGCCAGCGGTCCAGCGGGAGCGCGCCGCCGCGCTGCGCAGCCTCCATGACGCACCGGAGCTGCTCCGGCTCGTCAACGTGTGGGACGTCGCGTCGGCGCGGGTCGTCGCCGGCATCCCGGGCTGCCGGGCGCTCGCGACGGCATCGGCAGCCGTCGCCGCCGCATACGGCTACGACGACGGCGAGCGCATCCCCCTCGAGCTGCACCTCGCCGTCGTCGAGCGGATCTGTGCCGCGGTCGGGCTACCGGTGACGGCGGACCTGGAGCGTGGCTACGGCCACGTCCCCCGGACGGTCGGCGCGGCCATCGAGGCCGGGGTCGTCGGCTGCAACCTCGAGGACGACATGTGCCCGGTCGACGAGATGCACGAGCGGGTGAGCGAGGCCGTCGCGGTGGGCCAGGCGCGTGGGGTGCCGATCGTCGTCAACGCCCGGCCCGATGTCTACCTTCTGCGCCCGGACTGGCCGGAGGGGGACAAGCTCGCCGAGGCGCGCTCGCGCGGGCTCGCCTATCTCGAGGCGGGCGCCGACTGCGTCTTCGTGCCGGGCTGCACCGACGAGGCGAGCATCGCGATGCTCGTGTCGGCCTTCGGGCCGGGACGGCTCAGCCTGCTGGCCGTGCCAGGGACACCTGCGCCCGCCCGGCTGGAGGCGCTGGGCGTGGCCAGGCTCTCGCACGGGCCGTACCCCCAGCGGCACGCTCTCGGCGCCCTGGCCGACCACGCCCGCGACTGCCTGGCCTGACTGTGAGGATCGACAGCGCAGCCTGATGGTGCTGGGAGCAGGGGTAGCCGAACGACGATCAGCCGACCTCGGGCCAGCGGCCTGGTGAGCGCGCCCGCGCGGACACCCAGCCGCAGGTGATCGTCGTTCGGCGGGTCGCCGGCTGCGTCGCACCACCACCGGACCGCCGTCAGGCGTGGTCACGCAGGTACGTCCCGAAGTGGGGCACGGTGAAGGCGATCCGGCCGCGCTCGCCGGAGTAGATGAGCCCCTTCTTGAGCAGGGCGTCCCGCGCCGGCGACAGGGACTGTGGCTTGCGGCCGAGGTGCGTGGCCACATCGGCCGTCGCGACGGAGTCCGGCTCTGCCCCCACGCCCCCCGCCGGGGGCACGCCGTCCCCTGCCGAGTCCGCGCCGGCACCACCGGTGCCCGGCCTCGCGGCATACGCGACGTCGGCCATCGCCCGCAGGTACTCGCGCTCCCCCGGCGTCGCCCGCTCGAACCGGCTGCCGAAGAACCCGACCGCCAGCTCGGCCTCGGCCTCCGGGGCCGCCACCGCCACGTCGGACGCCGTGACCGGCGAGCGCGGCGCCAGGTCCCAGACGGCCTTGCCGTAGGCCTGGACGAAGTACGGGTACCCGCCGGTCGCGGCATACATCGCGTCCAGGGCCTGCGGCTCGTATGCCGCGTCCTCCTCCTGCGCGGGCACCACCAGCGCGAGATCTGCCGCCACCTTGTCGAGCCGGTCGATCCGGATGTAGCGGAACAGCCTCTCGGAGTAAGACTTCGACGCCGCCAGCACGGCCGGCAGGTGCGGCAGCCCGGCCCCGACGACGATGACCGGCAGCCGCGACTGCGAGATCTCGTGCGCGGCCGCGCACAGTGCAGACACGTCGTCGGGCCCGAGGTCCTGCATCTCGTCGACGAACACCGCGACGCCGCGCCCCGCATCCGCCGCGAGCCCGCCGACGTCGGTCAGCACCTCGACGAGGTCGATCTCGATGTCTCCGGAGTCCGCCCGTCCGAGGACGGCCGGGGCGGAGATCCCCGGGTTCCACCGGTCTCGGAGCTTGGCCGTGCGCCCGGCCGGCTCGCGCTGGGCGAAGGCCTTGACGACGCCGAGGGCGTGCTCGACGGGCTCGCCCGCGGGCAGGCCGAGCTCGCGCACCGCCTGGTGCAGGGCTGAGGCCAGCGGGCGACGCAGCGAGGTGTCGGGCCGGGCCTCGAGCTTGCCGGTCCCCCAGCCGGCCCGCACCGCCGCCGAGCGCAGGGCGTTGAGGAGAACCGTCTTGCCGACGCCGCGCAGCCCGGTGAGGACGACCGAGCGCTCCGGGCGGCCGCGCACGACCCGCTCGAGGACGACGTCGAACGCGTCGAGCTGCTCGTCACGGCCGGCCAGCTCGGGCGGGCGCTGCCCGGCGCCGGGTGCGTAGGGGTTCCGGATCGGGTCCACGATCGGAGGCTATACGGCTTTCTAGCGCTGACGGCATACATCCGAATACAGAGGTAGGCCGTGTCGCGACGCAGGGGTATGCCGTGCCGCGCCGGCCCGCGCCGGCCCTCCGCATGGCAGAGGTGGCGCTCAGATCCTGCGTTCCTGGTCCTGCCAGTAGGGGCGGCGCAGCTGGGGCTTGAGCAGCTTGCCGGAGGCGTTGCGCGGCAGGACGTCCCTGACCTCGACGCGCCTCGGGCACTTGTAGGCCGCGAGGTGGTCGCGGCAGTAGGCGATGAGATCCTCGGGGTCGACCGTCGCACCGGGCTTCGGGGCGACGATGGCGACGATGGACTCGCCCCAGGTCTCGTCGGGTATGCCGATGACGGCGACCTCGGCAACCGCGGGGTGCTCCTGGACGACCCGCTCGACCTCCGGGGAGTACACGTTC
>CAYPYK010000103.1:0-10305 GCA_964414665.1 uncultured Intrasporangiaceae bacterium | reverse complement strand
GTCATGGGCTCGCTGGCGATCGAGGGACCGGTCATCCGCTGGGTCGCGGACCACCGGCGCCACCACGCCTTCAGCGACCGCGAGGGCGACCCGCACTCGCCGTGGCGCTACGGCGAGACCATCCCCGCGCTGCTCAAGGGCCTGTGGTGGGCCCACATGGGCTGGCTGTTCGACGTCGAGCAGACCCCACGCAGCAAGTACGCCCCCGACCTCCTCGCCGACCGGGACATCAAGCGGGTCGACGGGTTGTTCCTCCCCCTCGTCGCCGCCTCCCTCCTGCTGCCCGCCGTCATCGGCGGTGTGTGGTCGTGGAGCTGGCAGGGCGCCGTCACGGCGTTCTTCTGGGCCTCCGTGCTGCGGATCGGCCTCCTCCACCACGTGACCTGGTCGATCAACTCGATCTGCCACGCCCTCGGCGAGCGTCCCTTCACCTCGCGCGACCGGTCCGGCAACGTCTGGTGGCTGGCGGTCCTCTCCTTCGGGGAGTCCTGGCACAACCTGCACCACGCCGACCCGACGTGCGCCCGGCACGGCGTCGAGAAGGGCCAGGTCGACATCTCCGCCCGGGTCATCCGCACCTTCGAGCAGCTCGGCTGGGCCACCGACGTGCGCTGGCCGACGGCCAAACGGCTCGACGCCCGTCGGGTCCGGTCCTGACCCCCCGGCAGACGGGGCCCGCCGGGGCGGCCGGGGCCGACCCGGTCGAGCCCGTCGGCGGTGCCGCGACGTCGACCTCGACGTCCGCGGCAGGCGGCACAATGGCGGACGTGACCAGCCTGCCGCCGATCTCCGCCCCCGTCCCCAAGAAGCCCAGGTCCCGGTCACGGATGACGGGCCGCGAGCGCCGTGAGCAGCTCATCGGCATCGGTCGCAAGCTGTTCGCCGAGAAGGGCTTCGAGGGCACGACCGTCGAGGAGATCGCGGCGGCCGCCGGGGTGTCCAAGCCGGTGGTCTATGAGCACTTCGGCGGCAAGGAGGGGCTGTACGCCGTCGTCGTCGACCGCGAGATCCAGGCCCTCCTCAACGCCATCACCGGAGCCCTGGTCTCGGCCGGGACGAGCCGCGAGCTCATCGAGCGGGCCGCCCTCGCGCTCCTGGACTACATCGAGACCTCGACCGACGGGTTCCGCATCCTGGTGCGCGACTCCCCCCCGGGCCAGCAGACCGGCACGTTCGCCAGCCTGATGTCCGACGTCGGATCGCAGGTCGAGTACATCCTCGAGGCGCAGTTCAAGCGCCGCAAGCTCGACGCCAAGGCCGCGCCGATGTACGCGCAGATGCTCGTCGGGATGGTCGCGCTCACCGGGCAGTGGTGGCTCGACAGCCGCAAGTTCAAGAAGACCGACGTCGCCGCCCACCTGGTCAACCTGGCCTGGAACGGCCTGACCGGCCTCGAGGCCAAGCCCACCCTCACCGACAGGTGACCCAGCCCGACCCGTTCCCCGCCGGGCCCTACGGGGCCTCGGTCGTGGCGCCGTTCTTCTGGGCGACGGCGAAGACCCGCCGGAACGGGAAGATGACCCCCAGGGAGGTCCGCGGGTAGGCCTCGCGCAGCGCCGCGGCATACGGCTCGACGAACGCTGCACGCTCGACGGGGTCGGTGAGGATGTCGAGCACCGGGAGCAGGCCGGTGCCGCTCACCCACTCGAGCACCGGGTCCGGCACCGCCCCCTGGGGGTCGAGGACGTGGGTGTACGTCGTCTCCCACGCGTCGACCAGGCACCCGAGCCGGGCGAGGAGCCGGAGGTAGGTGGCGGGCTCCCCCACCGTCGGCATGCCGAGGGCGGCCGTCAGCTCGCCGGAGAAGGTGTGCCGCGCTGCCGTCTCGCGCATGAGGGCGTGGCTGGGTGCGTCGAAGTTGCCCGGGACCTGGAGGGCGAACCAGCCCCCGTCGGCCAGCGCCTCGACCCACCCCGGGATGAGGTCGAGGTGGCCGGGCACCCACTGGAGGGTGGAGTTGGTGACGATGACGTCCGGGGCGCGGCCGAGGGATGCCGGGTCCCAGTCGCGCAGGTCGCCCTGGACCCACTCGACGCGCCCCTGCTCGTCCAGCGCGCGGGCGGCGTCGAGCATCGCCTCGGACTCGTCGACGCCCACCACCGTGGCCCGCGGCCACAAGGAGGCGACGGCCAGGGTCGCCGGGCCGTTGCCGCAGCCGAGGTCGACGACGAGAGAGGGCGCGTCGGCCCGGACCTGGGCGAGCAGGTCGCCGAGTGGCCGGCTGCGCTGCTCGCTGAAGCGGGCGTAGGCCTGCGGGTCCCAGATCGGTTGGCGTCTCATGTGTGGTCCTCCTCGGCTCGGGAGCGGTACCGTCTCGCGCCGCTATCTTGATATCAAGATATTTGATGCGGACTAGAGTCGGCGCATGCCCGTCGATGATGTCGACCGTATCGTGTCGGCCTGGCGCCGCGAACGCCCGGACCTCGACATCGCGCCCCTCGAGGTCCTCTCGCGGGTGTCCCGGCTGGCCCGGCGGCTCGATCTCGCCCGCGGCGAGGCGTTCGCGGTGCACCACCTCGAGGGGTGGGAGTTCGACGTCCTGTCGGCGCTGCGGCGCTCGGGGGCGCCGTACGAGCTCTCCCCCGGACAGCTCGTCGCGGAGACCCTCGTGACCAGCGGAACCATGACCAACCGGGTCGACCGGCTCACCGCCCGTCGGCTCGTCGAACGGCACCCGGCCCCCAGCGACCGCCGAGGAGTCATCGTCCGACTCACCCCGAGCGGCCTGCGCACCGTCGATGCGGCCCTAAAGGACCTGCTCGAGCAGGAGCGCAGACTGCTCGCCGTGCTACCCGACTCCCAGCGCTCCTCGCTGGCCGGCCAGCTGCGCCGGCTGCTCGCTCCGTTCGAGAGCTGAGCCGGCCGGATCGTGCGGCGCAGGGCCGGCAGCTCGACGAACACGCCCAGCCCGTTCGGACGATGGCCCCGCGAGCCCTCGCTCGTGTGTCAGTCCACGAGGTCTGCGGCCTCCAGCCACTCCAGCTCCAGAGCCTCGCGCTCGTCGACGACCGCGCGCAGCTCACGGTTGAGGTCGAGCACGGTGGTGTGGTCGCTCGCCGACTCCGCCATGGCCGCGTGGATCCGCTCCTCGCGCCCGGCGAGCCGGGACAGCTGACGCTCGATGCGCGACATCGTCTTGCGGGCGTCGCGCTGCTCGGCGGGCGAGGGCCCGCCTCCACCGTCGGCCGACGCCGCGCTCTGCCGCTGTTCGGCGGACGGTGCACCGGCGGCGGCATCCCGCTCCGCGGCCAGGGCCGTACGACGCAGGGCGAGATACTCCTCGACCCCGCCCGGCAGGTCCCGGACCCGCCCGTCGCCCAGCAGGGCGACCTGGGTGTCGCACACCCGCTCGATCAGGTAGCGGTCGTGCGAGACGACGAGCAGGGTACCCGCCCAGCCGTCCAGGACATCCTCGAGCGAGGTGAGCGTCTCGATGTCGAGGTCGTTGGTCGGCTCGTCCAGCAGCAGCACGTTGGGCTCGTCCATGAGCAGGCGCAACAGCTGCAGTCGTCGCCGCTCACCACCGGACAGGTCCCCCACCCGGGTCTGCTGGCGCTGTCCCGGGAACCCCAGCCGCTTGGCGAGGCTCGACGCGCTCACCTCCTTGCCGCCGAGGGTCGTCGAGGACCGGACCTCCTCGACGGCGTCGATGACCCTGGCGTCGCGCAGGCGGTCCAGCTCGCGCACCTCCTGGGTGAGGTGGCCGATCCGGACCGTGATGCCCTGGCGGCGTGTCCCCGAGGACAGCGGACGCTCCCCAGCGATCGCCTCGAGCAGGGTGGACTTGCCGGACCCGTTGACGCCGACGACGCCGGTGCGCTGGCCGGGCGCCAGCCGCCAGGTGACCCGGTCGAGCAGCGCGCGACCGCCGAGGACCACCCCGGCGTCGTGCAGGTCGACGACGTCCTTGCCGAGTCGCGTGGTCGCGAACCGGACGAGCTCGACGTCGTCTCGCGGCGGCGGGACGTCCTCGATGAGGGCGTTGGCGGCCTCGATCCGGAACCGCGGCTTCGACGTACGGGCCGGAGGGCCACGCCGGAGCCAGGCGAGCTCCTTGCGCAGCAGGTTGGTGCGGCGTTCCGCGGTGACCCGCGCCTGGCGTTCGCGCTCGGCCTTGGCCAGGACGTATGCCGCGTAGCCACCCTCGTAGGCGGCCACCTGTCCGTCGACGACCTCCCAGGTGAGGGTGGCCACGGCATCGAGGAACCATCGGTCGTGGGTGACGACGACGAGGGCGAGGTCGGGGTCCGCCCGCCGGGTCACGAGGTGCTCGGCGAGCCAAGCCACCCCCTCGACGTCGAGGTGGTTCGTGGGCTCGTCGAGGAGCAGCACGTCGGGGCGGTCGACCAGGAGCGCCGCCAGGGACACCCGGCGCCGCTCGCCCCCCGAGAGCGGGCCGACCCGGGCCCCGAGGCCGCCGACGAGCGGGGCGTCGAGCCCGCCGAGCAGCCCGACCAGCACGTCGCGGACCCGGGGGTCGCCCGCCCACTCGTGCTCGGCCCGGTCGCCGAGGACGATCTCGCGGACCGTCTCGTCGGGGTCGGCGGTGTCGTGCTGGGCCAGCAGCCCGACGGTGCCGCCGCCGGTGCGGGCCACCCGTCCGTCGTCGACCGCACGCAGTCCGGCAAGGACGCGCAGCAGGGTCGTCTTGCCGCCGCCGTTCCGGCCGACGACGCCGACCCGGTCGCCACCGCCGACGCCGAGGGAGACGGCGTCGAGGACCAAGGTGGTGCCGAGCGCCAGGGAGGCGCGCTCGACCGAGATGAGGTTGGCCACCAGCGTCCGGTCAGTCCACGGGGACCGGGATGAGGTGCGCGCCGTGCACCGGGCCGGTGGCCCGGCGCACGTCGGAGACGACGCCGCTGGCGGTGAGGGACACGGCGAGGTCGATGCCCGCCTCGGCCTCCTCGACGAGGAAGGCGATCGTCGGGCCCGACCCGGAGACGATGCCTGCGAGCGCGCCGTACTCCATCCCGGCGTCGAGGACGTCGTCGAGGTGCGGCATGAGCGAGACGGCGGCGTCCTGGAGGTCGTTGACCAGGTGGGGCGCCAGGATGTGCGGGTCACCGCTGCGCAGGGCGCTCATGAGCTCGGCGTTGGGGGCGGGCTCCGGGACGCCGGCGCGGCCCCGCAGCCGGTCGCACTCGGCATACACGGCGGGCGTGGACAGACCCTCGGACCTCATGGCGAACACCCAGTGGTAGGTCCCCCGGGCCAGGACCGGCGCGAGCAGCTCGCCCCGGCCGCTGCCCATGGCCGTACCGCCCGCGACCAGGAACGGCACGTCGCTGCCGAGCTCGGCGGCGACGAGCTCGATCTCCTCGCGGGGCAGACCGAGGTTCCACAGGTGGTCGCATGCCACCAGGGCCGCTGCCGCGTCGGCCGAGCCACCCGCCATGCCACCCGCCACCGGGATCCCCTTGCGGATCGTCACATGGACCGGGCCGCCCGCCCCGGTCCGGTCGGCCAGCAGCCGGGCGGCCCGCAGTCCCAGGTTGTCCCCGTCCGCGGGGACTCCGGCCGCGTAGTCGCCGCTGACCGAGACACCCCAGTCGTCGTCGTTCGCCACGGTGATGTCGTCGTGCAGGCTCACCGCCTGGTAGACGGTCCACAGGGCGTGGTAGCCGTCGGGACGGACCGGCCCGACGAGGAGCTCGAGGTTGACCTTGCCCGGGACACGCACCGTCGCCGGTGGCGGGTCGCTGTGGGCCGAGGTCATGCGCCCACCCTAATCACCGCTCCGCCGCCGCGTGTCCCAGCGAGCGGCGTGCCCGGGCCACGGACGCGAACCCGCCGATGTCGAGCTGCTCCCCGCGGGTGCGGGGGTCGATCCCCGCGGCGCGCAGGCACTCCTCGGCGCGCTGGGGCGAGCCCGCCCACGGGGCCAGCGCTGCCCGGAGGGTCTTGCGGCGCTGGGCGAACGCCGCGTCGACGCAGGCGAAGACCTCCTCGCGCGGAACGTCGGCCACCGGTGGCTCGCGCCGCACCAGCGACACCAGGCCGGAGTCGACGTTGGGCACCGGCCAGAAGACCCCGCGGGGGACCCGGCCGGCGAGACGGACCTGCCCGTACCAGGCGGCCTTGGCGCTCGGGACCCCGTAGATCCGCGAGCCGGGCGGGGCCGCGAGCCGCTCGGCCACCTCGAGCTGGACCATGACGAGGATGCGGGTGACGCTCGGGAACCGCTCGAGGAACCGCAGCACCACGGGCACCGAGACGTTGTAGGGCAGGTTCGCCACGAGCGCCGTCGGTGGCGGCCCGGGCAGCCCGGTCACCGTGAGGGCATCGGCGTGGACCACCGTCAACCGGTCGGCGAGGGCCGGAGCGTGGGCAGCCACCGTCGTGGGCAGCGCTCCCGCGAGGACGGGGTCGACCTCGACGGCGACGACGGCGGCGACCTCGGGCAGGAGCGCAAGGGTGAGCGAGCCCAGGCCGGGCCCGACCTCGACGACGACGTCGTCGGCCGCTACTGCGGCGAGCCGCACGATGCGGCGCACCGTGTTGGCGTCGACGACGAAGTTCTGGCCCCACTGCTTGGTCGGCCGGATGCCGAGGGTCTCGGCGAGCGCCCGGACCCGCGAGCCCCCGAGCAGCCCGAGCGGTCGGGGGCCGTCGGCCGGGGCTGTGGGGTCGGGCGCGGGCATGGTGCTCACCCTAGGGTGAGGCATGCCGGCCGACGCGGCGGTCAGGCCGCCCAGGCGCAGCCCCAGGGGCCGAGGCCGGCCCTGGCGTAGAGCCGGTTGGCCACGGTGATCTGCTGCGCGCGGGAGGCGAGGTCGGCCCGCGGCGCGAAGTCGGCGCCGCCGTTGCTCAGCCAGGTCGAGGACGCGAACTGCAGGCCGCCGTAGTAGCCGTTGCCGGTGTTGATGTGCCAGTTGCCGCCGGACTCGCACGCGGCGATCCGGTCCCACATCGCGGCGTTGGCCAGGTTGATGCCCGTGCCCGAGGTGTTGCCGGCGCTGCGGGTCGGGCGATGCTTGGTGCCGACCGCGACGACCGCGGTCACCGCCTTCGTGAGAACCGTCCGGGAGACGACCGTCGAGCTGGCGAGCTTGCCGTCGACGTAGAGCCGCCGGGTGGTGACCCGCTCGCTGCCGGCCTTGCCGGGCCGGAGGGTCTTGCTCTGGTCGGTGTACATCGAGGAGTCGCTCTTCTTCGTCGTGGCGTACGCGAGCGACACGGTCGAGGTGATGGTCTTCTCGTAGACCCGCCGGACGACGATGGTCGAGCCGTCGACGAGGTCGGAGGTCAGCCCCGGCGTGACCCGGTCGAGCGGGCCGAGGTGGTACCCAGCGGCCTGGAGCATCGCGGACACGTCGGCCGCAGCCGAGCTCACGGAGCGATGCCTGCTGTCGGCGACAACGGTCACCTGCTTGGGGGTCGTCATCGTCACGGCGAGGCCCCGGCGGCCCAGGGCCTGCGAGCGCGACGCGGAGAGGACGGCGCCGGGCGCGCGGAAGCCGAGCTGGTCGAGGGCGGCGTCGACGGTCGTGGCCGTGGTCCAGTACTCGGCGGTGCGGCCGTCGATCGTCAGCGTGAGCGGACGGGCGTAGCGCACGGTGATGACGTCACCGTCGTGAACGGGGCTGGACGGCGAGGGAAGGACCAGGTCGTGCACGCCGAGGGTCAGGTGGTCCGCCGACAGGGCGTCGGCCACGGTGGACCCGAAGACGCGCACCGAGGAGACCTTGCCGTCGACCGAGACGTCGACGTTCTTGCTCCAGGAAGAGGCGCCGACCGAGCCGGCGACGATGGTGAGGAGGGCTGCGCCTTGGGCGACGCGGCGCAGGGGTGCAGAGATCACGGGGCTCCAATGGTCGTGGTGCCCGGGCACCAGGTCCGGACGGGGGCCGCCAGGGGAGCGGCCCGGAGTCGCCCAGGGGCGGCGGCTCCACACGGGCCCCGGGGCGGCTGTCGACGCTGGCGGCCGCCTCGTGACGGACCCGTGCCGTCCGGGGCTACTGGCCCCGGCCAACTCGTCCAGCGTGCAGGAGTCAAGGGGCAAAGGTCAAATTTTGGTAACGAACCTCCCGCCCGGCCCGGACGGGTCACCAGGTGCCGTAGAGGTGACCCGTCGTCGCCCCGAGCGCATCGCACAGCACGGGGACGGCCACGCCGAGCACCGCCGCCATGGCGCGCACGGTGAGTGGGACGAGGGCCGGGGAGTTCGGGGACCCCCGCCAGGGGTGGGGCGTGAGGTAGGGGGCGTCGGTCTCGACGAGGACCCGGTCCAGCGGCGTGACGGCCAGCGCATCGCGCACGGCGTGGGCGTTCTTGAAGGTGACGTTGCCGGCGAAGGACAGGTGGTAGCCGCGCTCGACGCAGGCCCGGGCGAACGCCCCGTCACCGGAGAAGCAGTGCAGGACGACCCGCTCGGGGGCGCCCTCGTCGTCGAGCACCCGCAGGACGTCGCTGTGGGCGTCGCGGTCGTGGATCTGCAGGGTCCGGTCGAGCCGCTTGGCCAGGTCGATGTGCCAGCGGAAGGACTCCTCCTGCGCCCCCCGCCCCTCTGGCCCGGTGCGGTAGTAGTCGAGCCCGGTCTCCCCCACCACACGCACCCTCGGGTGCGCGGCGAGCGCCTCGATCTCCTCGTATGCCGCCTCGAGGCGCCCGTGCGCGGCGAGGCGCGGTGCCTCGTTGGGGTGCAGCGCAACGCCACCGAGCACCGCGGCATACCGGTCGACGAGCTCGACGGTGAGGCGCGCCGACGCCAGGTCACAGCCGATCTGGACGACGCGGTCGACCCCGACCGCGGCAGCGGCCGAGAGTACCTCACCGACGTCGGCGGGCTCCTCACCCTCCCAGGCGATGTCGAGATGGGTGTGGTTGTCCGCCACCGGGATCGGCAGCGGGTCCGGAGGCTCCGGACGCCGACTCCGGCTCACGAGGAGCGGAGCCGCTCGAGCTCGGCCTCGACGACGGAGTCGTCGAACTTGGTGAACACCGGGACCGGCTTGGCGACGGGCGTCCCGACGCGAACCGGCCGGGACCGCCAGGGCGGCGTCGAGGAGTACTCGCCCATGATGACCGGGTAGCCGGCGGCTCCGTCGAGGTCCTCGACCTCGCGCAGCTCCGGCATCGGCACGAGCTCGCCGTGACCGCCCAGCACCGTGTGCACCCGGTTCGCCCCGTGCGGGAGGAACGGCGAGGACAAGGTGTTGATGTCGGAGACCGCCTGGGCGAGCACGTGGAGCACGGTACCCAGCCGCTCGCGCTGGTCCTCGCCCTTGAGCTTGAACGGCTCGGTCTGCGAGACGTACGCGTTGGCCTCGCCGACGACCCGCATGAGCTCGCCGATGCCGGCCTTGAAGCGGTGACGCTCGATGTGCCCGCCGACCGTGGCGAAGGCCGCTTGGACCGTGTCGAGCAGGGCGGTGTCGACCGGCTCCAGCGACCCGGCCGCCGGGATCTCGCCGAAGCTCTTGTGGATCATCGTCGCCGTGCGGTTCACCAGGTTGCCCCACCCGGCGACGAGCTCGGAGTTGTTGCGCTGGACGAACTCGGCCCAGGTGAAGTTGGCGTCCTGGCTCTCGGGCCCGGCGGCGCAGATGAAGTAGCGCAGGGCGTCCGGGCCGTAGCGCTCGAGGACGTCGCGGACGTAGATCACGTGGCCCCGCGAGGTCGACAGCTGCCTGCCCTCCATCGTCATGAACTCGCTCGCGACGACCTCGGTGGGCAGGTTGAGCACGCCGTAGGGTCCCGGCTCGCCACCTCGCGATCCCTTGCCGGCATACGCGAGCAGCTCGGCGGGCCAGATCTGGGCGTGGAAGGTGATGTTGTCCTTGCCCTGGAAGTAGTAGGACCGGGCCTCCGGGTCGTTCCACCAGTCGCGCCAGCGCTCGGGGTCGCCGACCCGGCGGGCCCACTCGATCGAGGCCGACAGGTAGCCGATCACCGCGTCGAACCACACGTAGAACCGCTTGGTCGGCTGCTCGCGCCACCCGTCGATGGGCACGGGGATGCCCCAGTCGAGGTCTCGGGTCATCGCGCGGGGCCGGACGTCCTGAAGCAGGTTGCGGCTGAACTTGATGACGTTGGGCCGCCACGTGCCCGACGCCTCACGCCCGTCGAGCCACTCGCCGATGGCGTCCGCGAGGGCGGGGAGGTCGAGGAAGAAGTGCTGGGTCTCGACGAACCGGGGGACCTCGCCGTTGATCTTGCTGCGGGGGTCGATGAGCTCGGTCGCGTCGATCTGGTTGCCGCAGTTGTCGCACTGGTCGCCACGCGCCTCGGCATACCCGCAGATGGGGCAGGTGCCCTCGATGTAGCGGTCGGGCAGGGTCCGGCCGGTCGACGGGCTGATCG
>CAYPYK010000102.1:0-10353 GCA_964414665.1 uncultured Intrasporangiaceae bacterium | reverse complement strand
CACAAGGGTGAGAAGGGGCGGTTCAGGCGGGCTTGACCGCCCGGACGAACGCGCTGGCGAACGCCCCCTCGAACTGGTCGATGGCCGCGGCGGCGTCCATGTCCTCGGGAAGGTCCTGCGGGCTCAGCGACTCCGCGAGGTCCTCGAGCTCGCCGCGCGAGAAGGTGCGGGTCAGCTCGACCGAGGCGTCGGCGAACCCGGCCGCCCCGAGCCTGGCCACGTAGTCGTCGACGACCAGGGCCCCGGCGATGCACCCGGTCCACAGCCCGACGACCCGGTCCAGGGCCGGCGGCAGCTCGCGGAGCAGCACCATGTCGGACACCGCGAACCGCCCACCGGGGCGCAGCACCCGGAACGCCTCGCGCAGCACGGCGTCCTTGTCGGTCGACAGGTTGATGACGCAGTTGGAGATGACGACGTCCACCGACGCGTCCGGGAGCGGGACGTCCTCGATGCTGCCCTGGAGGAACTCCGCGTTGGTCACCCCGGCCTCGCCCTGGTTGCGCCGGGCCAGCTCGACCATCTCCGTGGTCATGTCGAGGCCGTAGGCCATGCCGTCCGGGCCGACCCGGCGGGCCGACAGCAGTACGTCCAGGCCCCCTCCGGACCCGAGGTCGAGGACCACCTGCCCGGGGTGCAGCTCGGCCAGGGCCGTCGGGTTGCCGCAGCCCAGCGAGGCGGCGAGCGCACCGGCGGAGGGGGCGTCGTCCGCGGCATACAGGTCGATGCTGATGGGGTCCTTCTCGGCGGTCCCGCAGCCACACCCGCTCCCGCAGCCGGGCACGCCATCGGCGAGCCCGAGGGAGCTGCGGGCGGAGGCGGCGTAACGCTCGCGGACGGCCTCGCGGATCTCGCTGTCGCTCAGGGTGGGGGTACGTGGGTCGGTGGTCATGGCCTCTCCTGATGTGATGTCTGTCGAATCAGCCCTAGCCTGCACCTTGGTTCGATATCTGTCAATATAGAGACATGCCGAACTCCGTCGAGCTCCGCCCCCCGTGCTGTGCGCTGGCCGCTCCGCCGCTGACCGAGGCCCATGCTGCGGCACTGGCGCCGCTGTTCAAGGCGCTCGGCGACCCGGTCCGGCTGCGCCTGCTCTCGCTCATCGCGGCCCAGCCCGAGGTGTGCGTGTGTGACGTCACCGGGGCCTTCGAGGTCGGCGCGCCGACGATCTCGCACCACCTCAGAGTGCTCCGGGAGGCGGGCCTGGTGGAGTCCGAGCGGCGCGGCACCTGGGTCCACTACCGGGTCCGGCCCGAGACGGTGGCGCAGCTGGCCGCCCTGCTCGGCCGCCCCTGACTCCCCCCGGTCGCGCAGTCGCGTCGGGCTGGAGCAGCCGGCGCACCGGCTGAGAAGTCACCGTCCGGCTGGGAAGGTACTCAGCCGGACGGTGACTTCTGCGCCAAAGGAAGGCCGCTGGGCGCTAGGGAGCGCTCGTCCGGCCGACGAGCGCCGCTCAGCCGATCACCGGCATCGCCACGAAGTCGTCGCAGCGGATCGGCCAGCGCAACAGCGTCCGCTGCGGCTGCGGCATCCGGCTCAGGCCCTCCGCCGCGCCGAGCATCACCGGCGCCCCGAGACGAACCCAGGTGTCCCCGAACCGCATCCGCGCGCCGCCGGCGGCGGTGAGGTTCTTGAGCCACTGCACCTTCGGACCGTAGGTCAGCGCGACGGTGACCTCGTCTCCGTCGCGGAACGCCATGATCGGCGTATGCCGGACCGTGCCGGTCTTCCGTCCCGTGTGCTCCAGCTCGACGATGTCGAGGTGCCCGACGAGGTGGATCATCCCCTTGTTGAGCATGGCGGCGTTGAACCGGGTGATCGCCAGCGGCATCGGCATGGAGGGCTCCCCCAGGTGGTCGTCGTGGTCCCACTCTCCCAGTGGCCTCTCGGTCGCTCCACCGGAACGCGGCAGCCCTCCGCCGCCGTGGCAGGCGCCGAGCGCAGAATCCCCCGGCGCTGGCATGAACCCGCCACGCTCCGCACCCCGAAGGGTGGTGACGCAGGGCCCAAGCGGGCATATCTTACTCCTCGTAGTCCCGGCGCCATCACTGCGCAGGGGGGGCCTTGGTCACCCCGTGCGCCCGAGCACAAGGGAGTATTCGATGTCGGTGACACGACGACAGCTAGCAGCCCTGGCCCTTGGCGCCGTGACGGCCCTGGGGCTGGTCACGGCCCCAGCCGCCTCGGCGGCGCATCCGCACCACTGGAGCCGCACCCTGACCATGGATGCGGCCGCGCCGTTCAGCGTGGCCCTGTCCAAGGGCGGGGTCTACTTCGCCGACGGCGTGGCCAGCACCATCAACAGGATCACCGCCTCCGGAAACCAGGTCATCGCCTCGAAGCCCCCGGGCACCGACGTCTCCGGGCTCGACTTCGCGCCCGACGGCACGATGGCCTTCACGTCGACCGACTTCTCCACCGGGACGGCGCTGCTGACGATCCGCAAGGCCGGTCACCCCGACGTCGTCGCCGACCTCGGCGCCTACGAGGCGGCCAACAACCCCGACGGGGTCCAGACCTACGGGATCGTCGCCAACACAAACCCCTGTGCCGAGCAGGTTCTCGCCGCACTGAGCGGTTTGCCGGCCACCTACACCGGTGTGCTCGACTCGCATCCCTACGCCGTCACCTCGCTGCCGCACGGTGCCTGGGCGGTCGCCGACGCCGGTGGCAACGACATCCTGCGGGTCAGCCGGACCGGGCATGTCTCGACCATCGGCCTGCTGCCTCCGCAGCCGATCACCTTCACGGCGGACCAGGTGGCCGCGCTCGGCGCGCCCGACTGCCTCGTCGGCGTGACGTACGCCTTCGAGCCGGTGCCCACCGACGTCGAGCGCGACCGCCACGGCACCCTGTGGGTGTCGACGCTGCCGGGCGGCCCCGAGGACCCGAGCCTGGGTGCCCGGGGGTCGGTCTACCGGATGGGCCGGGCAGGCATGGCGCACCGGCGGGCCACCGGCTTCCTCGGCGCCACCGACCTCGCCGTCGCCCCCAACGGGACGATCTACGTCACCGAGCTCTTCGCCGGCCAGGTCACCCGCATCGACGGCCACCACCGCGGGGTGCTCAAGAGCCTCGACGCGCCGCTGTCGATCGAGGTCAAGGGCGACTCGGTCTACGTCGGGACCCTCGGGGTCATCGACGAGAACACCGGCCAGGTGCTCGCGCCCGGGTCGGTCGTCAAGATCAAGCGCTGACCTCGCAGGCCCGCCCTGCAGCATCCCACCGGTCCCCGGCTCGGCCGGCCGCGTGGTGGGATGCTGCGGGGGGCCGGAGCCCGAGGAGGTGTGCCCGATGAGCACCGCAGACACGATGCGGGCCTGGGTCGTCGGCGAGCCCGCGCCCATCGACGCCGGTCCCCTGCACCTCGTCGAGCGGCCGCTCCCCGAACCGGAGCCGGGTGAGGTCCTCGTCCAGGTGGGCGCGTGCGGCGTGTGCCGCACCGACCTCCACGTTGTCGAGGGAGACCTGTCGGTGCACCGTCCCGGCGTCGTCCCGGGACACGAGGTCGTGGGCACCGTCGCCGCCCTCGGGACGGGCACCCGACGGCTCGCCGTCGGTGACCGGGTCGGGGTCGCGTGGCTGCGGCATACCTGCGGTGTATGCCGGTGGTGCCGGTCAGGGCGGGAGAACCTCTGTGGGGGCTCGCGCTACACCGGCTGGGACGAGGACGGCGGCTACGCGCAGTACGCGACGGTCCCGGAGGCGTTCGCCTACGCGATCCCCGACGTGTTCGACGACGTGGCGGCGGCACCCCTGCTCTGCGCGGGCATCATCGGCTACCGCTCGCTCGTCCGCGCGCAGCTCCCACCGGGCGGGCGGCTCGGGATCTACGGGTTCGGCGCCAGCGCGCACATCACGGCACAGATCGCGATCGCGCAGGGGGCCGAGGTGCATGTGCTCACGCGCGGCGAGGGGGCCCGGCGGCTCGCCCTCGAGCTCGGCGCGGCGTCGGCGGGCGAGGCGTATGCCGCGTCGCCGGTGCCCCTCGACTCCGCGATCGTCTTCGCCCCGGTCGGCGACCTCGTTCCGGTGGCGCTCGAGGCGCTCGACGCCGGCGGGACCCTGGCGCTGGCCGGGATCCACCTCTCCGACGTGCCCGGCCTGCACTACCAGCGCCACCTGTTCCGGGAGCGCACCCTGACCAGCGTGACGAGCAACACCCGCCGCGACGGCGAGGAGCTCCTACTGCTCGCGGCGCGGCTCGGCGTCCGGCCGACGACGACTGCCTACCCCCTCGTCCGGGCCGACCAGGCCCTGCGCGACCTCGCCCACGGCGACGTGACCGGCGCCGCCGTGCTCACCCTCGGCTGAGCGCCGGGACGGCGTCCGGGTCAGCCGTTGGCGTAGCTGGCCCGGACCAGCGGCAGCGCCCGCGTCAGGGTCCGGCCGTCGGGCACCCGGACCTCGAGCAACCCGGTCCCGACGTGCCCCAGCCGGCGCACGTCGCGCGTGAAGCCGTCCTCGAGCTGGACCGTGTCGGGGTCGAGCCGCAGGTAGAGCAGGAGCTCCCCCTCGCGCAGGTCGACCTCGACGCAGGTGAAGTTACGCAGCCGCCGGAACGCGATGTAGGAGGCGAGCTGCGTGCGCGTGACGTCCTCGCCGAGCCCGCCGACGAACTGCTCCAGCGCGGCATACACCTCGTGGACCGGCGCAGGCGCCACCGCCAGGTCGTCGCCGATGGTCCGAGGCGCCGGGTGTCCGTGCGCCGCCGATCTCGACGCGGCTCGCCCGGAGACGTGGTTGCCGGAGACGTGGTTGCCGCAGACGTGGTTGCCGGAGACGTTCGGCCGGGCCGGGCTGACCAGCTCCAGGGCGAGCAGTTCGTCGTCGCAGAGCCGGAAGCGGACGAGCTCGATGGACCGGTTGATCTGGTGGACCACGTGCTCGTCGTTGCGGGAGAATCCCGGGGCGAGGCAGACCAGCCGCGGGCTGCGCCAGTCGATGGAGGCGGCTTCGCTCGCGCCGAGGCGGTCCATGGCGAGGAGCGTGACGTCGGCGCGGTGGTCGACGAGCCAGTCCAGGGCCCACACGCCCTGGTTGATGACGCTGCCGCCCCCGGCCCGCTGGTACTCGATGACGACCGGCGAGGCGTTCTCGTCGAGGCCGACCGTGGCGACCCGGCCGCCGTGCCTCGAGCCCGTGGCGTAGCCGGAGGCCAGCAGGCGCACGCCGAACAGGGTCTCGAGGTTCGCCTCGACGAGGCGCTGCAGGGCCCCGTCGAGCGCCGGAGGCACCCCCGCGAGCTCGACAACGTCGCCGTCGCGCAGGCGGAACACCTTGAGATCGGACATCTTCCCCCCTCGGGAGGCCCCGGTACCGGACTGGGGCCAGGGGCCCACCGCCGGGAGGGCCACCCCTGTCAGGGTAGAGCCGCAACGGTCCCCGGCGGGCGGGTTCGACGAGACGCGTTGGCCGGCCCAGCATGGGGCGGTGCCGACGACCTCCCCACGCCCCCTTGCGTCCGCGCTTCTGGTCGCCATGACCGCCAGTTCCTCGGACACAGCGGCAGCGACGGGCGGGGGGCGACCCAGCCAGGGTCAGCCCGGCGCCGCGCCCGCCTGCACCGCGGTGAGGGCGATCGTATAGACGATGTCCTCGACGAGCGCGCCGCGGCTCAGGTCGTTGACCGGCTTGGCCAGGCCCTGGAGCATCGGACCGATGCTGACGACGTCGGCGCTGCGCTGGACGGCCTTGTAGGTCGTGTTGCCGGTGTCCAGGTCGGGGAACACGAAGACGGTGGCCCGCCCAGCGACCGAGCTGCCCGGCCGCTTGCTCTTGCCGACCGAGGTGGTGGCCGCGGCGTCGTACTGCAGGGGCCCGTCGACCGCAAGGTCCGGCGCGCGGTGGCGCACCGTCCGGGTGGCCTCGACAACCTTCTCGACATCGCTGCCCACCCCGGACTCGCCCGTGCTGAAGCTGATCATGGCCACCCGGGGCTCGATCCCGAACGCCGTGGCGGACGCCGCGCTCTGGATGGCGATGTCGGCGAGCTGCTCGGCGGTCGGGTTGGGGTTGATGGCACAGTCACCGTAGACGAGCACCTCGTCGGGAAGGCACATGAAGAACACCGACGAGACGAGCGAGGAGCCGGGCGCGGTCCCGAGGATCTGCAGCGCCGGGCGGACCGTGTGAGCCGTCGTGTGCTCGGCGCCGGAGACGAGCCCGGCGACCTCACCCTGTTGCAGCATCATCGTGCCGACCGTGATGGGGTCCGAGAGAAGCCGTTCGCGGGCCACGGCCTCGGTCCACCCCTTGGGGGCCCGCAGTGCGGCGAGCGGCGCGACATAGCGTTCGGCGATCTCCTCGGGGTCGATGATCTCCAGGGTGTCGGGGACCTTGAGACCGAGGTTGGCGATCCGCTGGCGGACGGTGTCCGGCGGCCCGAGGAGGACCGGCCGGGCGATCCTGCGGTCTGCGCACTCGACGGCCGCGCGCAGGGTCCGCGGCTCCAGGCCCTCGGGGAGCACGATCCGGACGTCGGCCCGTCGGGCCAGCTCCACGAGCCGGTAACGGAAGGCTGCCGGGCTCAGCCGCCGCGCCTGGGGGGCGGACAGGACGCCCTCGATGACCTCGTCGTCGAATGCCGCGGCGCCGTGCGCCATCACGGCCTCGCCGCGCGCCAGGTCGTTCGCCGACAGCTCGATGTCGATGTCCTGGACGAGGGTGACCGCGTCGTAGGTCATCACGTCGGTGGCGAGGACGGCAAGCCCGGTGTCGAGGGCGGCCCGGCACAGCGACCAGACGGTCGGGTCGGGCTCGACCCCGGCGCTGAGCAGCAGGGCCGCGAGCGGGGTACCGCCGAGAGCCGCCAGGCTCGCGGCCATGATGACCTCGTGGCGGTCGCCCGGGACGACGATGAGCTCGCCCTCGGTCAGCACCCGCAGGCCGCCGGGCACGGCCTGGGCGAACACCGAGGTCCCCTTGATCCGGCGGTCGAGATCGCCCTCGTTGAGGATGCGGCAGCCGGTCTCGCGGACCAGGTCGCGGACCCGGGGGTGTGCGAGATCGGCGCGGTAGGCGATGGCAGCGAGCAGCCGCAGCCCGCGTCGGTCGAGCGCGGCGGTGAGCGCGTCCATCGTCTCGGGGTCGCCGGTGGGCACCCGGGTGACGACGCAGCCGACGACGCGCGAGGTCTCGCCGGTGGCGTACGTCGCCTTGGTGATGGACAGGATCTCGGCGAGATGGTCGACGGCCTCGGCCCGGACGACCGCAGCGGTCTCGGCGGCCTCCTCCGGCGCACCGCTCTCGTCCGCCGGTGGGAACGCCCCGACGAGGACGACGTCGGCGTTGAGCGCCCGGGCCATCGCCTGGTTGACCCGCCCGGAGTAGATCTGGGTCGGGCCGGGGTTGAGGCCCTCGACGACGACGACATCGTGGTCGTATGCCGCGGACTGCCACCGGGTGAGGACCTCCTCGAGCACCGAGTCGAGCCCGCCGGAGCCCAGGAGCTCCTCCATCTGCGGAGCCGGCAGGGCCTGTTCGACGTCCATCGCGGTGAGCCCGCGCACCAGCTCGGCGGAGCCGTCGGGGGTGCCGTCCAGGTGCGGCTGGCCGAGCGGCTTGAAGAACCCGACGTGGACGCCCCGCTCGTCGAGGGCGCGCAGCAGGCCCAGGCACGCGCTCGTCAGGCCGACCCGGGGGCCGCTCGGGACGACCAGGAGTGTCTTGGCCACCGTCTGCCTCACTCCTTCCCGGTGTCCGGAGTGGTCAGCCGGATGGTGTCGAGGGCGATCATCAGCTCCTCGTCGGTGGGGACGACGAGCACCTCCGGCCCGGTGCCCGAGCCGACCCGGCCCCCAGAGGCGCGTCCGTGCTCGGCGTTGCGCGCCCCGTCGAGGCTCAGCCCGAGGAAACCGAGCGCCTCGACGGTCAGCGCCCGCACCCGATGGTCGTTCTCGCCGATGCCGCCGGTGAACACCAGGGCGTCGAGCCCGCCCAGCCCGACGACGAGGCCGGCGATCGACTTCGCGAGCCGGTAGACGAAGACGTCGACGGCCAGCCGGGCCGCTGCGTGTCCCTGGTCGCCGGCCTCCCAGATCTCCCGCATGTCGTTGGTGAGCCCCGACAGGCCCAGCAGCCCGCTCCGCGTGTTCAGGGCGGTCGTGACGGCGTGCGCTGACATCCCCCACTCGTCGTCGAGATAGGCGAACATGCCCGGGTCGACGTCACCGGAGCGGGTCCCCATGACGAGCCCCTCGAGCGGGGTGAGACCCATCGTCGTGTCGACCGACCGGCCGCCGAGGACGGCGGTCGCGCTGCAGCCGTTGCCGAGGTGGGCGACGACCAGGGCCAGATCGGCCGGGTCACGGCCCAGCAGCTCGGCCGCCCGGGCACTGACGTAGCGGTGGCTCGTCCCGTGGAACCCGTACCGCCGGACCCCGTGTCGCTCGTACCAGGCCGAGGGGACGGCATACCGGTACGCCCGCGGCGGCATGCTCTGGTGGAAGGCGGTGTCGAAGACGGCGACCTGGGGCATGTCGGGCCAGGCGGCGTGGACGGCCTTGATGCCGCGCAGCGCAGGCGGGTTGTGCAGGGGGGCCAGCGGGGCGAACTCCTCGATCGCGGCGACCACCTCATCGGTGATGACAACCGAGTCGGCGTACCGCTCGCCGCCGTGGACGACGCGATGGCCGACCCCGACGGGCTGGAGCCCGGGGTCGAGGCGGGTCACCTCGGCGATGATGGCCGCGACGGCAGCCCGGTGGTCGGTGCCGTTGAGCCGGCTCTGCGTGCTGCCGTCCGGTCCGTCGACGCTCATCTCGGCCTCGTCGGTCCCCAGTGGCTCGGCGAGCCCTGACAGGACCCGGTCGCCGGCTCCGGAGTCGACGAGGGCGAACTTCAGCGAGGAGCTCCCCGCGTTGAGGATGAGCACCGTCGAGGACGGCGTTCTGGGTCCCATTGGTGGTCCTCGCTGTTGGCTGATCGGTGCTGACCGCGGGCGCGACCGGGGCCGGAGACGATGCGGCGTGGCCACGCTGGTCAACCGACTCCGCAGCCTACCGCCGAGGCGCCGGCCGGGGCCGGACGGAGCGTCCCTGTCGACGCCCCGGGAGCCGGAGTATGCCGCCGCGCCGCCGGCCGCAGGCGCCACGTGTCCGCCGACGGGCGTGGGGTCCCGGCTCAGCCGAGGTCGAGGGACGGCTCGGCCGCCGTGAGGATCCGGCCCGGCGCGCGGAGCCCCCACAGCTCCTCGAGGTCGCGCTCGAGGTCGGCGAGCAGGCCCGCGAGGTCGGCGCGCGCCCGGTCGTGGTGTCCCTCGGCGACGACGAGCACGTCCGAGGTGTCCGGCCCGACGGCGGACGCACCGCTCTGCCGGGTGGCCCAGCGCCGGGCGTGGGCCCCGCCCGCGTCGTCGGCGAACACGATCTCGCCTCGCGGGGGGCTCTCGACCTCCCCGCCGAAGGTGACGTAGTGCTCCTGGCCCGTCGCCGGCCGGACGGTCAGGCTGCCCGCGACGTGCGCGAGGTCGAACGCGGCCACCGGCACGGCATACGCGACGGACAGGGAGTTGCACAGGTCGACGAACGGGTGGAGCGCGGGCAGGTCGTCGCCGCGGCGGAGCCGGCGCAGCAACGCCTCGGAGGCGCAGCGGTACTGGGTCGGCTTCAGACCCATCCGGGAGTAGACCCGTCGCCAGGCCTGGATCGCCGGGAGCTCGGACTCGGGCCGCCCATCCAGCACGGCACGAGCCCGGTCGACGTTGGCCGTGACGCGTGCCGTCGGGTCGGGCGCCGCGGTGATGCCGACCACGTGGACGGCGACGGGAACGAGGGAGGGGAAGTCACGCCAGACCTCGGGAGCGTGCCGGAACCGAGCCATGGGGCCAGCCTAGGCACCGGTCCGGGGTCGGTCTCAGCCGGACGGCCGCTCACACGTGGTCGAGCACGCCGGCCAGCGAGCGGGGGACTGCGGCGAGGTCGAGAGCCTCCACGAGCAGGGCGGCATAGCGGATCTTGCGCATGGATCGGGTGCCCATGAACCGTCTCAGCTGCACCTCGACGGGCCGCTCGCGCTGCGCGGGCTGGCTCTGGAACAGGCGCAGCGAGCCGAGCTCGCCCTGGTCCTCGATGACCCGACGGACCTCGCCCGGACCGAGCGCTCGGATCAGCTCGTCCTCGAGGTCGGCGACGCAGACGAAGAAGCCGAGCGCCTCGAGGTCGGCGCGGTCGAGATGGCGGCCGAACCCGGCCCGCTCGAGCCCGGCGGCGAAGTAGCGCTCCTCGGCCTCGTCGCACAGCCCCGCGAGGGTGACCCGGCGGGACAGCGGGCCGAGCAGGCCGAGGAAGCGGCCGATGTTGGTGGCACCGCCGATCGCCACCACCACGACCCCCTCGGCGGTGAGGTCACGAC